>NZ_JBIIOV010000021.1:0-27638 GCF_044342925.1 Mycobacterium sp. | reverse complement strand
CGCGCAGCGCGACGACCGCGCCGGCTGACCCCTTCGATCTGGGTGATTCTCATGGCAAACTTGGTCTATGAGCGCACCCACCGTTTGCGAGAACCCCACATGCACCTGCTCACCGTGCACCTGCGGGCCGGGCTGCAACTGCGGGCAGGACAGCACCGCCTGCACCAACCAGAACTGCACCTGTTCGCCGTGTAGCTGCGGGCCGACCTGTTCCTGCGGCACCGCCTAGCGCTTTCGGCCCCGGATCTGGGTCGCGGGGGCGAATAGTCACCGTCATGGCTCCCCTGAGGCTAAGGCTCAAATACAAAAACGGCGAACTCAGCCGATGAGCGGCAGTCGCCGGCGGCGGCGCAGTCGGTCAAGTTCGGCCTGCATCTCCCGGCGGATGCGGCCGTCCACCTTCTCCGGATCGGGATGCGGCCCCCACTGCCCCACCACGTCGATCGGGTCGAGGACCTGGGTGACGATCTTCGACGGCAGCGGCATGTTGACCGGGATCAGCACGCTCAGGCCGAACGGGAACCCGAACGTGACCGGCAGGATGTCGGTGCGCAAGACGCGGCGCTCCCACCGATTCACCCGCAGCGCCCGGGCCAGCCACCGGCCCCGACTGAGGTACATCTGCGTCTCCTGCCCACCAATCGACACCACCGGGACGATGGGCGCCCCGGCATCGGCGGCGGTTTGGACATAGCCGGTGTGGCCGGCGAAGTCGATGACGTTCTCCTCGACCGTGGGCCGGTAGACCTCCATATCGCCGCCCGGATACACCATCACGGCCGAATCGGTTGCCAGGGCCGCGGCGGCGTTCTCGGGGCTGGCCTGAATCACTCCCAGATGCGGGAGCAGGTCAGCCGCCGGCCCGTGGAACATCGAGTCGTGCCCGAGCACGTACAGCGGCTTGTCGTAGCCGAACCGCTCGTAGTAGTCCACCGCGAAGATTGCGAAGTCCGGGGTGAGCAGCCCGCCGGAGTGGTTGCCCACCAATAGACATCGACCCGACGGAATGCGTTCCAAGCCAAACACTCTGGCGCGGTGATACACCTTGAGCACCGGCCGCAGCAGGTCGACGACGTGCCGGGTCAGTCCCCGGTCCCAGCGAGCCGGCTGATCCGGCTCGCCGTGCGTGCGGGCAACGACGGAATCAGGCGTACAGACCCTCGATCTTGTCCTGGAAGTTGTCGACGACGACCTTGCGCTTGAGTTTGAGGCTGGGGGTCAGGTCGCCGTTCTCGACGGTCAGTTCGCGGTCGATGATGGCGAACTTCTTGACCTGCTCCCACCGGTTGAGGTGCTTGTTGAGCTCCTCGACGTAGCCTTCGACGGCGGCGTAGGTCTTGGGATCGCGGGCGATCTCGGCGAACGACTTGCCGCCCAGTCCGTTGGCGGCCGCCCAATCCTTGACGCCGTCGGCGTCCAGGCTGACCAGAGCCACGCAGTACGGCTTGCTCTCGCCGTACACCACGATCTCGCTGGCAAACGGGCAGATGCCCTTGAACTGAGCCGAAATCGCCGACGGCGCAACGTATTTACCCTGCGAGGTCTTGAACATGTCCTTCTTGCGGTCGGTGATCCGCAGGAAGCCCTCGGCGTCGAGTTCGCCGATGTCGCCGGTGTGGAACCAGCCGTCGGGCTCGATCGTCTCGGCGGTGGCTTCAGGCATGTCGTGGTAGCCCTCCATGACACCCGGACCCTTGAGCATGATCTCGCCGTCCTCGGCGATCTTTACCTCGGTCTGCGGGAAGGTCCAGCCGACGGTGCCGAACCGGTAGGCGTTCGGCCGGTTCAGCACGGAGGCCGCGGAGGTTTCGGTGAGTCCGTAACCCTCCAGCACCACGATGCCGATGGCGTCGAACCACTGCGCGATCTCGCGGTCCAACGCCGCCGACCCGGAGATGAAGAACCGCAGGCGCCCACCGAAGCGGTCACGGATCTTCGACAGCACCAGTTTGTCGGCGAGTTTGTACTGCGCGGCCAGAATCGGGTTGACGCTCTGCCCGGCCTGCCGGACCCGCGACACCTGAACGCCCACGCCGACCGCCCAGTCGAACATTCTCTTCTTGACGCCGCCCTCTTTGGCCATCATCTCGTTGATCCGGCCATGCACCTTCTCGAAGATGCGCGGGACCGCGCCCATGATCGTCGGGCGGATGATCGCCAGGTTCTCCACGATCTTGTCCACCCGGCCGTCGATGACGGTGGGAAATCCGATGGACAATGGCAGCGCCAGCATCACCTTGCCGAACGAATGCGACAGCGGCAGCCAGAGATAGTTGAGGTCCTTGTCGGACAGCACACCCAGGGCATCCATCGCCGCCGCGGTGTAGGTCCACGACTTCTGCAGCAGCCGGACCCCTTTGGGCTTACCGGTGGTGCCGGAGGTGTAGATCAGGGTGGCCAGCTGGTCGGGCCGGATGGCGTTGATGCGGTCGTTGACGACGGTCGGCGACTCGGCGAGCAGTTGGCGGCCCCGCTCTTCGAGGTCGGCGAGGCTGATCACCCAGTCGCCGTCGCCCTCGCCGTCGCCCTCGCCGTCAATGATGACGACCTTGTCCACGGCGGGCAGGTCATCGCGCTTCGCGCGCAACTTGTCCACCTGAGTCTGGTCCTCGGCGACCACGATGCGGCTGCCGGAATTGGCGACGATGTAGGCGACGTCCTCGGCGTTGGTGGTCGGGTAGACGGTGGTGGTCGCCGCACCGGCGGCCAGGATCCCGAAATCGGCGACCACCCACTCGTAGCGGGTGCCTGACGCCAGCGCCACCCGCTCCTCGGGGTTGATGCCCAGCGAGATCAAACCGGCCGCAATGTTATCGACGCGGTCGCCGACCTGGCGCCAGGTCACGCTCTCCCAACCACCGCCGCCCTTGGGATACCGGAACGCCTCGGTGGTCGGCGTCGCCGCGACGCGGTTGCGGAACATCACCGGTACCGATGCGGCTCGGTTCTCGATCTTGCCGAGGTCGTAGCGCTCTTGGGATTTGTACAGGCCTGCCATGGTTCGAGTCTAGGAAACCAGCGACCCGCCGGTGCAGTGGATGGCCAAAGACCGGCTGATTCGGATTCTCCTCCAGTCGTCGCTGTTGGGCAGACGGATACCCGTGGCAGGGGTGGTCGAACCTCGCGCACCGGTGTGTCAGCATGCTGGGGTGTCGATGTCGGTCACCCGCGCACGCGGCGCCGAGGGCGCCGAACTGGCCGAGGTCGCGGCGACCACCTTTCCGCTGGCCTGCCCGCCGGCGGCCGATCCCGCCGAGATCGCCGCCCATATCGCCGCGCACCTGTCCGCGCGAGCGTTCGCCGAGCACCTGGCTGATCCGGACCGGATCGTCCTGGTGGCCCGAGAGGACGGCCGGATCGTCGGCTACGCCATGTTGGTGCGCGGCGTCGGTGACGACCCGGACGTCGACGCCGCCGTCGGCCCGCGGCCGGCGGTGGAGCTGTCCAAGATGTACGTGCTGGCGACCCATCACCGCAGCGGCGCGGCGGCGTCGCTGATGCAGTCCGGACTCGACTGGGCCGAGGCCGACGGCGCGGCGGCGGTGTGGCTGGGAGTCAATCAGACAAACCAACGTGCCCAACGCTTTTACGGCAAGCACGGCTTCGCGGTCACCGGCGCCCGCACGTTCCGGCTGGGCAACGGCACCGAGGACGACTTCGTGATGGTTCGCACGGTCTAGGTACGTTTCTAGGTACGTCTAGGCACTCAGCGCGAGCAGCCGGGAGGTGGCCCGCAGGTACTTCTTCCGGTAGCCCCCGTCGAGCATCTCCGGGGGGAACAGGGTGTCCAGTTTGGCCCCGGACGACACCACCGGGATGCCGGCGTCGTACAGCCGGTCGGTCAGCGACACCAGCCGCAGCGCCACACTCTGGTCGTCGAGCCGATGAACGCCGGTGATGTGCACCGCCGATACGCCCTCGATCAGCGCCAGATAGCGCGACGGATGCATGGTGGCCAGGTGGTCGCACAGCTGATCGAAGTCGTCCAGGGTGGCACCGGGCAGCGCCTCGGCCCGGGCCCGCACGTCGTCGTCGGAGAGCGGCTCGGGCGCC
The DNA here is from genome assembly GCF_044342925.1 of Mycobacterium sp. Lineage (GTDB taxonomy): Bacteria > Actinomycetota > Actinomycetes > Mycobacteriales > Mycobacteriaceae > Mycobacterium. Next base: position 23,585 of record NZ_JBIIOV010000021.1, on the reverse strand, counting down.
GGCGGCAACCCGCGGTGCCGGTAGTCCGGACCCTCGATTCGCACCGTGGTGAAAATGCTTGCCAGCGTGTTGATCTCGCGCAGGAAGTCCTGCGCGGCGAACCGCCCCTCGCCCAGTTGCTCAGGCAGGGTGTTCGACGTCGCGGCGACCGAGACCCCGCGCTCGACCAGCTGCGAGAGCATCCGGGAGATCAGGGTGGTGTTGCCCGGGTCGTCGAGTTCGAATTCGTCGATGCACACCACGGTGTAGTCGGCGAGCAGGTCGATGCATTCGACGAATCCGAACACGCCGGCCAGCTGGGTCAGTTCGCCGAAGGTGGCGAACGCCTTGGGGTGTTCGGCGGAGTCCGGTAGCCGGTGATACGCCGACGCCAGCAAGTGGGTCTTGCCCACCCCGAAGCCGCCGTCCAGGTACAGCCCCACGCCGGGCAGCGTCTCGCGCTTGCCGAACAGCTTGCGCCGCCCCGCCCGGCGACGCACCGCCTCGTCGCAGAAACTCAGACACGACGCCACCGCGGCGGCCTGAGTCGGTTCGGCCGGGTCGGGCCGGTAGCTCTCGAAGCTGACGTCGGTGAAGGTGGGAGGCGGCACCAGCCCGGCGATCAGCCGCTGCGGGGAGACCGTGGGATGACGATCCACCAGGTGCCCGGGCATGCACGGACTGTATCGACCCGGCGGTGATACGCGTCGCTACTGTGGTGGGCATGCGTCGGCAGGGTCGGGTCTTAACCGCGGTCAGCGTGGGCACTGCCGCGGCTGTGCTCACCGGCTGCGCACCCTGGCTCGCGGCCAATCCGCAGTTCGCCACCGACTCCGCCCGCAACCCCGGCGCGGTCACGGAGACCAGCAACGCCGCCGGCGGTGCACCGGAGCTGCTGGCCCCCAAGAACGATCTGGCCTGGAAGGATTGCACCGCCAAGGCTTTCGGGGACGCCGGCGCCAAACCCGTCCCCGGCATGTCGCTGGAGTGCGCCGAGTACGACGCCGACCTGGATCCGATCAGCGGGGCCACCGGCACCGTGACCATCGGCGTCATGCGGGCCCGCGGGCCGCAGACCCCGCCCGACGCCGCTCCCCTGGTGTTCACCACCGGCTCTGAACTGCCGTCGTCGCTGCAGTTGCCGGTGTGGCTGAACCGCTCGGCCGGCGACGTTCTGGTCAAACACCCCATCGTGGCGGTGGACCGGCGCGGCATCGGGATGTCCAGCCCAATCGCCTGCCGCGACGAGTTTGACCGCAAGCAGATGCGCGAACAAGCCCAGTTCGAGTCGGGCGACGACCCCGTGGCCGCGCTGGGCCAGATCACCCTGACGGCCACCACCAGCTGCACCGACGCCCTGGCTCCCGGCGATTCGTCCTACGACAACGCCCGCGCCGCCGAGGATCTGGAACGGTTGCGCAGCACCTGGGACGTGCCCGGACTGGCCCTGCTCGGCATCGGCAACGGCGCCCAGGTGGCGCTGGCCTACGCCGGCTCCCACCCGGAGAAGGTGGCCCGGCTGGTGCTGGACTCCCCCATTCCGCCGGGCGCCGGCGCCGAGGCCATCGCCGAGGATCAGGTCAAGGCCCAGCAGAGTGCGCTGGACGCCTTCGCCGGCCAGTGCGTGGCGGTGAACTGTTCGCTCGGCCCGGACCCGAAGGGCGCGGTCGACGGACTGCTCGCTGCAGCCCGCACCGGTCGCGGGCCGGGTGGGATGTCGGTGTCGGCGCTGGCCAACGCGATCATCACCGCACTGGGCTATCCGACCGGCGACCGAATCGCCAACACCGTCAAGCTGTCCGACGCGCTGAACGCCGCCCGCACCGGCGACACCAACCTGCTCAACAGCCTGGTCAACCGGACCGATGCACTGCGCGGCACGGACGGCCAGTTCGTCAACACCTGCAGCGACGCCCTCAACCGCCCCAGCCCGGACCGGGTGCGCGAACTCGTCGTCGCCTGGGGCAAGACCTACCCGCAGTTCGGCACCGTCGGCGCGCTGAGCCTGGTGAAGTGCCTGAACTGGCCCAGCGGGTCGGCGCCGAAGGAACCCAAGGACCTCAAGGTCAACGCCCTGCTGCTCGGTGTTCAGGAAGATCCGATCGCCGGTTCCCAGGGAGTGGCCGCGGCGGCGGCGACCATGATCAACGCCGGCGCCACCAGCAGGCGGGTGATCTGGCAGGGCACCGGGCACGGGGCCGTCGTCTACAGCTCCTGCGCGACGGGGCCGCTGATGTCCTATCTCGACAGCGGCGCCATGCCGCCGACCGACACCTTCTGCCCCGCCTGACCGGCGCGGGCGCCACGCCGGTGTACGGTGCGGATCGTGGTTTCCGCTGACTCCTCGCTGCTGCGAAAGGTATTCGGTCCGCGAACCAGCCCACCGAGTACCCAGGACGTGGTGCGGACCGCGTTGTGGCCGATCGCGATCATGTCGATCATCCACCGCGGCTATGTGCTGACCTCCAACGGCTACATCACCGACGACTGGGCTCCCGTCTACTGGGCCGTGCGACGGTTCCGGGATCACCAGCCGGTGTACACCGACGTCTTCACCGAGGTGGACCCGCACTACCTCTACCCCCCTGGCGGCACCCTGTTGATGGCGCCGTTCGGCTACTTCGACAGCATCTACGCCGCCCGCAACTGGTTCATCGTGCTCAACACGGTGGCCATCATCGCGGCCTGCTATTTCCTGGTCCGGCTGTTCAAGTTCTCCATGCGGTCGCCGGCGCTGCCCGCGCTGCTGGCGGCCGCGTTCGTCACCGAGTCGGTGACGAACACCCTGGTGTTCACCAACATCAACGGCTGCATCCTGTTGTGCGAGGTGCTGTTCCTGCTGTGGCTGCTCGACGGACGGGTGAGCCGAGAATGGCTGTCGGGGATCGCCATCGGCCTGTCGCTGACAGTCAAACCGGTGCTGGCGGTGCTGCTTCTGCTGCCGCTGCTGAACCGGCAGTGGCGGGTGCTTGCCGCCGCGGCGGCGGTACCGCTGGCGTTCAACGCGGTGGCCTGGCAGCTGGTGGTCGACCGCGGCAGCTTCATCCGCCGCACGATCCCCTACATCCTGTCGACGCGGGACTACTTCAACTCCTCGGTGTTGGGCAACGGTGTCTACTACGGGCTGCCGATGTGGCTGATCACCGCGTTGCGACTGCTGTTCGTGGTGCTGGCGGCGGCCAGCTTGTGGCTGCTCTACCGCTACTACCACCAGCGCGACCCCTTCTTCTGGGCGCTGACGTCCTCAGGGGTGCTGCTGATCGCGTCATGGCTGGTGCTGTCGCTGGCGCAGGGCTACTACTCGATGATGCTGTTCCCGTTCCTGATGACGGTGGTGCTGCCTAACTCGGTGCTGCGCAACTGGCCGGCCTGGCTGGCCACTTACGGTTTCCTGACGCTGGATCGTTGGCTGATGTGGCGGTGGCCCACCACCGGGCGGTTCCTGGAGTACATGAAGATCACCTATGGCTGGTCGTTGATGCTGATCGTGGTGTTCTGCGTGCTGTACTACCGCTACCTCGACGCCAAAGCCGAAGGCCGGCTGGCCGCCGATCCAGACGCCGGCATCGACCCGGCGTGGATGACGCCGCGGCGGGTCCCGGCTAGCGTTGGTTCATGAGTTCTGAGCCCAACCTGCTGCCCAAACTTCAGCTTTCGGATTCCGAGTGGCGTGCGCGGCTGAGCCCTGAGGAGTTTCACGTCCTGCGGCAGGCCGGCACCGAGCGGCCGTTCACCGGCGAGTACACCGACACCAAGACCGAGGGCGTCTACCAGTGCCGGGCGTGCGGGGCGGATTTGTTCCGCAGCACCGAGAAGTTCGAGTCGCACTGCGGGTGGCCGTCGTTCTTCGACCCGGCCGACTCCGACGCGGTGGTGCTACGGCCCGACGACTCCATGGGCATGCGCCGGGTAGAGGTGCTGTGCGCCAACTGCCACAGCCACCTGGGGCACGTCTTCGAGGGCGAGGGCTACCCGACCCCGACGGATCAGCGGTACTGCATCAACTCGATCTCGCTGAAACTGGTGCCGCAGAGCTGAGGGTACTCACCGACAAGCCGGACGATCACGACGGAGAACGCCTCAGCTCCGCCGCCCACAGACCGCACCGCCGCCGGCCACCGCTGTCGTGATCTCCCAGGACCTGCGCCGACCCGACCTGTTCACCGTCACCGCCTCGTCGCAGGTCAGACCGCCCGCCGGCCAGGAACTGGCGGATGATGTCGGCGTGCAGCGACCACAACGGGTCCGAGGAATCGGAGCCGACGATCACTCGCCGGCATGCCGAAATGATGCCGCGACGTAACGTTCGCGCGCGATGCGGTTGGAGCGGTTGACTGAGCGGGTCGGATGCCGACGACCCACCCTTCTGAGCCAGGGTTACTTTTTGTCACCCCAGCGTTTCCTGTACGCCTCGATCTCATGCGGCTCGTCCATGTCCTCTTGGATGGTCTGTCGGTCGCGCTTAATGGTGATGCGCAGCGCTAACCAGATCAGCCCGATGAGAACGACTGCCGAGGAGATGATCAGCACAGGGGTCATGTCCATGTGGCGATTGTGGCACGGCAGTCAGAAGTTGGGGTGGCGTTTCACAATCGTGTTTGCGGTCACGGAAGCCGCGCTACCAATTCCTCCACCCCGACCCGCGGGCCGGTAAAGAACGGGATCTCCTCCCGCACGTGCCGGCGCGCCTCGGTGGCGCGCAGGTCACGCATGAGATCGACGATGCGGTGCAGCTCCGGCGCCTCGAAGGCCAGGATCCACTCGTAGTCGCCCAGGGCGAAGGCCGGGACGGTGTTGGCGCGGACGTCTTTGTAGCTGCGAGCGGCCATGCCGTGGTCGGCCAGCATCTTGCGGCGCTCGTCGTCGGGCAGCAGGTACCAGTCCAGCGACCGCACGAACGGGTAGACGCACACGTAGTTGCCCGGCTCCTCACCTGCCAGGAAAGCCGGCACGTGGCTCTTGTTGAACTCCGCCGGGCGGTGCAGCGCGACGGTGCTCCACACCGGGCTGGTGGCGCGGCCCAGCGCGGTGGTGCGCCGGAAGTCGCTGTAGGTGGCCTGCAGATCCTCCACCCGCTCGGCGTGCGTCCAGATCATGAACTCCGCGTCGGCCCGCATGCCGGCCACGTCGTAGATGCCGCGGATCACCACGCCACGTTCTTCCTGCTGCTTGAGGAACGTCGCGGTCTCGTCGGCCACGGCGGCACGGGAATCCTCGTCGTAGCCGAGCACTCCGGGCCGCACGGCGAACGCCGAGAACATCACGTAGCGGACGGTGGAGTTGAGTGCGTCGTAGTCCAGTCGCGCCATGGCACCCATGGTGCCACGCGGCTACCGGCGCCCCGCCGCGGGCAGCGGCAATCAGACGGTAGCCGCGGGCAGCGGCAATCAGACGGTAGCCGCGGGCAGCGGCAATCAGACGGTAGCCGCGCGGGCAGCGGCAATCAGACGGTAGCCGCGGCCACCACCGCGTCGGCGGCCCGCCCGGCCGCGACCAGGCACGCGGGCACACCCACCCCGTCGAGGAAGTTGCCTGTCACCGCCACCCCCGGCGGCAGGCCGGCGCGCACGGCGGCGGCGAGGTCGGCGTGTCCGGGTCCGTACTGCGGCAGCGCGTCGATCCATCGGTGCACCAGCGCCTCGATCGGATCGGCGGCGATGCCGAACACGCTGTGCAGATCCTCTGCCGCCCAGGCCAGCAGCTCCTCGTCGGAGGTCTCCCGGGCGATGTCGTCACCGAACCGGCCGAACGACATCCGCAGGAGTTCGGCCGCACCGCCGCCGCCCCACTTGCGGCTGGACAGGGTGATGGCCTTGGCGTGCAGGGGCTCACCCGTGGCAACCAGCACGCCGGACTGCGGCGGGAACGGCGTCCCGGCGGCCACGCCCATGGCCAACACCACCGAGGAGGCCACCGGAATCCGGGCAGCTGCGGCCGCCGACGCCGGGGCGATGTCGTCGAGCAGGGCGGCGGTGTGCGGGGCCGGCAGCGCGACGACGACGGCGTCGGCACGCCAAGTCCGGCCGGTGGCGTCGGCCAGGGTCCAGCCGCGAAAGTCGGCGTACATGTGGTCCACCGGCGCCTGCACCCATTCGAGTGCGCTGCGGGCCACCAGCTCGTCGAGCAGCACCCGGTAGCCACCGGCGATCGCGCCGAACACCGGGCCACTGGTGCTGCCGGGCAACACTTTTCGGACCGCCGCGGTCAGGCTGGGCGCCCCCGCGTCCAGCGCCGCGGCGACGGTCGGCACCGCCGAGCGAATCCCGATGGTCGTCGCCGACCCGGCGTACACCCCCGACAGCATGGGGTCCACCGACCGGGTCACCACCTGTTCGCCGAACCGGTCGGCCACCACCTGACCGACGGCGGGATCGCCGCCGGGCTGCCAGTCCAGTGGACGGTCGGGTTCGCCCGCCATCCGGGCGACGGTCTGCTGGTCCACCAGACCGGCCACCGACTCGGGCGTGCTCGGGACGCCGTTGACCGCCCCGGGCGGCAGCGGGTGCAGCCGGCCTCCGGCGTAGATGGTGGGCCGCACCCCGGTGGGGGTGATCAGACGGTCGGCCAGGCCCAGTTCGCCGAGCAGCGCGGGCACCTCGCGCCGACGGGCCACGAACGCCTCGGCGCCGATGTCCATCGGCGTACCGCACAGCGTTTCGGTGCGCAGCACCCCTCCGAGCCGGTCAGCGGGGTCGAACACCAGGATGGTGGCGTCCGGGCCGGCGGCGGCACGAATCCGGTAGGCGGTCACCAGACCCGAAATGCCGCCTCCGACAACGGCATAGGTGGCTGTCACAACGAGTGCACCAGCGCCACCAGATCGGTGAGCACGCCCGGGTCGGTGGCCGGCAGCACGCCGTGACCGAGGTTGAAGATGTGTCCGGCCGCACCGGCGTCCACTGCGCGCCGGCCGTCGTCGACCACGTTGCGGGCGGCCTTCTCCACCACCGGCCAGCCGGCCAGCAGCACCACCGGGTCCAGATTTCCCTGCAGCGCCTTGCCCGGCTCGACCCGCGCGGCGGCGTCGGTCAGCGACGTCCGCCAGTCCACTCCGACCACGCTCGCCCCGGCCTGGCCCATGGCGCCGAGCAGCTCGGCCGTCCCGACCCCGAAATGGGTCATCGGCACGCCGTAGTCGGCCAGCGCGGCGAACACCCGCGCGCTGTGCGGCAGCACGTAGGTGCGGTAGTCGGCCAGTGACAACGTGCCGGCCCAGGAGTCGAACAGCTGAATGGCGTCCACCCCGGCGTCGAGCTGGACTCGCAGGAACTCCAGCGTCACCCCGGCGAGGGTCTCCATCAGCGAATGCCAGGTGGTCGGATCGGCCAGCATCATGGCCTTGGTGCGCTCATGGTTCTTGCTCGGGCCGCCCTCGACCAGGTAGGAGGCCAGGGTGAACGGCGCGCCGGCGAAGCCGATCAGCGGCACCTCCCCCAGCGAGTCGACCAGCAGGCCTACCGCCTGGCCCACCGCGGCCACCCGGTGCGGGTCCAGAGCGCGCAGGGCGGCGACGTCGGCGGCGGTGCGCACCGGGCTGGCGATCACCGGCCCGACGTCGGGCACGATGTCGACGTCCACCCCGGCGCCCCGCAGCGGCACGACGATGTCGGAGAACAGGATCGCCGCGTCGACGCCGTGCCGGCGGACCGGCTGCAGAGTGATCTCGCAGATCAGCTCCGGGTCGAAGCAGGCTTGCATCATGGTGTTCTTGGCCCGCAGCACTCGATACTCCGGCAGCGATCGGCCGGCCTGCCGCATGAACCAGACCGGAATCTGGGCCGGTTTACGGCCGGTGGCGGCGGCCAGATACGGCGCCTCGGGCAGGTGGCGGCGGGTACTCACCGGCACCATGCTGCCACGGCGCGCCTGACTGCACGCCTCGCTGGTTGAGGCTACCGTCGGTGAAGTGACCGACGCGGAGCCTCAACAGTTCCGCGAGGCCGTGGCAGCCATGAACGCCGCCAAGGTGCGGCCCGAGATCGAGCTCGGCCCGATCCGCCCACCTCAGCGCCTCGCGCCGTACAGCTATGCGCTGGGCGCGGAGGTGCGCCGCCCAGAGCCCGACATCATTCCGGAAAGCTCCGAGGGCGACGCGTTCGGCCGGCTGATCCTGCTGCACGACCCGGAGGGCTCCGACGCATGGGACGGCACCATGCGCCTGGTGGCCTACATTCAGGCCGACCTGGACTCCAGCGAGGCGGTGGACCCGCTGCTGCCCGAGGTGGCCTGGAGCTGGCTGGTGGATGCGCTGCAGGAGCGCGAGGAGCATGTCACCGCGCTCGGCGGGACCGTCACAGCCACCACCTCGGTGCGCTACGGCGACCTCTCCGGACCCCCCCGCGCCCATCAGCTCGAGGTGCGCGCCTCCTGGACCGCCACCACACCGGCTCTGGACGCGCACGTTCAGGCGTTCTGCGAGGTGCTCGAACACGCGGCGGGACTGCCGCCGGTAGGGGTTACCGACCTGAGTTCCCGTCCCCGCTCCCGCGCCTGACATGGCAGAACTGGACGACACCCCGGCTCCGCCGACGGCGGTCCCGCTGGCAGCCCCCGCCGAAGGCGTTCCCGAAGTGGCCGTCAGTGCAGACGAAATCGCCAGCGCCGCAAACCAATTGGCTGCCGGCAGCGGTCCCTTCGCGGTCGATGCCGAGCGCGCGTCGGGGTTCCGGTACTCCAACCGGGCCTACCTGATCCAGATCCGGCGCACCGGCGCCGGGACGGTGCTCATCGACCCGGTCAACCACGGCGGCAGCTCGATCGACGCCCTCGGGCCGCTGGCCGAGGTCCTCGCCGAGGACGAATGGATTCTGCACGCCGCCGATCAGGACCTGCCCTGCCTGGCCGAGGTCGGCCTGCGTCCGCCGAGGCTGTACGACACCGAACTGGCGGGCCGGCTGGCCGGCTTCGAGCGGGTGAACCTCGCCGCCATGGTGGAACGGCTGCTGGGGCTGGGGCTTGCCAAGGGCCACGGTGCCGCGGACTGGTCAAAGCGGCCACTGCCGGCGGCCTGGCTCAACTACGCCGCGCTGGACGTCGAAGTGCTCATCGAGTTGCGCGCGGCGATCGCCGGCGTGCTGGACGTACAGGGCAAAAGCGATTGGGCTGCACAGGAATTCGAGTACCTGCGCTGCGCTCAGAGCTCCCCCACCCGACGGGACCGCTGGCGCAAGACCTCGGCCATCCACAAGATCCGCACGGCGGCGGGGCTGGCGGCGGTGCGGGAACTGTGGACCACCCGGGACCGGATCGCTCGCAGTCGCGATATCGCCCCGGGGCGGATCCTGCCCGACACCGCGATTATCGCCGCCGCGGCGGCCGACCCCAAGACCGTCGAGGAACTACTGGCTCTGCCGGTTTTCGGGGGCAAGCAGCAACGCCGGACCGCGCAGGTGTGGCTGGACGCGCTGGCAACCGCCCGCAGCGGCGGGCAGGCGCCCGATATCGCCGAGGATAACGGCGGCCCCCCACCACCGGTGCGGTGGGCCAAACGCAAGCCGGAGGCCGCCGTGCGCTTAGAGGCCGCCCGCGCCGCGTTGTCGGAGCTGTCCCAGCGGGTCGGGGTGCCCACCGAGAATCTGCTGTCCCCCGAGCTACTGCGGCGGCTGTGCTGGGACTGGCCGGGCCGTGGCGAGAACGCCGCCGACAACGCCGGCGCGGTGGACGAATTCGTGCGCGACGGCGGCGCCCGGCCGTGGCAGCGCGAGCTGGTGGTCCCGGTACTGGCCGAAGCAGTGACCGAGGCAGGGACCAAGCAGGCTTAGGCGACTCGCCCCGGCGCGTTAGTCGATCTGCTCGGCGACCGACTCCTGATACGCCCCGAGCGCAGCCACCCAGCCGGTGACCTGGCGGGCGACGTTCCGATCGGTCAGCCCGATCTCGTCGAGCACCTCCGAGCGCGACGCATGGTCGAGGAACCGTTGCGGCACCGCGACATCCCGGCATGGCACATCGATGTCGGCGGCGCGCAGCGCCGCGGACACCGCGGAGCCGGCGCCGCCGCGGACGCCGCTGTCCTCGATGGTGACCACCAGCTTGTGCACGGCGGCCAGGGCTCCTAGCTCCTGGGGAACCGGCAGCACCCACCGCGGGTCCACCACGGTGACGCCGATGCCCTGTCTGCGCAGGCGATCGGCGACTTTCAGCGCCATCCCGGCGAACGGACCGACCGCCACCATCAGCACGTCGGAAGCCAGCTCCTCGGCGGGCCGGGCCAGCACGTCGACTCCGCCGATCCGCTCCAGCGCCGGAATGTCCTCGCCGACATCGCCTTTCGGGAAGCGGATCGCGGTGGGGCCGTCGTCGATGTCCAGCGCCTCGCCGAGTTCCTCACGCAGCCGGGTGCCGTCGCGCGGGGCGGCCACCCGCATACCCGGAACGATGTTGAGCACCGACAGATCCCACATGCCGTTGTGGCTGGCGCCGTCGTTGCCGGTGACACCGGCCCGGTCGAGCACCAGGGTGACCGGCAGCTTGTGCAGCGCGACGTCCATCAAAAGCTGGTCGAAGGCCCGGTTGAGGAAGGTCGAGTACACCGCGACCACCGGATGCAGTCCGCCCATCGCCAAGCCGGCCGCTGAGGTCACCGCGTGCTGCTCGGCGATACCGACGTCAAAGAGCCGGTCAGGGTAGCGATCTCCGAAGGCGGCGAGGCCGGTGGGCCCGGGCATGGCGGCGGTGATGGCCACGATGTCCCGGCGGGCGCCCGCATGGGCGATCAGGGCGTCGGAGAACACCGAGGTCCATCCCGGCGCCGCAATCTTGGTGGCCTGACCGGTCTCCGGGTCGATGACGCCGCAGGCGTGCATTTGTTCGGCCTCGTCGTTCTCCGCCGGGGCGTAACCCATGCCCTTGCGGGTGACAACGTGCACGATCACCGGCCGGTTGTAGCCGCGGGCGTGGCGCAGCGCGGTCTCCACCGCGTGCTCGTCGTGCCCGTCGATGGGTCCGACGTACTTCAAGCCCAGGTCGGAGAACATCGCCTGGGGCGAGACGGCGTCTTTAATGCCCGCTTTCACGCTATGGATGGCCTGGAAGCAGACCGGGCCGATCACCGGGATGGACCGCAGCGCGCTGCGGCCGCGCTCCAGCAGCCGCTCGTAGGCGGGTTGCAGGCGCAGACCGGCGAGGTGTTCGGCCAGTCCGCCGATAGTCGGTGCGTAGCTGCGGCCGTTGTCGTTGACGACGATGACGACCGGGCGTTTGCCGGCGGCGATGTTGTTCAGCGCTTCCCAGCACATGCCACCGGTCAGCGCGCCGTCGCCGACGACCGCGACGATGTGGCGATTGCACTGGCCGGTCAGTTCGAAGGCTTTGGCCAGTCCGTCGGCGTAGGACAACGCTGCCGAGGCGTGGCTGGACTCGACCCAGTCGTGCTCGCTCTCCGCCCGCGCCGGGTAGCCGGAGAGACCGCCCTTCATCCGCAGGGTGTCGAAGTCCCCGCTACGCCCGGTCAGCATCTTGTGCACGTAGGCCTGATGCCCAGTGTCGAAGATGATCGGATCGAACGGAGAGTCGAACACCCGGTGCAGCGCCAGCGTCAGTTCGACCACGCCGAGGTTAGGTCCCAGGTGTCCGCCGGTGGCAGCCACCTTGTGGATCAGGAACTGACGAATCTCCCCCGCCAGTTGCGCCAGCTCGTCCTGGGACAAGCGCTGCAGATCAGCGGGGCCGCGGACCTGTTCGAGCATTGGCTCAGTCTACGCACGGTTGCCACCGCCCTCGTCCTCTGACATGTAGATGTCGGGCACACCGTCGCGGTCGTCGTCGCAGGTTTCCAGCTCGAAGACAGAGCGGTAATGCTGATTTCGGATACGCAGCACGATGGCGGCCAGGAATGCGGCCAGCAAAGATCCGGTGAGCACCGCCACCTTCACCACCGCCTGCCGCGAAGAGTCGGCGTCGTACGCCAATTCGCCGATCAGCAGGGAGACGGTGAACCCGATACCGGCCAGCAGCGAGACCCCGAAGACGTCGATCCAGCGCAATGACGAGTCCAGGCTGGCGCGGGTCACCGCCGCGATCAGCCGGGTGGTTCCGAACACCCCCACCGCCTTGCCGACCACCAGGCCTCCCACGATGCCCAGAGCGACCGGGTCGCGCAGCGCTGTCACCAATCCGTCATAGCCCCCGAAGGTCACCCCGGCGGCGAAGAACGCGAAGACCGGCACCGCGAAACCGGCGGATACCGGTCGCACCAGATGCTCGAAATACTCGGCCAGGCCCATCCCCGAGTCGCCCGCGTCGCGTTCGTTGCGCAGCACCGGCACGACGAACCCGAGCAGCACCCCGGCGACCGTGGCGTGCACCCCGGACTCGTGCACCAACGACCAGGTGGCCACCGCCAGCGGGATCAAGATCCACGGCGAACGCACCCGCCGTTGCACCAGCACCGCGAACACCGCCAGCGGAATCAGCGCCAGCAGCAGCGCGGGCAGGTTGATCTTGGTGGTGTAGAACACCGCGATCACGGTGATCGCGAGCAGGTCGTCGACCACGGCCAAGGTGAGCAGGAAGGTCCGCAGCGCCCCGGGCAGGTGGGTGGAGATCACCGCCAGCACGGCGACGGCGAAGGCGATGTCGGTGGCCGTCGGGGTGGCCCAGCCGCGGACCGCACCGTCGCCGGCGCCGGCCGTGAAGGCGACGAAGATCAACGCCGGCACCACCATGCCGCCGACCGCGGCGGCAATGGGCAGCGCCGCCCGGCGGGGGTCGCGCAAGTCGCCGGCGACGAACTCGCGCTTGAGTTCCAGGCCGACGACGAAGAAGAAGATGGCCAGCAGACCGTCGGCCGCCCACGATCCCAGCGCCAGGTTCAAATGCAGTCCGTAGTCGTCGCTGCCGACGCGGAATTTGGTGAGCGCGGTGTACGACGCACTCCACGGCGAGTTGGCCCAGACCAGCGCAATCGTGGCGGCCGCCAACAGGATCGCCCCGCCGACCGTCTCCTTGTGCAGGATGCGGATGATCCGGCTGGTCTCCGACCACGAGCCGCGGCTAAGCAGGGTGGCGGGCATACGAGAAACCTACAAGGAATAACTCACCGGGTGAGTAGTGCGACGCATTCGATGTGATGGGTCAGCGGGAAGGCGTCGAACACCCGGATCTGCTCCACCTGGTAGCCGTGGCCGCGGTACAGGCCGATGTCACGCGCGAACGACGCAGCCTCACAACCGATGTGGATCACCCGCGGCACACCGGCCCGGGCCAGCAGGTCGACAACCGGACGGCCCGCTCCGGCGCGCGGCGGATCCAGCACCGCGATGTCCGCGCGACCGGACTGGCCGGCCAGGAACCCGCGCACCGAGCCCGACACCACCGTGACCGATGACAGGTCGGCCAGCGCGGCGCGGGCCGCCGCCGATGCGGTGCGGGCGGTGTCGACGGTGTGCACCCGGCCGCCGGGACCCATCACGTCGGCCAGCGCCGCCGCGAACAGACCCGCCCCGCCGTAGAGATCCCAGGCCCGGCGCGCCCCCGCGCCGGGCCCCGAAGATTCAGACCACTGCCGCACCAGGTCGCTGTACAGGGCGGCCGCGTCCCGATGGGACTGCCAGAAGGCCGTCACCGGCAGCCGCCACACCCGTTCGCCCACCCGCTGCACGGCCCGGCCTCCGCCTTCGCCTCCGCCCTCGACGACGGTGGTCTCCCGGCTTTCAGGCGAGGTTGTCACCACGTGACGACGTCCGTCGTCGTCGAGCACGACGTGCAGCCGGTCGCCGGGGCGCCAGCGCGGACCGTCCAGACCGGCGAGCATGGCCTCCGGGAGTTGCCCACAGCGCAGGTCGGTGATCAGCTCGGTGCTGTGGTAGCGGTGCAGGCCCGCACAGCCGTCGGCGCCGACGTCGAGTTGCACCCGGGTCCGCCAGCCCAGCGGCGCGCCGGAACCGACGGGCTCGGCGATCCCCTCCCATGGGTAATCCCCCAGTCTCCCAAGCTGATTGGCCACCACCTCGCCTTTGAGAACGCGGGCGGCCTGGGGCTCGACGAAGGCCAGGTCGCAGCAGCCCGCCCCGTCGACACCGGCCACCGGGCACAGCGACTCCACCCGGTCGTCGGAGGCCTCGAGGATCTCCACGGCGTCGGCGTGCCAGAACTTGCCCTTCTCGGCGGTCACTCGTGCCCGCACCAGTTCGCCGGGCAGCGCGTAGCGCACGAACACCACCCGGCCGTCGTCGCGGGCCACGCAGCTGCCGCCGTTGGCCGGCGCACCGGTGCGCAGCACCAGTTCGGTGGTCACTCGGTGAAACCGCGCCGCACGTCGCCCGGCGCGCTCTGCTCAGGAAACTTGCTGACCCGCTCCGAGGAATTCAGCTGCCAGGGCACCGACGTCATCATCACGTTGGGAATGAACAACAGCCGGGTCTTGAGCCGCAGCGCGCTCTGGTTGTGCAGCACGCTTTCCCACCAGTGACCGACGACGTATTCGGGGATGAACACGGTGACCACCGTGCGGGGGGCTTCTTTGCTGATGCGCTTGACGTAGTCCAGGACTGGGCGGGTGACCTCCCGGTAGGGCGAGGCCACCACTTTCAGCGGAACGCTGACGTCACTGTCCTCCCACTCCCTGGTGAGACGGCGCGTCTCGGCGTCGTCGATGTTGACCGTCAGCGCCTCCAGCACGTCGGGCCGGGTGGCCCGGGCGTACGCCAGCGCGCGCAGGGTGGGCAGTTGCATGTTGGACACCAGCACCACCGCGTGGTTGCGGCTGGGCAGCACGATCTCGCGGTCCTCATCCTTGGGCGTGAGCTCCCGCGACACGGTGTCGTAATGCCGGTTGATCGCCTTCATCACCACGAACAGCCCGCCCATCGCCAGGATCGCGATCCAGGCACCGGCCATGAACTTGGTGACCAGCACGATCAGCAGCACGGTGCCGGTGGAGATGAAACCGATGGTGTTGATCACCCGGGAGCGGATCATCCGGCGGCGTTCGGCCGGATCGTCCTCGGTGCGCAGCAGCCGGGTCCAGTGCCGGACCATGCCGATCTGGCTGAGCGTGAACGAGATGAACACACCGACGATGTAGAGCTGGATCAGCGCGGTCACCTCGGCGTCGAAGGCGACGACGAATGCGATCGCCGCGAACGCGAGGAACACGATGCCGTTGGAGAAGGCCAGCCGGTCGCCCCGGGTGCGCAACTGGCGCGGCAGGTAACGGTCCTGGGCCAGGATCGAACCCAGCACCGGGAACCCGTTGAACGCGGTGTTGGCGGCCAGCACCAGGATCAGGGCGGTAACCCCGGTGATCAGGTAAAGACCCGGGGCAAAGTTGTGGAAAACGGCATCGGCGAGCTGGGCGACCAGAGTCTTCTGGTGATAGTCCGCCGGGGCGCCGCCGAGCTGCTCCAACGGCCGCTCCGCGATCTTCACCCCGGTCTCCACAGCCAGCAGGATGATGCCCATCAGCAGCGCCGAGGCGATGCCACCCAGCATCAGCAGCGTGGTGGCGGCGTTGCGCGACTTCGGTTTGCGGAAGGCCGGCACCCCGTTGCTGATGGCCTCGACACCGGTCAGCGCCGCACAACCGGACGAAAACGCGCGCGCCACCAGAAACACCAGGGCCAATCCCATGATGTCGCCGTGCTCGGAGTGCAGTTCGAACGACGCCGACTCAGCCTGCAGATCATGACCGAGCACGTTGATCTGGAATAACCCCCACCCGATCATCACGACCATTCCGAAGACAAAGGCGTAGGTCGGGATGGCGAACGCGGTGCCCGACTCCCGGATGCCACGCAGATTCACCGCGGTCAGCAGCGCGATCGCCAGGACCGCGAAGATCACTTTGTGGTGGGCGATCAGCGGGATGGCAGAGCCGATGTTGGACATCGCCGCGGCCATCGACACCGCCACGGTGAGCACGTAGTCGACGAGCAGCGCACTGGCGACGGTGAGACCCGCGGTGGGGCCGAGGTTGGTGGTCACCACTTCGTAGTCCCCGCCGCCGGACGGATACTCGTGCACGTTCTGGCGGTAGGAGGACACCACGACAAGCAAGACCAGGAGCACCGCGACACCGATCCAGGGCGCCATCGTGTACGCGGCCAGGCCGGCCACCGACAGGACCAGGAAGATCTCCTCCGGCGCGTAGGCCACCGACGACATGGCGTCGGAGGCGAACACCGGCAGGGCGATCCGCTTGGGCAGCAGCGTGCGGCTGAGCCTGTCGCTGCGGAGTTCTTGGCCGATCACCAGCCGGCGCAGACTCCGCGAAAGCTTGGACACGAGAGCCAAGGGTAAGCCTTGCCGCCGATCGCGGTAGCGTTCCCCATACCGCGCGGCCCGCCGGTGGGCCAGCGCATGAGTAGCCGAGAGGACCTCAGGTGCGGGTAGTGGTGATGGGATGCGGCCGGGTGGGCGCCTCGCTCGCCGAAGCGCTGTCCCGGCTCGGGCACCAGGTGGCGATCATCGACCGCGACCCCACGGCGTTCCATCGGCTCTCCGAGGAGTTCATCGGCGAGCGGATCACCGGTATGGGCTTCGACCGGGAAGTGTTGCTGCGGGCTGGAATTGAGCAGGCCGACGCCTTCGCCGCAGTGTCCTCCGGCGACAACTCGAACATCATCTCCGCCCGGGTAGCCCGCGAGATGTTCGGTGTCGCGCACGTGGTGGCCCGGATCTACGACGCCAAGCGGGCCGCGGTCTACGAACGCCTGGGTATCCCGACGATCGCGACGGTGCCATGGACCACCGACCGGCTGCTGAACATTTTGACGCACGACACCGAGACCGCCCGCTGGCGCGACCCCACGGGCACCGTCGCCGTCGCCGAGGCGACCGTCCATGAGGGCTGGGTGGGACATCGCGTCACCACCTTGGAGGAGGCTACCGGCTCGCGGGTGGCCTTCCTGATCAGATTCGGTTCCGGCGTGCTGCCCGAGCCTAAGACCGTGATCCAGTCCGGTGACCAGGTGTACCTCGCAGCGGTGTCCGGGCAGTGCGGCGAGGCGCTGGCCATCGCCGCGCAACCGCCCGAGGAAGGGGTCGGCGAATGAAAGTCATGATCGCCGGTGCCGGCGCGGTCGGCCGGTCCATCGCCAGGGAACTGGTGGACAACCAGTACGACGTGACGCTCATTGAGCGCAATCCCGGGCACTTCGACGTCGACGCCATCCCGGCGGCGACGTGGATCTTCGGCGACGCCTGCGAGCTGAGCCTGCTGGAGGCGGTGCATCTGGAGGACTTCGACGTCGTGATCGCCGCGACCGGGGACGACAAGGCCAACGTGGTGCTCTCGCTGCTGGCCAAGACCGAGTTCGCGGTGCCCCGCGTGGTCGCCCGGGTCAACGACCCGCGCAACGAGTGGCTCTTCGACAGTGCCTGGGGAGTCGACGTGGCCGTGTCCACTCCGCGCATGCTGGCCTCCCTGGTCGAGGAGGCCTTCGCCGTCGGCGACGTGGTTCGGCTGCTGGAGTTCCGAAAGGGCAACGCGAACCTGGTCGAGATCACCCTGCCCGAGGACACCCCGTGGGGTGGCCGGCCGGTGCGCAAGCTCCAACTGCCCCGTGACGTCGCCCTGGTGACGATCCTGCGGGGACCCCGGGTGATCGTGCCCGAGCCCGACCAACCGCTGGAGGGCGGGGATGAGTTGCTCTTCGTCGCCGCACCCGATGTCGAAGCCGAACTACGCAGTCTGCTGGCTGAAGGGGTTCGCTAACGGTCGGGATGGGCGGCGGCAGCGTGGTCGGCGTGGATCGCGCGTTGGGCTGCCCGGATGGCTAAGTAGGTCACCAGCGCGCCGACAGCGGCCAGCGGCCAGCCCATCGCGATGCGCGCGACGCCCAGCCAGCCGGTCTTGTCGGCGTTGTAGAGGTGGTGCTGGACGATGAACCGTGAGGCGAACACCGCCACCCACGTCAGCGTCGCCACGTCGAAGGCCAGCACTGCCCGGCGGGATCGGCGCCAACTGCGATCGTGGCCGGTCACCCAACTCCATACGTATCCCACCACCGGCCTGCGGATCAGCACCGACAACCCGAACACCGTCGCCCACAACAGCGACGTCCAGATGCCCAGCAGGAAGTAGCCCTTGGATGCCCCGACGATCCAGGCGATCAGCGCGCTGATACCGACGCCCAGGAAGCCGGCCAGCGCCGGCTGCACCGAGTCACGCCGGACCAGCCGCCACACCAAGATTGCCGCGGCCACCCCCAGCGCCGAGAACAATGCGGGCAGCAGCCCGAACGCAGTGTTCATCGGGACCAGTACTACCACTGGCAAGGCCGAGTAGATCAGGCCGCTGGCGCCGCCCATCTGACCGAGCAGGGCCTGTCCTGGAGTGCGCTTGGCCTCGACTTCGCCTTCTGCGACCTCGTCTTCCGCCGGCAAGTCAGTGGGGGTCAACGCTGAATCTCGTAGTGCGGGTTGTAGATCGCCTTGCTGCCGTTGTCGAGTTTCCCGACCCGACCGCGCACCCGCAGATGGCGGCCGCATTCGATGCCGGGAATCCGGCGCTGGCCCAACCAGACCAGCACCACGGTGTCGGTGCCGTCGAAGAACTCGGCACGCACGCCGCCCGCGCAGCCCTTGGCGTTGGTCTCCACGCTGCGCAGCGTGCCCACCATGGTGACCTCCTGGCCACGCTGACAGTCGATCGCGCGTTGCGCCCCCGTGGTGGCGGCCTCGCCGGTGAGTTCCTCGGCGTCGCGTTCCTCTGGGTTCTCGGTCAGCTTGCGAGTCAGGCGCCGCATAAAACCTTCGGCCGTGGCCATGGCCTCTCCTGGGGTCTTTCGGTGAAGTTCGTTCACACTGCCACCGCCACGGTAGACCTCACAATCCCGCTACGCCATGGGCGTACCCCGGTAATCCTCGGCGACACCTGCACCAGGCACGATCGCACGATGGTATCCAGCCGGGCAGTCAGTATCCGCGACGTGGTGACCGTCCTGCTGCCGGGGACCGGCTCCGACGACGATTATCTGCGGCGGGCGTTGGCCGGCCCGCTGGAGGACATCGGCGCGCACGTCATCGCGGTGGCTCCCGAGCCGGACCGGCTGGTGCAGAGCTTCCTGGATGCCGTCGACCGCGCCGCCCAGGACGCCCCAACCGGCCGGATCCTCG
This sequence comes from Mycobacterium sp., assembly GCF_044342925.1. Classification (GTDB taxonomy): domain Bacteria; phylum Actinomycetota; class Actinomycetes; order Mycobacteriales; family Mycobacteriaceae; genus Mycobacterium. The sequence continues at coordinate 4,547 of NZ_JBIIOV010000021.1, read as the reverse complement.
TCGGTGGGGTGTCCCTGGGCGCGCTGCTGGCCACCCGCTGGGCGCTGGCCCATCCGGACCGCACGGTCGCGGTGCTGGCGGTGCTGCCGCCGTGGACCGGCGAGCCCGCCGACGCCCCGGCCGCGCTGTCCGCCCGGCACACCGCCGGCCTTCTGCGACGGGACGGCCTGGCCGTGACCACGGCAGCGATGCGGTCATCGAGCCCGCGGTGGCTGGCCGACGAACTCGCCCGGTCCTGGCAGCGGCAGTGGCCGGCTCTGCCCGATGCCATGGAGGAAGCCGCCGCCTGTGTGGGCCCGAGCCAAGCCGAACTGCAACGGCTGGGCGCTCCGCTGGCGGTGGTTGCGGCCACCGACGATCTGGTGCATCCGGCCGGCGTCGCCGCCGACTGGGCGGCCTGGGCTCCGCACGGCGCGCTGGCCACGGTCCGCCTAGCGGACTTCGGCCCGGCGCCGAGGCTGCTCGGCGCGGCCTGCGTGGAAGCGCTGCGGGCGGTCGACGGTTAGCCGGCTATCCGCCGGTGCTGGTGCTGCGCAGCTGCTGCATCGCCGACCCGGAGGCGCTGCGCCGCTCGTCAGGTCCCTGCGGGGGTTGTCCCTGTTGCTGGGCCAGGTAGGCCTGCTGGGCGGCGAGCATGGCCTGCTGCTGCTGCTGGGCCTGCTGAGCCTGCATCGCCTGCTGCATGGCCTGCTGCTGGGCGGCCGCACGCAACTGGGTGGCCAGCTCGTCGGGCAGCTGTACCGGCAGTGGGGTGCGCACCGGAAGCGGCGTATCGCCGCGACGGACGACGGTGTCGGCCAACGCCTGGCGGGCCTCGGCGATCAGGGCGGGCATCGTTTCCAGCATTCCGTTGACCACGCATCGGATCATCCAGCGGTAACCGTCGACACCGACGAACCGGACCGCGCCGGCACCGGTGCCGACCACTTCGCGGCCCCACGGTCCGTCCTCGATCGATACCGCGGCGCCGTCGTTGCGCAGTGCTTCGGCCAACTCGCTGGCCACCTCGCGCCACAAACCGGGCGATTTGGGCGCGGCATAGGCAGCGACGGTGAACCGACCGTTGGGAGTGACGACCCAGATCGCGGTGGGCACACCGGTCTGGTTGAACTCGACCTGAATCTGCCCACCGGGCGGCATCGGAATGAGCACCGATCCCAGATCCAGCCGGGCCAGCGCAGCCTGCTCGGGGTTGTCGAAATCCTCGATGTCAAAGGGTCCGTCGGGTTCGCCGCCGCTCCACTCCGTAACGGTGACCTGCTCGGTGACCTGCTCTGAGACCACCTCGTCGTAGTCCACCTCGGCCCCGCTCTGATCGTGATCGTTCTTACGTCTACCGAATGCCATCACAAACTCGCATGTCCGCCGGAGGAACCGTGGCCGCCCTGGCCACGGGTGGTGTCAGCCAGTCCGGCCTCGTCGAACGAGGTCACCTCGACCAGCTCGGGCAGTTCGACCCGCTGGACCACAAGCTGCGCGATGCGATCGCCGCGACGCAGCACTATCGGGGTGCCGGGATCGAGGTTGATCAGCGCCACCTTGATCTCGCCGCGATATCCGGCGTCGATGGTGCCTGGGGCGTTGACGATCGACAGCCCCAGGCGCGCGGCCAAACCCGAGCGGGGGTGAACCAAACCCACCATGCCCTGCGGGATTGCCACCGCGATGCCGGTGGAAACCAGAGCCCGCTCGCCCGGGGCCAATTCGACGTCCTCGGCGCTGTACAGATCGACGCCGGCATCGCCGTCGTGCGCGCGTGCGGGCAGCGGCAGATCGCGGTCCAGACGGACTACCGCGAGACTGGTGGGCACGAGCGCAAAGACTACCCTTGGCCGGATGTCTGGTTCGCCCGTCTCGACGCAAACCGTACGGTACCGCGAGCGGCTGCGAGTGCCCTGGTGGTGGTGGCCGATCGGTATCGGCTTGTCGTCGGTGCTGGCCTTCCAAGTCAACTTGGGCATCCGCAACCTTCCCGACTGGCTGCCGTACGCGGCGCTGGCCGTCGTCGCGGCGGGCGTGTTGTTGTGGTTGAGCCGCGTGGACATCCGGGTGGTGGCCACCGGCGCGGGCGCCGACTCGGAGGTCGAGCTGTGGGCCGGGCAGGCGCATCTGCCCGCCTCGGTGGTGAGCCGCTCAGCCGTCGTGCCGCGCAGTGCCAAGTCCGCCGCGCTGGGACGTCAGTTGGACCCGGCCGCGTTCGTCCTGCACCGCAACTGGGTGGGCCCCATGGTGCTGGTGGTCCTCGACGACCCCGACGACCCGACGCCCTACTGGATGGTCAGCAGCCGGCACCCGGACCGGGTGCTGGCTGCCCTGAAAAGCTGACGGCGAAAAGCCGACGACGGGCAGCTGGATTCAGGCTGCGCAGTCGGTGCAGATCATTTCGCCGTTCTTCTCGTGGGCGAGCCGGCTGCGGTGATGCACCAGAAAGCAACTGGAGCAGGTGAACTCGTCGGCTTGCTTGGGCACCACCCGTACAGAGAGCTCTTCGCCGGAGAGATCAGCGCCGGGTAGCTCGAAATTTTCGGCGGACTCCGTCTCGTCGACATCGACGACTGCGGACTGCACCTCATTCCGGCGCGCCGTCAGCTCCTCAAGGGAGTCCTCCGAGACATCATCGGTCTCGGTACGGCGCGGTGCGTCGTAGTCAGTAGCCATCGTCCAATCCCCTCGTCGCTCAGCAGAGGTTTGTATCAGCGTCGAACGCCCCGGCCAAACGATTCGTGCCCTGTCATCGCGAGTTGAGCTGTGAGTTGTATCACATCACCGCTTCAACGGTACGGTCCGGTTGCACCGGCGGGCCGTTCCGCGGACGCCCGGGGCTCTACAGTTCTCGCGTGGTCGCTTACATCACCGAAGGCTCCGCCCGGGACAAGAACGGCAATCCCTTCGGTCGCCGTAACTACCGCCCGGGGATCATCGCCCTCGTCTCGCTCATCCTGTTGTCCGCGCTGGGCTGGGGTTTCGTGCTCACCCGTCCGGTCGCGGTGGAACAGGCCGCCGCCTGCAACCCACCGCCGGCGCCGACCGACCCCGCCGCCCCGAAACTGGGGCAGCGGGTGACCGGTGCGGCTCTGGTCGACGTCGCGCCGGCCAAGCTCGCCGAGTCCAAGATCCGCGTCCTCAACGCCAGCGGACAGGGCGGCCAGGCCGGCGAGGTGGCCGGCTCGCTCCGGGATCTCGGCTTCGCGGCGCCGACCGCCGCCAACGACCCGATTTACGCCGGAACCCGGTTGAGCTGCCAGGGTCAGATCCGGTTCGGTCAGGCCGGCCGGCCCAGCGCGGCGGCGGCGTGGCTGGTGGCGCCCTGCGTCGAGCTGTATCAGGACGACCGTCCTGACGATTCGGTGGATCTGGTGATCGGCACCGACTTCAACTCACTGGCCAGCAGCAACGACATCGCCGCGGTGCTGTCGAGCTTGCGCCCGGGGGCCACTGACCCCGTCGACCCAGCTCTGATCACCAAGATTCACAGCGGCACCTGCTAGCTCACGGCAGCGGCCGCAGGCCCGAGCAGCGGTCGAGCGCTTCGATCAGCTGGGCAGCCACCCCGGGCGCCGCCGCCAGCGTCAGACCCGCCCCCGGACCATCGGCTCCCGGCAGCAGCACCACCGCGCCGGCCTCGGCGGCGATCAGCGCACCGGCCGCCCAGTCCCATTCGTTCAGACCGTGTTCGTAGTGCGCGTCGAGCCGGCCGGCGGCGACCATGCAGAGATCCAGCGCGGCCGAACCCAGCCGCCGCACATCACGCACCTGGGGCATGAGTCGGGCAAGCAATTCGGCCTGGGCGGCCCGGCGCTGCGGGGCGTAGCCGAAGCCGGTGCCCACCAACGCCATCGCCAACTCGTCGACGTCGTTGCACCGCAGCCGCCGCCGTCCCCCGCGCTCCAGTAGGTGGGCCCCACAGCCCGTTGCAGCCGAATAAATCTGCCCGCCGACAACATCGGCGACGGCGCCCGCCACCGACACACCGTCGACCTGAGCAGCCAGCGACACCGCGTACGCCGGGATGCCGTAGAGGAAATTCACCGTCCCGTCGATCGGATCCACGACCCAGCGCACCGCTGCCCCGGACGACGTGCCGCCGCCCTCCTCCCCGAGAATCGAGTCCCCCGGGCGAAGTTCGCCAAGCCGGTCGCGCACCAGCTTTTCGGTCTCGGTGTCGGCGATCGTCACCGGGTCGGTGCGAGTGCTCTTGGTCCGCACCGCCGTTCCGACAGCCGCGGAATCCGCCCCGGCAGCATCGGCGCCGAGCATTTCGGCGCGCCGGCGCCGCACGAAGTCCGCCGCCTCCGAGACGAGTTGCTCCGCGACCTCACGTAGGTGCTCGGGCCGGTTGTCGTTCACATTTGCCATCGCAGCACAGCCACGTCCGCGATTCACACGTCGGGGGCCACCCGACTCACTAGTGTCTGATCTCGAATGGTGCCATGACAGGGAGGACCTGCGATGACCTCGACCCAGCCAACCGGCCGGCAGGCTCTCGGTGTGGACGTCGGCGGCAGCGGCGTCAGAGGCGCGAGCGTCGACCTCGACCCCGGGCCGCT
>NZ_JBIIOV010000206.1:0-4993 GCF_044342925.1 Mycobacterium sp. | reverse complement strand
GTCTTCGCCGACGGCCGTGGACAGGCCGCCGATGTCCCCGCGGTCGCAGCTGGCCACCAGCGGCAGCAGACCGATCGCAGCGTGCTCGGCGGCGTGCAGCGACCCGGGAAGCTGCGGGAGGTCAATCCCGTTGGCCGCCAAGAGTTCCGCGGTCGCCGTGTACATCACGGCAGTGGTGGGCAAGGTCCGCTCCGGTGAATCCAGCTCGATGAAATCGATCACCTCACCGGATGCCGCCCGCCGTAGGTAGCCGATCACCCGGCGGGTCACGCAGACCGGCACCAGGCCGAGCGTCACCGGGCCGTAGTCCACCCGCTCGCCCGGACCGGTGACGGTGATGTCGGTGATCTCGCGGGCGAAGGTTGAATACCCGGGATCCTCGGCGTGGACGAAGGCGATCCGCTCATCGAGATCCAGCGAATCCACCAGGTAGGTCTCGCCCTGGTGCAGATACACCGCGCCGGGATGCACGGTTCCCGGCGCCTGACCGGCTTCGGTGCTGCCCAGCAGTCGGCCGGTACCCGACTCCACGATCGCGATCTGTCCGCCGGCGCCTCCCCGGATGTCCACCTGATGGTGCGGGTCCAGCCCGGGGACGGGGAAGTACCGCCCGGCGCGGTGGCGAAGCAGGCCGTCGGCGACCAGTTCCCGGGCCACTGCGGCTGCCTGCCAGTTCCCCAGTTCGGCGTCGGTGAGCGGCAACTCGGTGGCCGCGCAGAGCAACTGCGGACCCATCACGTACGGGTTCGCCGGATCGGTCACCACCCGTTCCACCGGCTTGCCCAGCAGGGCGCTCGGGTGGTGCACCAGGTAGGTGTCCAGGGGGTCGTCCCGCGCGACCAGCACCACCAGGGCGCCCTGGCCGCGCCGCCCGCAGCGCCCGGCCTGCTGCCAGAACGACGCCACCGTCCCGGGAAAGCCGGCCAGCACCACCGCGTCGAGCCCGGAGATGTCGATGCCCAGTTCCAGCGCGTTGGTGGCGGCCAGGCCGCGCAGTTCGCCGTCGGCGAGTGCCCGTTCGAGGGCCCGGCGGTCTTCGGCGAGGTAACCGGCCCGGTAGGAGGCCACCGTGTCGCACAAGTGCGGGGCGGTTTCGGCCAGCCGCGCGCGGGCGCCCAGCGCCGTCAACTCGGCGCTGCGGCGGGACCGCACGAAGGTCAGGGTGCGCGCGCCTTCGGCCACCAGGTCGGCCATCATCCGGGCCGCATCGGCGCCGGCCGACCGGCGCACCGGCGCCCCGTTCTCGCCATGCAGGTCATGGCGCAACTCCGGCTCCCACAGCGCGATGGTGCGAGCGCCCTGCGGGGAGCCGTCGTCGGTGACCTCGGCGACCGGACAGCCGATCAGATCGGCGGCGGTGTCGCCGGGCGCGGCCGTCGTCGCGCTGGCGAATACCACGGTGGGGCCTGGCGAACCGGCGTCGCGGTACCGGTCGCACAGGCGCAGCAGGCGGCGCAGCACCATCGCCACGTTGGAGCCGAATATCCCTCGGTAGTAATGGCATTCGTCAACGACGATGTAACGCAACCCGCGCAGGAACACCGCCCAGCGGGCGTGGTTGCGCAGCAGCGACAGATGCACCATGTCGGGGTTGGAGAACAGCCAGCGGGACCGTTCCCGGGCGAAGCGGCGGACCTCCAGCGGGGCATCGCCGTCGTAGGCGGTCGGCGCCACGTCACGAAGAGTCGGCACCGGCGATGTCAGCGAAAAAGCGGTCCGAAGCTGATCGTGCCCCAGCGCCTTGGTCGGCGACAGGTACAGCGCGCGGGCGCGGGGATCACGAGCCAGCGTGTCCATGATGGGCAACTGGAATGCCAAGGACTTGCCCGACGCCGTCCCGGTGCTGATCACCACGTGACGGCCCTGGTGAGCCAGGTCGGCGGCGGTGACCTGATGCGACCACGGGCGGCGGATTCCGAGGCTGGCCAATGACGTCACCACATCCGGTGTCACCCAGGTGGGCCAGTCCGCCGATTGCGCTGTGCGGGCCGGGATTTCGGCGACGTGCAACAGCGACGACGGGCGGTCGGGCCCGCACACGGCGTCCAGCAAATCGCCGCCGAAACTCGCCATGGTCACCTCCCGCTCCACATCGAATTGTTGCCGAAGCTGTCCTAACCGCGTCGGACGTGGTTGGATGGTCGTGGTCGCAGCTTCTGTGTTCGTGTCTCCACAATCGCAGGATCGACGTTGCGGTCGCTGTTCCTGCGAGGGTGTGAGCCCAGAAGGTATGCGGTCTCAACCGGCCCGGTCTACATGAATATCGGTAGATCGCTCCCGGAAAGAAGTTAGGAAAGAAATGCCACAGGGAACTGTGAAGTGGTTCAACGCGGAGAAGGGCTTCGGCTTCATTGCTCCGGAGGATGGCTCCGCTGACGTGTTCGTCCACTACACGGAGATTCAGGGTTCGGGCTTCCGCACCCTGGAGGAGAACCAGCGGGTTGAGTTCGAGGTCGGCCAGAGCCCCAAGGGGCCGCAGGCCACCGGCGTCCGCGCCGTCTGAGCGACAACAGTCACACAGCACCCCCGCCTGGCCCGTTCACGGGCCGAGCGGGGGTGCTCTGTTTCTCGACGCGGTTTCTCGACGCGGTTTCTCGATGCGGAAGCCGTCGGGTCGGACGCGGCTCGGCGGCGGTCGGCCACTGATGTCCTGGCCTAATGTCGAAGCGTGAGCCAGCTGTCGTTCTTCTCCGCCGAGTCGGTGCCGCCCGCGGTCGCCGACTTGACCGGAGTGCTCGCAGCAGCCGGCCAGGTGGTCATCGTGGGCAACGGGGCCCGGCTGTCGGTGGTGGTCGACGCCGTCTGGCGGGCCGCCGCGCTGGCCGAGATGATGGTTGCGACCGGACTACAGGCCGAGGTGACCAGCACCGAGGAGGACACCCCGCTGGTGCGCACCGCCGTCGACGTCCGACTGCTGGCCATCGCCGCGGACTGGACCCGGGGCGCGGTGAAGACCGTGCCGACGGACTGGCTGCCCGGTCCGCGGGAACTTCGGGCCTGGACGCTGGCGGCCGGCAGCCCGGAAGCCGACCGGTACCTGCTCGGGCTGGATCCGCACGCGCCCGACACCCACTCCCCGCTGGCGTCGGCGTTGATGCGGATCGGTATCGCCCCGACGCTGATCGGCACCCGGGGAGCTCATCCGGCGCTGCGAATCAGCGGCCGCCGGCGGCTGTCGCGACTGGTGGAGACGGTGGGACAACCCCCGGAAGGGGCCGCCGCGGAGGCGGCCTGGCCGCGTGTCTGAGACGTTGCCCACAGGGCGCCGGTTTGCGTCCGCCGGTGTCCGGGTGCGAAATTGTCTGGTACCCGGGGGGTTTTCATGGGGTACACATCAGGGAATGTGTGCCCGAATGGCCCCATATCAGAAGTGGAGCGTAAGCGTAGTTGGCTGACGACGACCGCGTAAGCGGTAACCGCAACGGCAACGTCCGGCGGCTCGTCATCGTCGAGTCGCCTACTAAAGCGCGCAAAATCGCCGGCTATCTCGGCCGTGACTACGTCGTCGAATCCTCCCGCGGCCACATCCGTGACCTGCCCAAAGGCGCAGCCGACGTGCCCGCCAAGTACAAGACGGAGAAGTGGGCCCGGCTCGGTGTCGACGTCGATCACGACTTCGAGCCGCTCTACGTGGTCAGCCCGGACAAGAAGGCCACCGTCACCGAGCTGAAGAGCCTGCTCAAAGACGTCGACGAGCTGTACCTCGCCACCGACGGTGACCGGGAGGGCGAGGCCATCGCCTGGCATTTGCTGGAGACGCTCAAGCCGCGCGTCCCGGTCCGCCGGATGGTTTTCCACGAGATCACCGAGCCCGCCATCCGGGCGGCCGCCGAGAATCCGCGTGATCTCGACACCGACCTCGTCGACGCGCAGGAGACCCGCCGCATTCTGGACCGGCTCTACGGCTACGAGGTCAGTCCGGTGCTGTGGAAGAAGGTGGCCCCGAAGCTGTCCGCCGGCCGCGTGCAGTCGGTGGCCACCCGCATCATCGTGCAGCGCGAGCGTGAACGCATGGCGTTCCGCAGCGCCGCCTACTGGGACATCCTGGCCGAACTCGACGCCAGCGTGTCCGACCCGCAGGCCAGCCCGCCGCGGTTCAACGCCCGCCTCGTCGCGGTGGACGGCAAGCGGGTGGCCAGCGGCCGCGACTTCGACTCCCTCGGCGCGCTGCGCAAGCCGGCCGAGGTGCAGGTGCTCGACCAAGCCGCTGCCGGTGCGCTGGCCGCCGGGCTGCAGGGTGCGGCCCTGACCGTCGCGTCGGTGGAGGAGAAGCCCTACACCCGCCGTCCGTACCCGCCGTTCATGACCTCGACGCTGCAGCAGGAAGCCGGCCGCAAACTGCGGTTCACCTCCGAACGCACCATGAGCGTGGCCCAGAAGCTGTACGAGAACGGCTACATCACCTATATGCGGACCGACTCCACGACGCTGTCGGAGTCGGCGATCAACGCCGCGCGCAACCAGGCCCGTCAGCTCTACGGCGACGAGTACGTCCACCCGTCGCCACGCCAGTACACCCGCAAGGTCAAGAACGCCCAGGAGGCGCACGAGGCGATCCGGCCCTCCGGCGACACCTTCGCCACCCCGGGCGCGCTGCACGCCGAACTCGACACCGACGGCTTCCGGCTCTACGAGCTGATCTGGCAGCGGACCGTCGCCTCGCAGATGGCCGACGCCCGCGGCACCACCCTGAGCCTGCGGATAACCGGTAGCGCCGCCGACGGCCGCGTGGCGGCCTTCGCGGCCAGCGGACGCACCATCACCTTCCCCGGCTTCCTGAAGGCCTACGTCGAGACCGTTGACGAACTCGCCGGCGGCGAGGCCGACGACGCCGAGAGCCGGCTGCCGCAGCTGCGCCAGGGTCAGCGGGTGGATGCCACCCGGCTGACCGCCGACGGCCACGCCACCAACCCGCCGGCCCGCTACACCGAGGCGTCGTTGGTCAAGGCGCTCGAAGAGCTCGGAATCGGCCGTCCCTCGACGTACTCGTCGA
>NZ_JBIIOV010000163.1:0-7416 GCF_044342925.1 Mycobacterium sp. | reverse complement strand
CGCAACGAATTGCACCACTTCGCCGTTGAACTGCGGAAACTCGCCTACACCATGCCCGCCGGACACGAAGACCGGTTGATTCATCTCAGCGAGCGGATGGCGCAGCGCGCCCGACAAGCGCTGCGTTCGGACACTGTGTAGGGAGCGACCACCGGCGCTCTCGGGGGGAGTGAGGCGCGCCGGTGGCCGCTCAACTCCATTGTTCACAGATTGCTTGAAAACTGAAGGTGTTTTTTCACCTGAAAGCGCCGGAGCGGCTTTCCAGTCCACCGGGCACCGGCGTGGCACCTTGCGTCACAGAGACATCACATGTAACGCATGCATCAATAACACCGACATCACGGTCAAGTAACTACCGCGGTCAACCGCGCTGTGCGACCGGAGGCCGGGATGAGACATCTGCTTCGCCACCTCGCCATGCTCGTCGTGGCGACCCCGATCACGGCGGTGGCCGTGGTGGCAGCCCCCGTCAACGCCGCTCAGCCCGCGTTTTTCGAGCCGCAGCTGGTCACGGCGTCCGCGGCCCCCCAGGCGGCGGTCGCCGGTGCCGTGCGGGACGTTCGGCGCGCACTGTCGGCGGGCGTCGGGTCCGAGCGGTTACTCCAGGTCGAGACGATCCGCCTCAAGCGGGTGATCAGCGCCAAGTTCCCGGAGATCCGCGACATCGGCGGGTACCGGGCAGACAGCATGAAGTGGCATCCCAACGGGCTGGCCATCGACGTGATGATCCCGAACTGGCAGACCCCGGCTGGCCGGGCGCTCGGTGACCGTATCGCCCGGTTCGCCCTGGACAACGTCGACAAGTACAAGATCGAAGGGGTCATCTGGCAGCGGACCTACCACCCGGCTCACGGGTCGCCGCGGCTGATGTCCGATCTGGGCGGCCCGGACGCCAACCACTACACCCACGTGCACATTGCCACCTACGGCGGCGGTTACCCGAAGGGCAGTGAGGTCTACTTCGACTGAGGTCTATGTCGACTGGGCGCCGAGCTTCGCCAGCAGCAGTGCCTCGGTGACGGCGGCGCGTTCGAGCACGCCCAGGTGCAGGCTCTCGTTGATGCTGTGTGCCTGGGTGCCCGGGTCCTCGACTCCTGTCACCAGGATGGTGGCGTCGGGGAACGCGGCGGCGAATTCGGCGATGAACGGAATCGACCCGCCCATGCCCATGTCGACGGCGTCGACACCCCAGGCTTGGCGGAATGCGGCGCGGGCGGCGTCGTATACCGGTCCGGTGGCGTCGATCGCGTAGGGCTGGCCGATGTCGCCGGGGGTGACGGTGACCCGCGCACCCCACGGCGCGCGCGATTCGAGATGCCGGCGAAGCGCGTCCAGGTGCGCGCCCGCGTCACCGCCCGGGGCGACGCGCAGGCTCACCTTGGCGCTGGCCCGCGCGATGAGGGTGTTGGACGCTGTCGCGATCGGGGTCGTGTCGATGCCAATGACGGTGATGGCCGGTTTGCCCCACAGCCGTTCGGCAACCGTCCCGGAACCGATCTCGCCGACCCCGTCGAGCAATCCGGATTCGGTGCGGACCCAGTCCGCATCGCGGTCGACGGGCGCGACCGGCGACTCGTGCACGCCGGCCACGGCGACATTGCCCTCGTCGTCGTGCAGGGTCGCCAACAGGCGGATCAGCGCAGTCAGCGCGTCCGGCACCACCCCGCCCCACAGCCCCGAATGCAGGCCGTGATCGAGCGTGGCCACTTCGACGACGCAGTCGGCCAGACCACGCAGTGAGACCGTCAGGGCGGGGCACTGGGCGGTCCAGTTGTCGGAATCGGCGATCACGATGACGTCGGCGGCGAGCTTGTGCTGGTGCGCGGCCAGCAGCCGGGACAGCGACGGTGAACCGCACTCCTCCTCCCCCTCCACGAACACCGTCACCCCGACCGGGGGCCGTCCGTCGTGCGCCCGGAACGCCGCCAGATGAGTGGCGATGCCGGCCTTGTCGTCGGCGGTACCGCGGCCATAGAGCCGGCCGTTGCGTTCCGTGGGCTCGAACGGCGGCGAATCCCATTGCGCCGCATCGCCCTCCGGCTGGACGTCGTGGTGGGCGTAGAGCAGAACGGTCGGCGCACCGGGCGGGGCCCGGTGGTGGGCGATGACGGCCGGCGCGCCGCCCTCGCTGACGATCTCGACGTCGCCGAAGCCGGCGTCGCGCAGCAGTTGGGCGACCTTCTCGGCGCTGCGGTGAACATCGTCGCGGCGCGCGGGGTCCGACCACACCGACGGGATTCGGACCAGATCCTCCAGGTCGCGGCGAACCTCGGGCAGGACGGCGCGGACGCGATCGATCAGTTCCATACCGACGAGATTAAAGCGTCTCCAGGATGGCCACAGCCGCCGCGGTGTCACCCTCGTGGGTCAGCGACACATGGATCGTCACGTCGGCCAGGTGCTCGGCGACAGCGCCGGTGAGGCGCACCTTGGGCCGGCCCCACATGTCGGTGATCACCTCGATCTCGCGGTGGATGCCTTCGGGCAGCACCGGCCGCTGAGCGAACCGGGACCCCGACCACGCTTTGATGACCGCTTCTTTGGCCGCCCACCGGGCGGCCAGGTGCCGAGCGGCCAGCGACGTCTTGTCCGCGGCGTCACGCCGCTCCCCGGGAGTGAACGTCTCGGCGAACACCGTGCCGGCCTGGTCGACCTGCTCGGCGAAATCGGGAATGAAAACCAGGTCAATCCCCACACCTACTATCGCCACGGGGTCAGACCTTAGCCGCTGACACGAGCGCGCTGTCGTTCACCCCAGGCGTGACGCCGGATCGAGCAGCATCGTGGCCTCGGCGGCCTTATCCGCCCCGCTGTGGTCGAACCGGCGCTCAGGCCGCTCGTACATGGCGGAGCCGCCCGCGATGGCCTCGGCCAGCCGACGCTGGCCTGCGAGCACCCGATCAGCGGCCCGCTTGCGGTAATCCTCGCGCTCCTCTGCGGGCAGCGCGGCCAGGAATGCCTCGGGGTGCACCAGCGCCACCAGACCCGACACGTGCCCGAAGCCGAGGCTGGTCACCAGGCCGGCCTTGAGCGGGAAGCGCTCACCCAGCCGCAGGGTCTGCCGGGGCCAGACCAAGTGGCTGGCGACAGCGAGCTCGTCGTCGACGCAGTCCAGGCTGCGGTTGGGCGGTACGACGCCGTCGCGCAGGACCTGGCACAGCCCCAGCATCTGGAACACCGCGGCGCCACCCTTGGCATGCCCGGTGAGGCTCTTCTGGGAGATCACGAAGAGCGGCGCGCCGGGCGACCGGCCGAGAGCGTCAGCCAGCCGTTCGTGCAATTCGGTCTCGTTGGGGTCGTTGGCCAGCGTCGAGGTGTCGTGCTTGGAGATCACCGCGATATCGTCGGCCCCCACCCCCAGCTGTCGCAGTGAACGGGCCAGCCCCGACTCGCGCCCGCCCCGGCCGGCGCCCAGGGCACCCAGACCAGGCGCCGGGATCGAGGTGTGCACACCGTCGGCGAAGCTCTGCACGTAGCCGACCACCGCAAGAACCGGCAGGCCCATCTTCAGCGCCAGATCGCCGCGGGCCAGCAGGATGGTGCCGCCGCCCTGCGCCTCCAGGAAGCCCAGCCGGCGACGGTCGTTGGCGCGGGAGATCTTCGAGTCGCTGATCCCGCGGGCACGCATCATCTCGGTGTCGGCGGTTGCGGCCATGTCGGCGAAGCCGGTGATGCCGTCCTCGGTCATGTCGTCGAAGCCACCGGCCACGACCAGATCGGCCTTGCCAAGGCGGATCTTGTCGACACCCTCCTCGACGGAAACCGCCGCGGTGGCGCACGCACCGACCGGATGCACCATGGCGCCGTAGCCGCCGACGTAGGACTGCATCACATGTGCGGCAAAGACGTTCGCCAGCACCTCCTGCAGAATGTCGTTCGACTTGGGGGTACCCAGCAGGTTGCCGTGGAACATCTTCTCCATGCTCGTCAAGCCGCCGATTCCTGAACCCTGGGTGCTGGCCACCATGGTGGGATGCACCCAGCGCATCAGTTCCGCGGGGCTGAAGCCGGAGGACAGGAACGCGTCCACCGTGGCGACCAGGTTCCACAACGCCACCCGATCGACCGAGGCGACCATGTCGGGACTGATGCCCCAGACCGTCGGGTCGAAGCCGGTCGGAATCTGCGCACCGACGCTGCGCGGGAGCTTCGCCTTACGCGGAACCCGAATCTCGGTGCCCGCCTTGCGAATCACCTCCCAGTCGCTGGATTCGCCGATCGGGCGCACCACGGTGTGTGCCGGGTCGAACGACTCGAAGGCGCGCGCCTCGGCCTCGGACGACACCACGAACCGGAAGTCGCGGTCTAAGAACACACTGACCAACAGGTCGGTGGAATGGTCGGCCGCCAGGACGCCGTCATCGACGAACTCCCGGATCCCGCAGCGTTCCACCACGGCATCGTGGAAGCGCTCGACGATCTCCTCCTCGGGAACGAGATCACCGGTGGCGGTGTCGTACCAGCCCGGCTTGGGATCGTTCTCCCAGGCGAGAAGCCCGGTGGTCCAGGCCAGTTCGAGCACGCCGGCGGCGGACAGTTCGTTGTCCACCTCCATCTCGAAGCGGGTGCGCGACGAGCCGTAGGGCCCCAGTTCGGCACCGCCGACGATGACCACCAGGTCAGCCGGATCGACGTCGAGATCCGGCCAGGCCGGCGGCGGGCAGCCTCGGTTACCGCGCGGGGGCGACGGCAGCGCGGCGATGGTGCCAGCGGTGTCGACGCGCGATTCCTTTGCAGCGCCTGACATCTCCTCGCGGGCCCGGGCGGCAAGCTCGGCCATATCCAGCGCCACGTCGCCCAGGCCGCCGGTCAGGTCGACCTTCAACGGCGCCGACGCGGCGGCGACCTTGGCCTCTACCGCGCACAGGTCGAGCAGCATGGCGGCCATCTCTTCGGTGGTGTAGGTGATCACCCCTGCGGCCTCGACGGCGTCGACGATGGCGTCGTTGTGGCCCATCAAACCGGTGCCCTTGGTCCACCCGATCAGGGCGTGCGCAATCGTGACCCGCTGCGCCCAGGACGATTCCGCGCCCCAGCGCGCCGCCACGGCATCCAGCGCCGACTTGGACTCGCCGTAGGCGCCGTCGCCGCCAAACATTCCGCGGTTCGGTGAACCGGGCAGCACCACGTGCAGCCGGGAGGCGATGTCGTGTTCGGCGCCGATCGCCGACAGCCCGCTGACGAGGCGCTCCACCGCCCACAGCAGAACTTTCATCTCCATCTCGAAACGCGAGCCCGCCTCGGACATGTCACCGGCCACCCGCGGCGCGGCGAACGGGAACAGCAGAGTGGGCGTAAGAGCGTCCTTGACGTGGATCGACATCGGGCCGAGGTTCTCGGTCTGCTCGTTGCCCACCCAGGAGATCAGTGCGTCGACATCGGCGTAGGAGGCCATGTTGGCCGGCACCACCCACAGCTGCGCTCCGAACCGGGCATGGCTGCGGTAGAGCTCTTTGTAGAACTCCAGCCGGTCGTCATCGAGGCGGGAGGTGGTGGCGATGACGGTGGCACCGCCGTCGAGCAGTCGGGCCACCACCGCGCCGGCGATGGAACCCTTCGACGCGCCGGAGACCACCGCGACCTCGTCGGCGTACCGGCCCGGTGCCGGGTTCTCGGCACCGGCGGCGACCCGCGCGAACAGCGAGGCGTGCACCAACCGGCCGGCGGCCAGCGCGCGAGCGCGCCACCAGTCGGCCTGGGTGGCCACCACGTGCCCGGCACCCTCGAAACGCTCGGCCAGCTGCGGCCAGTCGGCGTCGATGTCGTCCTCGTCGGACAGCCACAACCGGACCAGGTCCTCCCGAGCGCTCGCCCAGCGATCGTCGAGCAGCACCGCCTTACGGGAGTCGAACGCCGGGGCGACCAGACGCGGCCAGTCCGCACCGAGTTCAGCGGAAACAAGATCGAGCAGTTCGGTGTCGGCGACCGCCGACGGGGTGCTGACCGGGGAATCGATCCCCAACTGCCCCAACACCATCCGCGCCGCGGAGGCCAGCACACCATCGCGGCCGGTGACGGTCTCGGCGAACTCGTTTAGCGCTGCCGAGTCGACCGCTCCGCCCGCCGGGCCGCCGACCGACGGCAGGGCCACCGCGATACCGCGCCGCGCGGCCACTGCCGCGACCGCACTGTCGATGGCCTTGTCCACCGCCGCGGCGTCGATCAGCGGACCTTCGGTCAGACCGCCCAGCGAACCGCCGCGCACGCTGCTGCCTTCCCTGGTGCCCAGCGCCAGTTCGACGCTGACGTGCTTGGCCCAGCCGGGGCCGAGCTCCCACGTCTTGGTGACCCTGTCGGCGATCGCGCCCGGACGCCTACCGGACGGGCCGAGCGCACTGCGCAACTGGTCGTTGACCGCGTCGCTGAGCACCGGGCCGAACGGCTTGTAGGTGCGCGCCAACTTGGACACCTGCCCGCGCAGCGAAGTCAGGTCGGCTTCGGCCGCACCGTCGATGGCGCCGAGGTTGAGCTCGGAGCCGAGATCGACCAGAAGCTGATTGCGCCGCGAAGAAGCGCCGTCGGTGATCGACTCGATGGAGTCCACCGGCTCGATCTGATCCATCCGCATCTTCGCCGACAGCGCGATCAGGGCCACGGTGGCGTCGGCGGCGTCGAACGGAATATCTTCCGGACGAGGCGAATTGGACGGCGCCGCGGTCGGCACGGGAGCCGGGGCGGCCGGGGCCGCAGGCACTTCGGCAGCGGCGCTGGGCTCGTCGGCGACCTCGGGTTCGGGCTCAGGATCGGCGTCGCTGGCGAACAGCACCGCGGCATCGCGCTCGGTGTTGAGCACTTGCACCGTGCTGTGTGCGTATTCGGGGAGCTTCAGGGTGTTGGTGGCCAGCCCGGCGACCGTCGGAGCGGACTTGACGCCGATCTCGACGAACCGCTCGACCCCCAGGCCGCCCGCGGCTTCCTCGGTGAACAGCAGGTCCTGAGTCTCGATCCAGCGCACCGGGCTGGCGAACTGCCAGGCCAGCAGTTCGATGACCAACCGGCGACCAAGTTCCCCGGGCCGCTGGGTGATCCAGGTGTCATAGTCGGCGAGGATCTCGTCGAGCGGCTCGGCCGGCACGAGATCGCGGATTTCCTGGATGAAGTCGCGGTCGAGGCTGAACAGCCGCGGAACCAGGTTCGGGATGTAGCGGCCGATCAGCACTCCGGCGTCGGCGTCGACGGGCAGGATGCGTTCCAGCGAGCGACGGAACTCATCCACCCCCACCTTGAGGACGTCGGAGTGGAACGGCACGTCGATGCCGGGCACCTGGATGTAGGCGCGGCGCCCGCCGGCGATCTCCACCCGGCGCTCGACTTCATCCTTGAGGGCGTCCAGACCGGCCACCGTGCCGGCGATCGCGTACTGCGATCCGCGCAGATTGAAGTTGACGATCTGCAGGAACTCTCCGGTGCGCTCGG
>NZ_JBIIOV010000162.1:0-7427 GCF_044342925.1 Mycobacterium sp. | reverse complement strand
CTACGAGGAGGGCGGCCAGCTCACCGAAAAGGTGCGGCGCAAGCCGTTCTCGGTGGTGCTGTTCGACGAGATCGAGAAGGCGCACCAGGAGATCTACAACACCCTGTTGCAGGTTCTTGAGGACGGCCGCCTCACCGACGGTCAGGGCCGCACGGTCGACTTCAAGAACACCGTGCTGATCTTCACGTCCAACCTGGGCACCTCCGACATCTCCAAGGCTGTCGGGCTGGGCTTCACCCAGGGCGGCGGGGACAACAACTACGAGCGGATGAAGCAGAAGGTCAACGACGAACTCAAGAAGCATTTCCGCCCGGAGTTCCTCAACCGCATCGACGACATCATCGTGTTCCACCAGCTCACCCAGGACGAGATCATCCAGATGGTCGACCTGATGGCCGGCCGGGTGTCCAAGCAGCTCAAGGCCAAGGACATGGAGATGGAGCTCACGGACAGGGCGAAATCGCTGCTGGCCAAGCGTGGCTTCGACCCGGTGCTGGGTGCCCGGCCGCTGCGCCGGACCATCCAGCGCGAGATCGAGGACGCGCTGAGCGAGAAGATCCTCTTCGAGGAACTCGGGCCCGGACAGCTGGTCACCGTCGATGTCGAGAACTGGGACGGCGAGGGGGCCGGCGAGGACGCCAAGTTCACCTTCAGCGGTGGGCCCAAGCGCGAGATCATCGAACCGGATCTCGCCGCGGCGGTGATCATCGAGTAACTCGACGGACGAGCGACGACGGCTGGCCACCTTAAGGTGGCCAGCCGTCGTCGCTTTTGCCCGGACCGCGGCCGCCCCCAAGGCCACGCATCGCGCGGAGCGCAGGGTCGACGGGATCACCGGCGGCCGCGCCGGCCCCGGGGATGCTGGTTACCCCGGGGATCGTGGCGACCTGCGCGCGCAGGTCGCCAGCTGCGCGGCCAGCGCCGATTCCACCGCCGCCGACAGCGCGCCCGCAGCGCCCTGGGCGGCAGCGACGATCGCCATAATCTGCTGTCCGCCGATTGCGGGGACAACCGCGCCGCTGCGCATGGCCGCTTCCAGTTGCCACCGGTGGCCTTGGTGGAGATACCGCCGTTGCCGCCGGTCAGACGCGGGACGTCTCTCGGTCGTCGGGCGCCGGCTTCAACGTTCGCCAGCCCAGGTAACCCAGCGCCAGGCTCGCGACGAGGTAGACCGACGCGCCGATCCATAGGGAACCGGCACTCCACGTCCGCCCGAGGTAGTGCGGTTCGTTGAACATCCCCATGGCAATGGCAAAGCCCATATTCGCGTGAACCACCCCGGCTCCGGCGAGGAAGCCGGACAGGAACTTGTAAACCTCGCGCCTCTTCATTGATGTCCCCCGCGATCCAGCGACAGCGGAAGGGACTCCGGTCGCCACGCGAGATACCCCAGTCCGGCGGTGATCGAGCCGTACACAACGGCTTCGATCAGCATTTTGCTGACGCCCCATTCACGGCCGCGCCAGATCGGGGCCGATACCGTGCCCCTTGCCGTCGCGACCGCATAAACGACGTGAACGAACGTGAACGCCGCCGCCACGCCGGAAAGAAACTTCAAGATGTCGCGCTTCACCCCATGCCCCCGTAACAGAAACTGTCACCGATTCCCTCCAGCATCGCCCCGGCACGGCGGGGGACAGAAGGGCACAAAGTCCCCTCAAAGCTCACCCAGCTGCTTGGCGCCTGCTACGGGACGCTGTCCCGGTTCGTGGTGATATCGGCACGCCCAGCAGTCTGAGACTTCGCGACCCGGTCACGTATCCGCTCGGCGACGGCAGCCGCCCGGTCAAGGTCACGCTTGTTCGGCCGGCCTTTGTTCACCCCGCCGATGAGCCGCAGCGGCCCGACCGTGTCGAGACCGCGGCACGAGAACGAATCCAGGACGGTGAACCCTTTCGCCGCGAGCTCGCGATGGATCCGACGGCTGTAGCTCAGCAGCGGAAGTTCCCTACCGCCACTGGTGAAGAACGTGAACACCGGGACGCCGTCGCCGACCGGTAACCGCCGGACCAACTTCCACAATCGCGGATGCACGGCGAAGTAATAAATACCCGACCCGAAGCCGATGAGATCGTAATCGCGGATCGTCTCCACATCGACCGCCTCGGGTTCGACAACCTCGGCGCCCAGGACCTCAGCCATCCGGTCAGCGACCCGCCGGGTACTGCCGTTGGAGACCGATACACAGACGATCAACGATTTCATGAGCACTCCTCCCCGAGGTTTTCTCTACCGATACCCCCAATACCCCGTTGTCCGCGAGTTGAAAAGTGGCGCATCGGGCGCGCAGATCAGCCGTCGCGACCAACGCCGGCTGACAGTAGGGTTCAAGACGTGCTGCTTGCCAGCCGTGAGATCCGGCGTGCGCCCGTGCGATTCGGCCTGCTGGCCGGGGCTGTCGGCCTGCTGATGTTTCTGGTGTTCTTCCAGCAGACGCTGATGTCGGCGCTGCTCAACAGCTTCAACGGTGCGCTGCAAAACCAGTCGGGCACCGTATTGGTCTACAGCTCCGAAGCTCGCAACAGCCTCGAAGCGAGCATGCTCAGCCCGGACGTCGTCGCCGAGGTGGCCGCGGTTCCCGGGGTCGATCAGGCCGGGCCGCTGGGCTTGGCCATGCTGACTGTCCTGGTCAAGGGCCAGCAGCGCGACGTGGCGGTGATCGGGGCGGAACCGGGCAAGCCCGGCCAGCCCACGAAGCTGATCAGCGGTCGGCAGGCCGGCGGGATCGGCGAGGGGGTGGCCAGCTCGGAGGCCGGCGGAATCGCCCTCGGCGACACGGTGACCACCGCAGCAGGCGGAGCGCCGATCACCGTCGTCGGACTGACCGAACAAAGTCAGTTCAGCGTGCAGCCAACCCTTTTCGTCACGTTCGGCACCTACACGGCCTTGCGCAAAGCGGCCAACCCCGACGCGGCCGCGGTGCCGCCCTCGGCGGTGGCGGTGACCCCGTCGCCGGGGATGAGCCCCGAGGTGGTCGCCGCTGCCATCAACACCACCGTGCCGGGGGTGACCGCGCTGACGCGCAGCGAGGCGGTGGCAGGAGTGCCCGGCGTGTCATCCACGCAAGGGTCCTTCGCCATTGTCCTGACGCTCGCCGTCGTGGTGGCCGCGCTGGTGACCGGGTTCTTCTTTCTGATCCTGACCGTCCAGAAGACCTCGTCGCTGACGCTGCTTCGTGCGGTCGGCGCGCCGGCCGGCTATCTGGTGCGCGGACTGATCGTTCAGGTCGTCCTGGTGCTGGGCGTGGCACTGCTCGTCGCAGTGGGGCTGCTGGTGGTCGCCGCGGCCACGGCCGACACGGGCCTGCCGCTGAACGTCGAACCGCGCGCGTTGATCAACACCACGCTCGTGATCGTGGGCCTCTCACTAGTGGGCACAGCTTTCTCGGCATGGCGCGTGCTGCGCATCGAGCCGTTTGCGGCCGTGAGCCGCCCAGGGCTAGGCGGTATCGAATGAAGATGGCGCTGCTTGAACTGCGCCGCCGGCCCTGGCGGTTCGCACCCGCAGTCAGCGCCCTCGTTCTGCTGACCGTCCTGCTGCTGATACTCGGTGGCCTGCTGGACGGCCTCTACGGCGGATTCACCGGGGCGCTCCGAGCTCAGCCCGGTGAACTGGTGACCTACGCCGCCGACGCCAAACTGTCGGCGCTCCGCTCACGGATCGACGCGGGCACCACGGCCGAGGTCGCGCGCACACCGGGAGTCAGTCAGGTGGGCGGCCTCGGGGTCGCCCTGCTCGGAGCCACGGTTTCTGATGCGACGGTGTCCGGTCAGAGCCCGGATACCAGCGTGGCGATCTTCGGCTATGAGCGCGCCCCGCGCGGCGTGCCGGCGCCGCCCTCGCAGGCCGGCCAGGTGTACGCCGACACAAGCCTGAAGGCTTACGGGGTCACGGCGGGCCAGACCTTGTTGCTCGGACCCCAGCGGTTCCCGGTGACGGTCGTTGGATGGGTGTCGGACACCAACTTCATGCTCACCTCCGGGTTGTGGGGCGGCATCGAGACCTGGCGGGCCGTGGTCGCCTCGGCACGTCCCGACCTGGTGCTCGCGCCCGGCGCCAATCAGGTGCTGACGGTGCAGACCGATGCCGATGCCGACCCCACCCGGGTGGCGGCAGCCATCGACGCGGCAACCGGCGGGATGACCCGTACCGTGACCCGCACGGTCGCGGTGGATGCGTTGCCCGGGATCACGCAGCAGCGCTAGACGTTCAACGCCATCATCGTCACGACGTTCGTTGTGGCGGGCCTGGTGGTGGCACTGTTCTTCATCCTGATCACCCTCGAGCGCGCCAGGATGTACGCCGTGTTCAAGGCGATCGGCGCGTCGAGCGGTCAGGTCTTCAGCCAAGTGGCCCTGCAGGCGGTGGCGATCACGGCCCTCTCCTTCTCGCTGGGCCTCCTGCTGGCCCTGGCCGCGGCTCGCGTGATCCCGCCACAGGTGCCGCTGGACCTCACCGTCCGGCGTGCCGTCGAAGTCCTGCTCGGCCTGATCGTCATGTCGACACTGGGCTCGGCGCTCTCGCTGCGCCGCGTCGTCCGCATCGACCCCGCAACCGCCATCGGCTAGGCCGGGAACACGATGACAGCGCTGCAACTCGAGAACGTCCGCAAGGTCTACCGGTCGGGCCCCGACGAGATCGTCGCGGTGGACCGCGCCTCCCTGCAGGTGGGCGATACCGAGATCCTGGCGCTGGTCGGACCTTCGGGTTCGGGCAAAACGACGCTGCTGTCCATGGCGGGAGGTCTGCTGTCGCCGTCGGAGGGCCGCGTGGTGGTGGCCGGAGACGACATCAGCGAGTACGACCCGAGGCGCCTGACGAAGTTCCGGCGGGAGAGCGTCGGGTTCGTGTTCCAGAGCGTGAACCTGGTGCCGTTCCTCACCGCCCGCGAGAACCTTCTGGTGGTTGCCGAATTCGGTCGGAGGGACAAGAAGAAGTCGGCGGTGCGCGCCGATCAGCTGCTCCGCGAGCTGGGACTCGACAAGCGGAAATCCAATCTGCCCGAACAACTCTCCGGCGGAGAGCGTCAACGGGTGGCCGTGGGCCGGGCGTTCATGAACGAGCCCGACCTCGTCCTCATCGACGAGCCCACGTCGGCACTCGACACCAAGCTCGGCGAACAGGTCATGGAACTGATCGTGACCGAGGTCCGCGCCCGCAACACCGCCGCGGTCATCGTCACCCACGACGCACGGATGACCCGCTACGCCGACCGCACCCTCACCATCACCGACGGCGTCCTCGAGGATTCGTAGGGGCAATCCACCCGTACTCGGCACGGCGTGCGTTTTGGGCCACTTGCACTGCGGGTATCAGACGTGGGGAATGACGTGCAATGGGCAATCCGGAAGGGGGACCATCCGATGATCCGCATCATCCCCCTTGGGGCCTCAGTTCTCATCGCTGTAGGAGCTGCCGGCGGAGGCGTCGCTCCCACTGCAAACGCGTTGCCCGGACAGTGTTTTTACTCACCGTGGGGTGGAGTGCAGGGCGGCGGCTTTGGGGTCGGGCCATTTGTCGAGGCCGACGCAGGTCTCCTGGGTGAGGAGTACGCCTCACCGAGGCGGCCAAACGATCAGCGGTAGCGCGGAAGTATCCCGAACACCTGCTTGATGATCGTCATCACCCACCCGCCGGCGTTGGGACTGTGGAAGCGCGGCCAGTTCAACTGGAAGCTCACCACCCACGGCTGACCGGTGCGGTCGACGGCGTACCAACTAAAGGTGAGGTCGCCCGGAAGGTTGCCCGCCTTGGCGCCGATGTAGGGCCACTCGTCGCGGTTCAGGTCGATGCCGGCCACCTCCGACATGATGTCGCGGACCGGTGCGGCCGGGCCGACGGCGTTGTGCTGCAGCCTGGCATGGACCCGGCAGATGTCCTCTGCGCTGCCGTACCACTCCGCTCCGTAGGCCGAACCCGGCGAGCGGGTGCGCTCCGGATCCGGTTCGTAGGGACGGGAATTCGCCTGACTCAGCAGCGCGGCGCGGTCGGCCGGCGGTGCCGTCTTCCACTGCTCACGGACGTCCGGGTTGCCCCACCCGATCGCGAAGATCTCCCGCATCGTCGGGAAGGGCGTCATGCTGGCTGGATCGTGGTGGCCGGCGTGAACCAGAGCCTGCTCCACGGCCCGGGTGCCCAGTCGGCCGATCAGCAGATCGGTCGCCATGTTGTCACTGGTCGCGATCATCTTGCCCGCCGCCTGGCGGACGGTGATCTTGGTGCCGGGGGGAGCATGGTCGAAACCCGACGACCCGAGCTTCTTGGCCTCGCTGGTGATGGTCAGCAGGTCATCCCAGCGCAGCGTGCCGGCACGCACCGCGTCCTCGACGGCGTACAGCACGTAGGTCTTGAAAATCGATGCCAGCGGCAGGGATTCGGCGGTGTTGGTTCCGGCGATCTTCTCGCAGTTGCCGTCATTCACCTTCGAGACCATCCAGGAATAGCGTGCGCCGGTGCGGTCGAGGGCCGAGTCGACGTCCTGCCAGGAATTGATCACGGGCTTGTGCGTGTTGACCTTCAGGCTTCTCAACATGGTGTGGTCGTTGGTGCGCAGCTCGAAATCCTGTTGCGCCCCAAAGGAACTGATCACGTGCAGGCTGGCCCACCCGGCGCCGATGTCAACACCGGTCAACGTGTAGGGGCGGTCGTACCACAACGGGTCCATGGTCGCGGTGATCGTGTCGACCGCATCCGGAGCCGCCAGCGTCTTGACGCTGTGCGTGCCGATCGGCCAGTCGGAGTTGAGCATGTCCATGACCTGCTGCGCCCGCACGCCCTGCGGGGTGTTCAGCCCGATTCGTGCACCATGGTTGGCCGCTGGTGCGGACGGCGGGGCGCAACTGGTGACCAGGCCGACCGCGGTGGCGAGGCCGGCGAACGCCAGCGCACGCCTTCTACTACGTGTTGTCGGACCTGGCAACGTCCATCACGACCTCGAACTCAAGCAGTTGGGCGCCGGTGGAGACCGGGTTGGCCCGCTCGCCGGCATGGGCGGCGATCGCCGGCCCGGATGCCCATGCCTGGAAGGCCTCTTCGGACTCCCATTGCGTGATGACGAAGTAGCGCTCCTCGCCCTTCACCGGGCGTAGCAACTGAAACCCCAGGAAACCGGGCTGGTTGTCGACGGCGTGGGCGCGGTGGGCGAACCGCTTCTCCAACTCCGGACCGGCACCGGCGGGCACCTCTATTGCGTTGATCTTGACCACGGACATGGCGCAAGGTTACCGCCACCGATCCACGGCGTAGTCCAGCACGCAAGATGGGAGGGTGAACAGCGCAGCGATCGTCCACCGCGGCGGTACCGGCCGCCCGCTGGTGCTGGTGCACGGTCTGATGGGTCGCGGCAGTACCTGGTCGACACAGTTGCCATGGTTGACGCGGGTGGGGTCGATCTACACCTACGACGCGCCCTGGCACCGCGGCCGGGA
>NZ_JBIIOV010000160.1:0-7438 GCF_044342925.1 Mycobacterium sp. | reverse complement strand
AGCCGCACCACGAACTGCCCCGCCCGGGCGCGGTCGATCAGCACGGCGTTGATCGCGTCCTGGGCCATCGCCCGGCCGTACGGAATCTTGGCGGCGTCGATGATCTCCACATGCGGCGGCAGTTCGGCCAGCAGTTCCGGCGGGGCGAGCCGGTCGGCCACCACCACGTCGGCGTGCGCCAGGAGCCGGCGCCCGCGCACGGTGATCAGTTCCGGGTCACCGGGTCCGCCGCCGACCAGTGCCACTCCGCCCGGCACCACGTCGGAGGCGGTGCTGGCCACGATGTCGGGCACGATGCGACCGCTTTGGAACGCCTCCCGGATGGCTGAGCGCACCGCGGCCGACCGGCGGTGCTCCCCGCTGGCCAGCACCCCGACCAGCAGGCCCTCGTAGTCGAAGGAGGCCGGCGTCACCGCGGTTCCCTCCCGGCCGGCGTCGGCGCGGACACAGAAGATGTGCCGCCGCTCGGCTTCGGCCACGATCGCGGCATTGACGGCCGGGTCGTCGGTGGCGGCGATCGCGTACCAGGCGCCGTCGAGGTCGCCGTCGCGGTAGTCGCGCAATTCCAGCGTGATGCCGGGCTTCTGCTCGGCCAGAGCCTCCACGGCCGGGGTGGCGACCCGCGCGACGACGTGGACCTTCGCGCCGTGGGCGATCAGCACCGGTACCCGGCGCTGGGCCACCGTGCCACCCCCGATGACGACAACCTTCTTGCCGGACAGCCGCAGTCCGACGAGATAGGCGTTCTCGGTCACCGGGCGAGCCTAGCGAGCAGGCGCGCTGGCATGCTGGGGGCCGGGGCCGGGATGGCGGCCGCCCGTCCGGTCATTACAGATCCAGCAGAGCCGTCTCGGGGGTCTCGATCAACGCGCGGAGTTCGCCCAGGAACGCCGCGACCTGGGCGCCGTCGGCCACCCGGTGGTCGAAGGCGCAGGTCAGCATCATCGTCGACCGCACCGCCAGTGCACCGTCGACCACCACCGCGCGTGGCCGCAGCGCACCGAGCCCCAGAATCGCCGCCTCGGGGTGGTTGATCACCGGAACACCCTCGTCGAGGCCGAGCGCCCCGAAGTTCGACACCGTGAACGTCGAACCGGACAGCTGTGCCGGCGTCAGCAGGCCGTCGCGCCCAGCGCTGATCAGCGCGGCGACCGCATCGGCGAGCTGACGTGTCGTCATGGCCTGGGCGTCGCGGACCACCGGGACCAGCAGACCGCGCGGCGCGGCCACCGCCACCCCGAGATGCACCGGGTGATGGGTGTGCACCTGGGGACCGGCGGCTCCGTCGACCCAGGTGGAGTTCAGGATTCGGTGGTGGGTGAGCGCCAGGACCAGTAGCCGCAACGTGATCGTGAACGGGCTCAGGCCCAGGGTATCCCGCAATGCCAGCAGCCGCGTTCCGTCGACCTCGACGCTGGCGTGCGCATCGGGAATCTGACTGCGCGCCAAAGTCATCCGTTGGGCCATCGCCGCGTGCACACCGCGCACCGGCAGCACGTCATGGGACACCCCGGGGCGTTGCTCGCCGTGCACTCCGGCCGCGGCCAGCACCGCCTCCCGCGATATCAACCCGTCCGGCCCCGGCGTCAGCGCCGCTAGGTCCACCAGCAGGTCGGCGGCCAGCTTGCGGACCGCCGGTTTGGCCTTCGGACGCGGTCCGCGCGCACGGTCGTCGTGTCGGTCCGGTCGGGTCGGGGCCCTGCGGCTGGAGTCCGATCCCGCATCGATGCCGTAGCCGACCAGCACCGGACTGCGCGCTGCGCCATTGGTTTCCGGCTTGGGTGCGCCGTCCGCGTCGGCACCGGTCTCCACGCGTACCAGCACGGTCCCCACGGGTAGCACTTCACCCACTGCGCCGCCGAGCTCGACCACCCGGCCGGCGTACGGGCTGGGGATCTCCACTTCTGCCTTTGCCGTCTCCAGCGTGCACAGCGTCTGGTTGAGCTCCACCACGTCACCGACGGCGACACTCCAACTCGACACCGTGGCATCCTGCAGGCCCTCACCCAGGTCGGGTACCAGGAAGTCGTTGACGCTCATGGCATCTCCAAGGACCGCTCGACACAGTCCAGGAGCCGGTCGACTCCCGGCAACCACTGCTTCTCCAGACGCGCCGGCGGGTAGGGCGTATCAAAGCCGGTGGCGCGCAGGACCGGAGCTTCCAACTCGTAGAACAACTCCTCGGACACCCGGGCTGCCAGCTCAGCGCCGAAGCCGAGGGTGCGCGGACCCTCGTGCATCACTACACACCGTCCGGTCTTGCGCACCGACTGGGCGACGGTGTCGAAGTCCAGCGGGTTCAGCGACCGCAAGTCGACGATCTCCAGATCCCAGCCGTGCTGCTCGGCGGCCAGTTCGGCGGCGCTTTCCGCGGTGGCGACCAGACCCCCGTAGGTGACGACGGTCAGGTCGTTACCGGGTCGTCGGACCGCCGCCTTCCCGATCGGCAGACCGGGCCGGGTGGTGTCGACGTCGCCGCGAGTCCAGTACCGCCGCTTGGGCTCCAGGTAGATCACCGGGTCGGGACTGGCGATCGCTTCTCGCAATAGCCAGTAGGCATCGGCCGGTGTCGAGGGCACAACCACTTTCAGTCCTGCGGTGTGCGCCCAGTACGTCTCGGTGGATTCGGAGTGGTGTTCCACGGCACCGATGCCGCCGAACGACGGGATGCGAACCGTGACCGCCATGTCGATGTCGCCGTGTGTGCGCATCCGGTACTTCGCCAGATGACTGGCGATCTGGTCGAAGGCCGGGTAGCTGAAGCCGTCGAATTGGATCTCCGGCACCGGCACCATGCCCCGAATCGCCATCCCGATGGCGATGCCGATGATCGCCGACTCCGCCAGCGGGGTGTCGAAGCACCGTGCGGCACCGAATGTCCGGGCCAGACCGTCGGTCACCCGGAACACACCGCCGAGCGTGGCGACGTCTTCGCCGAACACCAGTACCCGCTCGTCGTCGGCCATCGCGTCGTGCAGGGCGCGGTTGATCGCCGCCACCATGGTCAGGTTCACCGCGGTGGGCCCCGGACTCAGCAGCGGCGGCCGCTCGAATATCTGTGTCACCTCACGCCTCCTTGGCCAGCTCGGCGGCCAGCTGCTCGCGCTGGGCAGCCAGGTCGGGGGTGATGTCGGCGTAGACGGTGTCGAACATCTCCCGCACGTCGGGGTCGGGAGCGCGGATGATCGCCTGCCGCAGGTCTGTCCGCAACCGGGTCGCGTGCGCGCTGACCCGCTGCTCGAGCCGCTCGGTCCAGACCCCGATCCGCTGCAGGTAGCTGCGGTAACGGACGATGGGATCTCTTGTGCGCCAATGGTCCAACTCGGACTCCGAGCGGTACCGGGTGGGGTCGTCGGAGGTGGTGTGCGGGCCCATCCGGTAGGTGACCGCCTCGATGAGGGTGGGCCCGTGGCCGGCGCGGGCCCGCTCGGCAGCCGCGGCCATCACCGCGTAGCAGGCCAGGACGTCGTTGCCGTCGACCCGGATTCCGGGCATGCCGTAGCCGATGGCGCGGTGCGCGATCGACGGCCCCGCCACTTGGCGGTGCACCGGAACCGAGATCGCCCACTGGTTGTTCTGCACATAGAAGACGCAGGGCGCGCCGAACACCGAAGCCAGATTGAGCGCTTCGTGGACGTCACCGGCGCTGGTGGCGCCGTCGCCGACGAACGCGACGGTCACCGAATCCTCACCGAGCCGCTGGGCCGCCATCGCCGCACCCACCGCATGCAGGGGCTGGGTTCCGATCGGGATGGAGATCGGCGCGCAGCACTTGCCGGTGAACCCGAGCCCGCCGTGCCAGCTCCCCCGCCAGACCGCGCCCATCTGGGCGCCGGTGATGCCGCGCAGCAGGAAGGCCCCGATCTCGCGGTACTGCGGGAAGAGCCAGTCGGTTTTACGCAGGCAGGCAACCGCACCGATCTGAGCGGCCTCCTGGCCGCGGCACGATGCGTACAGGGCGAGTTCGCCCTGGCGTTGCAGATTGATGAACTCGACGTCGAGTTCGCGGGTGACGACCATCATTTCGTAGAGCCAGCCGAGAGTCTCGGGCGGCAGGTCGCGGTGGAATCGGTCTTCGGATGTGGGCGCCCCGTCGTGATCGACGAGCTTGACGGGATCGAGGTCGACGGTCCAGCCGTCGCCCGACCCGGCATCGACAAATCCGGCCATGGCGCCTCCTTCAGGCCGCTGTCCGGCATGTTCGGCCCGACAGACCTTTAGTCAGCTCCAGCACTCCGCCCAGCCGAGCAACCCTGCTTGTGGCGGGTGTCGGCTAGCGTCCGGGTAGGACGCAAGCGCCGACGTTGCGCTCTGCTCGCCGTAGTACTGACGCATTTCCCATTATGCGCCCGCAACGGAGAAAGGGCCGGTGTTCATCGGCGAGCCACCGTGTCGCGGCCGTGTGCAGGGTTGTCAGCCGGCGTCTAGGCGAACGCCGGCGAGTGCGGCCCGGCCCACGAAACGGCGTATCGAATCCGGGTGCGCAGCGGGGTGGGTGTGCAGGTAGGAGGCGTGTACGCCAGCGCGAATGGCCCCTTCGCCGCCCTGCGGCAGGAGCCACGCGGGCTGGACATCCTCGGTGAATTCGACTGTGGTGCGGTGGAATTCGTGGCCGGTCACCCGTCGTCCCGCGGGATGAAGAGACGATTCTGCAGGCGCCACCGCGTCGCGGTAGCCCAGCGTCAGCCGGGGGGTGAAGCGAGCCGAGCCGGCCAACACCCCGCACATGGGGTGTCCGTCCAGATCCGACATCAGGTAGGTCAGCCCGCCGCACTCGGCGTGCACCGGCGCATGGTCGGCCAGCGCCCGGATCTGGCGGCGCAGTGCGGTGTTGGCGGTCAGCGCTTCCGGATACTGCTCGGGGAACCCACCGGGCAGCACCAGTGCGCAGGTCCGGTCGGGCAGGGTGTCGCGCAACGGGTCGAACGTCACCACGTCGGCGCCGGCGGCGCGCAACAGATCGTCGTGCTCGGCGTAGCCGAAGGTGAACGCCGGGCCCGCCGCGACGGCCACCACCGGCCGGCCGGCCACCGGTTCGCCGACCGCCTCGGCCGCCGACCACACCGGGCCGGTCACCGCTGAGGCAGCCACGGCTCGCACCGCCGCCACGTCGACGTGACGGGCCACCAGGTCGGTCATCGCCTCCACCGCCGCCCGGGCCTGCTCGCCGTGCTCGGTGGCGGTGATCAGCCCGAGATGGCGGGACGGCACCGCGAGGTCCTCGCAGCGGGGCAGCGCCCCGAAGACCGGGATTCCGACCGACTCGCAAGCCTGGCTGAGCACCTGCTCGTGGCGCGCCGAGCCGACCCGGTTGAGGATCACCCCGGCAACCCGCACCTCCGGTCGCAGCGTCGAAAGCCCGAACAGCACGGCGGCCAGTGTCTGGCTCTGCCCGCGTCCGTCGACCACCACCACCACCGGGGCGCCCAGCAGCTGGGCAACCTGGCCGGTGGATCCGCGGGCGGGGATGCGCAGCGGGTCTTCGATGCGGCCGTCGAACAGGCCCATGACACCCTCGACGACAGCGACGTCGGCGTCCAGGGACCCGTTGCGGTACAACGGCCCGATCAGGTCCTCCCCCACCATCACCGGGTCGAGGTTGCGTCCGGGCCGGCTCGCCGCCAGCGCGTGGTAGCCGGGGTCGATGAAGTCCGGGCCGACCTTGAACGGCGCCACCCGGTGTCCGGCCCGGCGCAGCGCCCCGATGAGACCCGTTGCCACAGTGGTCTTTCCGCTCCCCGAGGAAGGGGCGGAGACGACGATGGCCGGGACGCTCAACACCATGCTTCTCACCATGCCCCTCGCCATGCCCCTCGCCATGCCCCTCGCCATGCCCCTCGCCATGCCCCTCACCACTCGATGCCCCGCTGACCCTTGCGACCGGCGTCCATCGGGTGCTTGATCTTGGTCATCTCGGTCACCAGGTCGGCGGCGTCGAGCAGGGGCTGCGGCGCATCGCGGCCGGTGATCACGACATGCTGGCGGCCCGGCCGGTTGCCCAGCACCTCGACCACCTCCTCGGTGGCAACCCACCCCCACTTCAGCGGATAGGTGAACTCGTCGAGGACGTAGAAGTCGTGGCGCTGCTCGGCCAGCCGGCGGGCGATCTCGGCCCAGCCGTCGGCGGCGGCCGCGGCGTGGTCGTCCTCGGACCCGGTCTTGCGCGACCACGACCAGCCGGACCCCATCTTGTGCCATTCCACCGCACCGCCGACGCCCTGTTCCGCGTGCAGCCGGCCCAGGTGGCCGAAGGCGGTCTCCTCACCGACTTTCCACTTGGCGCTCTTGACGAACTGGAACACTGCGACGTCCAGGCCGGCGTTCCAGGCCCGCAGGGCCATCCCGAACGCGGCGGTGGACTTGCCTTTACCGGGGCCGGTGTGGACGGCCAGCAGCGGCGCGTTGCGGCGCGCCCGGGTGCTCAGCCCGTCGTCGGGAACGGCCAGCGGTTGACCCTGAGGCATCGCTGTCGTCCCCCTCTACGCCGCCCCGCGCACGGCCTGGACCAGCGCGTCGGCGCGCAGCTGCTCCAGACGCAGCACCGGTGCCCGCAGCCGCACCGCCAGGTCGGTTGCCAAACCGAGCCGCACATAGGAGGTTTCGCAGTCCACCACCACCGCGGCGGCCCCCTCCGCGACCAGCAGCTGGGCCGCGGCGCGGCTGCGCCGCAACGGGTCCGGTCCCGCGGTGGCGCGACCGTCGGTGAGCACGACGACCAGCGGCCGGCGGGTGTTGTCGCGGGCGCGTTCGCGCACCACCACGTCGCGGGCTGCCAGCAGGCCTTCGGCCAGCGGCGTGGTGCCGCCGGTGTCCAGCCCGGCCAGCCGACGGGCCGCGATGTGCGCGGAGGTGGTGGGCGGCAACACCAGACGGGCGCCGTCGGCCCGGAAGGTGATCACCGCGACCTTGTCGCGGCGCTGGTAGGCGTCGCGCAGCAGGGACAGCGCCGCACCACCCACCGCGGCCATCCGGTCGCGGGCGGCCATCGAACCGGAGGCGTCGACGACGAAGATCACCAGGTTGCCTTCCCGGCCGACCCGCACCGCCCGGCGGATGTCGTCGGCGTCCGGGCGCAGCGGCCCGGTCCCGCCGCGGCGTTCGGCGGCGCAGAGCACGGTCGCGAACAGGTGGACGCCGTGTCCGTCCTCGCCTGTGCCGGCGGCGCGCACCGCCGCGCCGGCGGAGTTGCGGGCCCGTGAACGTCGGCCGGCGTGGCCATCGCCGACACCGGGCACGGTCAGCGCCCGGGTGCGGAAGCTGGGCGCCGGCGGGGCTGCCGGCCGGCTAGACCCCGAATTGTTCTGCGGCGCCCGCGATTCCGCCGGATCATCGGCAGAGTGCCCGCCACCGGGTGGGTCGGGTTCGTCGTCGGGTCCGGTGTCGGGGGCCGCCGCGCCTGCCTGGGCCAGCGCCTCGTCGAGTTGCGCCGGATCGATAC
>NZ_JBIIOV010000159.1:0-7458 GCF_044342925.1 Mycobacterium sp. | reverse complement strand
CGGGTGCCACCAACACCAGGTCACTGACCCGCAGGCCATGGCAGGCGCTGATGGCTGCG
Source organism: Mycobacterium sp. (assembly GCF_044342925.1). GTDB lineage: Bacteria > Actinomycetota > Actinomycetes > Mycobacteriales > Mycobacteriaceae > Mycobacterium. The sequence continues at coordinate 7,399 of NZ_JBIIOV010000159.1, read as the reverse complement.
GCGATCTGGCGCTTCACGTCGCGAAGTTCCGGTGAACCACCGGGCGTCTTCACCTCGGCGATGGCGACCAATGTCTCGGTGGTGTCGGTGGGCACCGCGACAGCCACGGCCCGGGAGTTCGTGATGTCCTCGACGGTGGCCTCGATATCGTCCGGGTAATGGTTGCGGCCGTCGACGATCAACAGGTCCTTGATCCGGCCGATGACGAACAATTCGTCGTCGAACATCGCCCCGAGATCCCCGGTCCTCAACCACGGTCCGGGTGGGGTTCCTGGCGATGGATTCGCTAGGCGGCCGCGGAAGGTGCGCTCCGTCAGCTCAGGGTTGCGCCAGTAACCGGCGCCCACCTGGTCGCCGTGCACCCAGATCTCGCCTACCGCGCCCGCGGGTTGTTCGATCAGCCTGTCGGGATCGACGATCCGCACCGCGCAGGAACCCGCGGCACCGCAGCTGACCAGTTCCACGCCGTCGCCCCGGGCCCGCTCCAGGTGGCCGGCGGCCAACCTGTCGGCGTCGAAGGTCAGCACCGCAGGCGCCCGCTCGCCCGCCGACGAGGCCACATGCACTGTGGCCTCGGCCAGCCCGTAGGACGGCCGCAGGGCCGACTCGCGCAGCCCGAATTTCGCGAACCGCTCCGCGAAGCGACGCATGGTGGCGCCGTGGACGCGTTCGCCGCCGAGGATCATGCCGACCACACCGTCCAGATCCAGGCCGGCCATATCTTCGTCGGTGACCCGGCGCACCGAGAGGTCGTAGGCGAAATTCGGCCCGGCGGTGAAGGTGTCGGTGTTCATCGCCAGCTGCTGCAGCCAACGCGCCGGTTTCTGCAGGAACGCCATCGGCGTCATCAGCACCGCGGGCCTGCCGACCATGATCGGGATCAGCACCCCCAGAATCAATCCCATGTCGTGATAGAACGGCAGCCACGACACCAGGTGCCGGTTCTCGGTGACGCCGTGCCGGTATTCGTTGGTGATCTGATCCAGGTTGCTGATCACATTGTGGTGGGTCACGACCACGCCGGCGGGAGCGCGCGTCGAACCGGACGTGTACTGCAGATACGCCGCGGCATGCGGGTCGGGGGCCGGCGCGTCGACACCGGGGGTCGCGCCGAAGTCCAGTGCGTCGACCTCGACGACGGCCAGGCCGTGTGCGCCTGTGTATGGCACCGTCTCGGCGACGGCGGCCGACGTCGTCACCAGAGCCGCCGGTGAGCAGTCGCGCAGCACTCCGGCAAACCGTTCGTCGAGCGCCCCGGGATGGGGCACCGGAAGCGGCACCGCCACGAAACCCGCCTGGATGGCGCCCAGGAAACCGAGCACGTAGTCGAGGCTGTGCGGTGCGGCGATCGCCACCCGGTCACCGCGGGAACCGTGCTCACGGAGGTGATCACCGATCAGCCGGGCCCGCTGGTGAACCTCCGACCAGGTCAGCTCTTCAGCGAATCCTTGCACGTCAACGTCGTAATCGAGGAACCGGTAGGCGAGGCCGTCAGGCTGCTCCGCGGCCCTGCGGGCCAGCAGCTCCGGTAACGACATCGCCGGTTCGGACACGACAGTCGATCTCCCCCCCGGCGAGAACAGGACGCCAAACGCTAACACAGGATGACGGAAGTATTACGCAGAGGATAGCCGAAAAGCGCGATGTAGCGCGGCTGCAGTGGGCAGCCCAGCTAACTAGCCGGACCGAGGTACTCGGACTCAAGCACCAGATCGGGCAGCAGCGTCTGGTACTCGACGTGAGCCGGATGCTCCTCGGTCCGCCACAGCAGGCCCTCCTGCTCGCGCATGTAGCGCCGGTACTTCGGGGCGCCGGGGATGACGACGTTGTCGGCGACGACGATCGAACCGGGGTGCAGCCAGCCACGGCCCAGGATGCTCTGCAGATCCGCAAGGTAGCTGTTCTTGTCGTGGTCGACGAAGAGGAAGTCCAGCGCACCGGTGGTGATTCCGTGCTCGTTTTCCAGCCGGTCCAGCGTGCGGCCACCGTCCCCGATGGTTCCCACCACGCAGCTGATCCGATGGCCGACGCCGGCATGTTTCCAGATCCGTCGTGCCACAACGGCATTGGCCTCGGCCAGTTCGACGGTCACCACCGTGGCTGCCGGCGCCGCCACGGCCATGCGCAGCGCCCCGTAGCCGCAGTAGGTGCCCAGTTCCAGCGCCAACCGGGGGTCGGCGCGACGAACCGCGGCGTCCAGCAAACGACCCTTCTCGTCACCGACGTTGACCAGGAACGACTTCCGGTAGGCGAACTCGTCCAACTTGGCCAGGGCGTCGGCGGGATCACCGGGTCGGGCGCGGGCCACCACGAAGTCGGCAGCCGCCGCTTCCCGGCCGTCACCGAGCTGACCTTTGGTGGCGAAGTTGCGGTTGCCCAACGCTGCTCGCAGCACCGACCAGCGCAGCATGGGCAGTCGTCGACGCAGACTCATGACCCAATCATTACGGCACCACTTCACAATTGGGAAGCCGAACCGGGCGATGCCACACTGATGTCATCTCCTCTTCACCGCGCACCGAGCCGACCGGCCGAACCCTGCTGGCGTTGAGTTACGGCTTTGTCTGCCATAGCTTCTTCGCCCTCGGTGTGGGCGCCATGATGGTCGCGATGTTCTTCGGAATGAGCAAATCCCTGGGCGGGGTACCACCGCCGTGGAACTGGGTGGCCAACGCCGCGCTGCTGGTGCTGTTTCCGGTGGTGCACTCGCTGCTGCTGACCGCCCGAGGCCGGCGGATTCTCGGCCGGCTGGCGCCGCAGGGAACCGGCTCGACGCTGTCGACGACCACCTTCGCCACCATCGCCGGACTGCAGACCTTTGCGCTTTTCGCACTGTGGTCGCCCAGCGGCACGGTGTGGTGGCGGGCACACGGCGCCGCCCTGGTGGCCATGGCGGTGCTGTACGGGACGTCCTGGCTACTGTTGCTGTGGTCGATGTGGAGCGCGGGCCTCGGGCTGCAGACCGGCAGCCTCGGGTGGACCGCGTTGTACAAGGGCCGGCCGCCGCGCTATCCGGGCATGCCGCAGAAGGGCCCCTTCCGGGCGATCCGGCAGCCGATCTACGTCACCTTCGCGCTGACGCTGTGGACGGTGCCGACGTGGACGCCCGACCAACTCGTGGTCGCCGTGGTGCTCACCGCCTACTGCGTAGTGGCACCGCGGTTCAAGGAACGCCGCTACCGGCGGATCTACGGCGAGGCGTTCGACGACTACGCGCGGCGAGTGCCGTACTGGCTGCCGTTCCCCCGGCCCCACGCCGAGCCCCGGCGGTGAGCGCCGGTCAGGCCAGTTCGATGAGGCTGGCGTAGTCCTGCGACCAGTAGTCCTCGGTGCCGTCGGGCAACAGCACCACCCGCTGCGGGTTGAGCGCCTCGGCCGCACCCGGGTCGTGGGTCACCAGCACCACCGCTCCGAGGTAGCTGCGCAGCGCGTCGAGCACCTGTTCCCGCGAAGCCGGGTCGAGGTTGTTGGTGGGCTCGTCGAGCAGCAACACGTTGGCCGTCGACGCCACCAGGCCGGCCAGTGCCAGGCGGGTCTTCTCGCCGCCGGACAGTGTCCCGGCCGGCTGATCCAGCTGCGGGCCGCTGAACATGAAGGCGCCCAACAGGCTGCGTAACTCCTGCTCGCCGGTGTCGGGCGCAGCGTGGCGGATGTTCTCCCACACCGTGGCGGCGTTGTCGAGGGTGTCGTGTTCCTGGGCGAAATAGCCGACCTTGAGGCCGTGGCCCGGTTCGATGTGCCCGGCCTCGGGCTGCTCGGCGCCGGCCAGGATGCGCAGCAGCGTGGTCTTGCCCGCACCGTTGAGACCGAGCACCACGACCCGCGAGCCGCGGTCGATGGCCAGGTCGACGCCGGTGAATACCTCCAGCGACCCGTAGTTCTTGGTCAGGCCCTTGGCCACCAGCGGCACCCGCCCGCACTGGGCCGGCGTGGGGAACCGGATCTTGGCCACCTTGTCGGCCACCCGCTCGGCGTCGAGTTCAGACATCATCCGCTCGGCGCGGCGCAACATATTCTGGGCGGCAACGGCTTTGGTGGCTTTAGCACCCATCTTGGCGGCCTGGGTGCGCAGCGCCGACGCCTTCTTCTCGGCGTTGGCGCGTTCGCGGCGGCGCCGTTGTTCGTCGGTGGCGCGGGCGTCGAGGTACTTCTGCCAGCCCATGTTGTAGACGTCGGCCTCACCGCGCACGGCGTCGAGGAACCACACCCGGTTGACCACTTCGGCTAGCAGTGCGACGTCGTGGCTGATGATCACCAGCCCGCCGCTGTAGGCCTTGAGGAAGTCGCGCAGCCAGTTGATGGAGTCGGCGTCGAGGTGGTTGGTGGGCTCGTCGAGCAGCAAGGTGGTGTCGGTTCCGGCGCCGGATTCACTGGCGGCGAACAGGATTCGCGCCAGTTCGACGCGGCGGCGCTGACCACCGGACAGCGTGCGCAGCGGCTGGGTCAGCACCCGGTCCGGCAGGCCGAGGCTGGCGCAGATGCGGCCGGCCTCGCTTTCAGCGGCGTAGCCGCCCAGGGCGGCGAAACGTTCCTCCAACTGCCCGTAACGGCGGACGGCCTTGTCGCGTTCGGTGTCGTCGACCACCTCGGCCATCAGCACCTGCTGCTTCTCCAGATCGGACAGCAGGGTGTCCAGGCCGCGGGCCGAGAGCACCCGGTCACGGGCCAGCACCTCCAGATCGCCTTCCCGGGGGTCCTGCGGCAGATAGCCCACCTCTCCGCTGCGGGTGATGGTGCCGGCGTAGGGGTCGCCCTCCCCCGCCAGGATGCGCATGGTGGTGGTCTTACCGGCGCCGTTGCGGCCGACCAGCCCGATCCGGTCGCCGGGCTGCACCCGCAGGGCCGGGCCCTCGGTGAGCAGCAGTGTGCGCGCGCCGGCGCGGACCTCAAGGTCCGTTGCGGTGATCAATTCCGCCGCTCCTCCTCATCGGTGAAGACGGGGGCGCGGTGCTCGGCGCGCGCGGCAACCGCTTCTTCGAAGTTTGCGGTGAGCAGGCCGAGGCCCTCGGCCTGCATGTGCCCTTCCAGGGTACTGGCGTCCAATCCCGTCCACAGCGTCCGCTTGGTCAATTCGGTGCCGGGCCGGGAGAACGCCGCCATGCGGGCGGCCATGTCGTAGCAGGTGGGCAGCAGCTGGGCGGCGGGCACCTGCCGGGACACCAGGCCGATGCGTTCGGCCTCGGCGGCGTCCACGTCGCGGCCGGTGAGCATGATCTCGAAGGCCCGTGAGCTGCCGATAGCCCGGGGTAGCAGATACGACAGGCCCAGTTCGCTGGCGGTGAGCCCGTTGTTGATGCCGGCGGCCCGGAAGTAGGCGCCGTCGGAGGCGACCCGGATGTCGGCGGCCAGCGCCAGACACAGTCCGCCGCCGATGGCCGCGCCGTTGACCGCGGCGATGATGGGCTGGTGCAGCCGGCGCATCGCCAGGATCACCTCGTCGAGCAACTCCATCGACCGCAGGGCGTAGCTGGGCCGGGTCAGACCGTCGACGTGCGGAACCGCACCGGCGGACTTGTGGTCGGCGCCGGAGGAGAAACCCGTGCCCGCGCCGGTGAGGACCACCACGCGCACGTCGTTGTCGTAGGTCAGCGCCGCCAACGTCTGCTTCAGCGGGATCATGACGTCGAATGCCATGGAGTTCATCCGCTCCGGCCGGTTCAGCGTGACCAGGGCGACGTGCGGGCGCGGACGGTCGACGAGCACCAGGGAGTCAGTCACCGTTGCACGCTATCGCCGGCGGCGAGAAAGCGCACAGCGCCAGAGGCTCAGAGGTCGGTGGTGTTCCCGGCCGCCGCGGCGTCGAGGTCGAAGTCCCGGATCTGGGTGATCAGGTCCTCCAACGCGGCCGGCGGCAGCGCCCCGGCCTGGTTGAACACCAGGTGGCCCTGCTTAAACGCCATCAGGGTCGGGATGGCCCGAATCTCGGCGGCGGCCGCCAGTTGCTCCTCGGCCTCGGTGTCGACCTTGGCGAAGACGATGTCGGGATGCTGCTCGGAGGACTTGGTGAAGGTCGGCGCGAAGGCGCGGCACGGACCGCACCAGGAGGCCCAGAAATCGACAAGGACGATGTCGTTGTCGCTGATGGTCTCGTTGAAGTCGGCAGCAGTCAGGTCACGGGTAGCCATGAAATGGGACAACGCCGCGAGTGGGTGGTTCTGTTCCCCGGGCTGTGAAATCAGCGACGACATAGAGCCGGTGCGAGCGTTAATCTCGACTGATGGCGGCGTTGGATGACTTGGAGGCCCGGGTCTCGGCCCTGGAGGCTTCACAGGCGGATTACCGGGCGGTCCTGGCGGCGGTCAATGCCCTCGGGGCCAACCAGCGGGAGCACTCGCTTCGCCTCAACGGCATCGACGGGCGGATCACCTCGGTGGAGGCGACCGTCACCAAGGTGGAAATCCGACTCACCAACGTCGAAACCGAGATCCGGGCCCGCTTCCGCTCCGTCGACGAACAACTGGCCGAGATCAAGGACCTGATCGTCGGCCGCGGTGAGCGCGGTTAGACGGTGAAGCCCAGCGCCCGCAGCTGCTCGCGGCCGTCGTCGGTGATCTTGTCCGGGCCCCACGGCGGGTTCCACACCCAATTAATCCTGATCTCGTTGACCAGGCCCGGACCCACCAGGGCGCTGACGGTCTGATCCTCGATGACATCGGTGAGCGGGCAGGCCGCCGACGTCAGCGTCATGTCGATGACGGCGACCTTGCCGTCACCCTCGGACGCCTTCTCCACGCTCAGCCCGTAGACCAGGCCGAGGTCGACGACGTTGATGCCCAGCTCCGGGTCAACCACGTCGCGCATGGCCTCTTCCAGATCGGCGAGAAACTCCTCGGATACGGGCAGCGCTTCGCCCGTGCCCTCGGTGCCCACAGCTTTGGCCTCGGTCATCGTCTCTCCTCCATGTCGTGTGTCGCCTCGGCGACCGCCCCAGCCGAGGCCATCGCCTCCGCGACGGCGGCCTTGAACGCAAGCCAGCCCAGCAGCGCGCATTTCACCCGCGCCGGGTACTTGGATACCCCGGCGAAGGCGACGCCGTCACCGATGACGTCCTCGTCGCCGGCGATGGCGCCCCGCGACGACACCATCTCGGTGAAGGCGTCCACCGTCTTCACCGCGTCGCCGACGCTCTGGCCGATCACCAGGTCGGTCAGCACCGATGTGGCGGCCTGGCTGATCGAGCAGCCCTGCCCGTCGTAGGAGACATCGGTCACCTGCTCGCCGTCGCCGGACAGCGCCACCCGCAGCGTCACCTCGTCACCGCAGGTGGGGTTAACGTGATGCACCTCGGCGGCGAAGGGTTCACGCAGCCCGCGGTGGTGCGGGTGTTTGTAGTGGTCCAGGATCACGTCCTGGTACATCTGCTCAAGTCGCACTGCGGTTCCCACCCCGGGTCGCTGCG
>NZ_JBIIOV010000158.1:0-7478 GCF_044342925.1 Mycobacterium sp. | reverse complement strand
TCACGCGACGATCAAGCGGCGCCAGCCGCGATGAGGAGCGTGACGATCAGGACAGTCACGCGACGATCAAGCGGCGCCAGCCGCGATGAGGAGCGTGACGATCAGGACTGGTAGCGATCCAGCCCAGCGTCACCAGCGTCGCGACGATGTAGACCAGGCCCGCCCACGCCAGATACCAGGGCCGGCTGATCTGCCAGATGGTGGGCTGGGCGAAGCTCAGCAGCCACGGCACCCCGATCAGGGTCAGAGCCAGCCAGCCCCAGCCCAGGGTCCGCGCCCCCGGGCGGCCGCGCCACGGCCCGTCGAACAGCCAGATCATCAACGGCAGCAGCCAGACCCAGTGGTGGGTCCACGAGATCGGTGAGATCAGCAGCCCGAACAGTTGGACCACCAGCAGCGAGCCCAGCCGATCACCCTGCCGGCGAGCCGGCGCCAGCGCACGCCACGCCAGCAGCGCCAGCAGCGCGCTGATCGCGATCCCGGCCAGCACCAGCGGACCGTACCCGGCGTCGTGGCCGAGGATGCGCGAGATCCCACCACGCCAGGACTGGTTGAACGACGTCCCGATCGGTCCGATCCGGCTGGCGTCGCCCAGCAGGTCGGTGAAGTAGAACCGGCCCTGCTGCCCGATCACCGCAATCGACACGGCGACCGTCGCGGCGAACACCACCGCCGACGACACCGCGGCCGCCCAGCGCCGGGTGCCCACGAAGAACAGACCCGTGATGGCGGGGGTGAGCTTGATCCCGGCGGCCGTGCCCACCAGCAGACCCGAGACCCACCAGCGGGTGCTCTGCACCGCCCACAGTGCGGCCAGCACCAGAAAGACGTTGATCTGCCCGTAGTCGAAGGTGCTGCGCAGCGGTTCGGTCCAGATGCCAACCGCCGTCCACAGCATCGCCGCGCAGCGGCCGTGCTCCGGGCCGACTCGGGGATCAGCCCCGATCAGCCGCTGGCTGACCCGCACCACCCCGTAGAGCGCCGCGATGATGCCCAGTTGCCAGCCCAGCGCCACCACACCGAACGGCAGCTTGCTCAGCGGGTAGAACACCAGGGCGGCGAACGGCGGATAGGTGAACGGCAGCGGGAAGTCCGGCGTCTGGTCGGCGTAGACGTAGGAATACAGCGATCCGGGGTGGTCGAGCGCGGCCGCGCCGCCCAGGTAGACGTGCAGGTCAACGAAGTTGGCGCCGTTGGGCGCAAGGAAGGTCCACGCGAGGCGGGCGGCGATGCTGACGGCCAGCAGCACCGGCGCCACGCCCGCCAGCCTGCCGATCACAGCGTGCGGTGCCGACGCGGTGTCCACCACGCGACTCTAACGACGCGACACTTCGGTGCACTTTCATGCGCTAGGCGCCGGAAATCGCACCGAACCGGCCGAACGGCGTGAGTCACCGATGACCATCACTCCCGTAACGGTTGAATAACCACCACACGTGTCCCTTGAGTAACTCCTGCAACTCGATACGTTCAGTTCACAGACCTGTCATCGAGGGAATGGATTCCAATGTCACGTTTCGCAAAGTTGTTCGCCGCCAACGCAATTGCCGTCGCCGGGCTCGGTGCGGCCGGAGTCGCGCTGAGTGCCTCAGCCGCCGCGGACCCGATCGCGCCGCCGGCCATCCCCGGCGTGCCGGCGCTGAGCATGATCGAGCAGTTCGCCAGCCCAGCCGGTGTCGGCGCGGTGCTGCAGACCGCGGCCACCGCCCTCAACGGCGCGTCGGGAATGATCGGCGCCCCGGCCCCCAACACGCTCCCGGTGTCGCCCATCGCCACACCCGGCTTCGTCCCGGCCGTGCCCGGCGCCGTCCCGGCCACGCCGCTGGCGCCGGCCCCCATTCCGCTGGCTCCCGCGGCCGCCCCGGTGGCCACAGCGCCGACGCTGGGTCCGCTGCTCGGCCAATTGGGCTTCCCTGCCAACCTGGTGGGCCTCAGCCCGGCCGCCGCGCCGCTGGCACCGGTCGCCGCGCCGGTTGCTCCGGTTGCCGCACCGGTTGCACCGGTTGCTCCGTCCGTGGCAGTGATCAACCCGCTGCCGCTGCTCACCGCCCTGCCCTGACATCCGCCCCACCACCCGACAAGGGAGCACCCCCCGTGCCTACGTTCGCCAAGCTGGCCACCGGCCTGATGACTGTCGCCCTGACCGTGGCCGTGAGTCCGGTCGCGGCGGCGGACCCCACCGTCCCGCTGGATCCGGGTCAGCTACCCGGACTGGAGGCGGTGCAGAGCCTCAGTCCGGTGGTCCAGCAGGCGGCGGCCGATCCCAAGTCGGCGCAGGAGCTGCTGCTGGCGGCGGCTTCCCAGCTGGCCGGTAACGCGGCCACCCCGGAGGGTTCGCTGTCACTGGCGCAGGCCGTCACCAAGTTCGTGCAGGACGGTGGTGCGGCGTCGTTGGCCCCGCCCGCCGCGGCCATCACCCAGCAGGCCGGCGGGGCGGCGCACGGCACCGCGCCGCTGCTGACCCCCGGTCCGGGCAATGGCCCGATTCCACTGGAGCAGCATGTGCCGGCCCCGGGCGCCGCCCCGGGCGCCGAAGCGCACCTGCCCACCGGGGTGAACCCGGAGCGCGCGGTCGGTCCGGCAGCGGGCGCGCTGCCGGAGGTGCCGACCCCGGTGGCCGCACCGCCGGCACCGCCGGCTGCCCCGGGCGCGGTGCCCGTCGCGCTGGCACAGCCCCTCCCGGCGCCCGCACCCGCCCCGGGTCCGGCCACCCCGTACGACCCGGCCACCCCGCCGACCCAGGACTTCATGTATCCGTCGATCAGCAACGGCTGCATGAAAGACGGCAGCAACGTGATCGCCACGGCGATCGCGGTGGCCGGTCCGGCCAAGATTCCCGCACCCGGTCCGGCAGCCGGCCAGATGGCCTACGTGTTCACCGCGGTGGGCACACCGGCGCCGGCGGCGGAGCAGAAGCTGCCGCTCAACGTCACCTGGGTAAACCTCACGACGGGTAAGTCCGGGACCGCCACGCTCAAGCCGAATCCGGCGATCAATCCGCCGCAGGGCCCCACCACCCTGACCGCGATCGTGGACACCGGCCCCGGGTCGGTGATGTCGACGATCTTCGGTCAGGTGACCACACTGGATAAGCAGTGCACCTTCATGCCGACCATCGGCTCATCCGTCGTTCCGTGACACCCGACACCTAGACAGGGGTGGCAATGGAGATCCTCGATCCCCTCGACTCGTTGATGCTCACGGCGGAGCTGGTTTCCAGCCCCATGCATGTCGCGGCCCTTCTCATCTTCAGCCCCCCGGAGGACGAGGATCCCGAGGACGCCGCGAACTACGTCAAGCGGATCTACGAGGAGACCATTTCCGCCGCGGTCGAGGTGGACCCCCGGCTGCGCCGGATGCCGCACAGCGGTGTGGACAGCGGCTTCATGTGGGCCTGGCGTGACGTCACCGAGCGGGGCAGCGGGTTGGATCTGCGCCACCACGTCCAGCGCCGAACGGTGGCGCCGGAAAAAGGGATGGACGGCCTCTGGGAGATGGTGGCCGACCTGCACGCGCTGCGGCTGGAACGCTCCAGCCCGCTGTGGATGGCGTATCTGATCGACGGGCTGCCCGACGGGCGGTTCGCCTTCTACATCAAGGTGCACCACATCGTCGTCGACGGCGTCGCCGGCTTGCAGATGATCACCTCGTCGCTGAGCCCCGATCCCGACCAGCGCGGCATGCCACCGTTCTTCGCCGCGTCGTCGCCCGCGGCCGACGCCACCCGGCCCGAGCGGCGCAGGCCGCCGATCCTGCTCTCGGCGCTGCGTGCCCTCACCGAAACCGCCTCCGCGGGAGTGGAACTGACCGCCAAGGTGGTGGAGAGCCAGCTGTCCAACGTGGTGAACAGCCTCATGGCCCGCAGCATCGTCGCGCCGTTCAGTGCGCCGCGCACCCGATTCAACGTCTCGCTGGGACCGTTCCGCTCCGTCGCGGGCGCGACCCTGGACCGGTCCCGCATCCAGGCCGTGCAGGAGGCCGCCGGGGTTACCGCCAACGACGTCGTGATGACCGTCATCGCCGGAGGGCTGCGCGGTTGGCTGGCCGACCGCGGCGAACTGCCCGACAAATCGCTGGTGGCGATCAGCCCGGTGACGGTCCGCGGCCACGGCAGCGCTGTCGCCGACAGCCACGGCAACCAGTTCGGATTGGGCTTGTGCCCGTTGGGAACCGACATCGAAAGCCCCGCCGAGCGGCTGGCGCTGATCCACGACGGGATGGCCAACGTCAAGCAGCAGGTGGAAGAACAGGGGGCGGGGGCCACGGTGGCGGCCATGGGGCCGGCCATCGGCCCGACGATCCTGCTGCCGATGCTGCCGTTCGACGCCAAGGTGCCGCCCAGCTTCAACCTGCCGATTTCGAATGTGCCCGGCCCGCAGGAGCCGATGTACTTCAACGGCGCCTCGCTCGACGAGATCTTCCCGATCTCGTCGATCTGGGACGGGATGGGGCTCAACGTGACGGTGTGCTCCTACGCCGAACAGACCGGCATCGGCTACGTCGCCGACCGCGACGTGGTAACCAACGTCGAGACGCTCATCCCGTTCACCGAGCAGGCTCTCACCGACCTGGAGGCGGCGGTGGGCATCAAGCTCGGGGGCAGGAAACGCCGCCGCCGCTGAGTCGGGCGCCTAGTAGGCCATGAAAAGGATGTGCTCGCGCTCGTAATGCATGCCCGGGTGGGCCTCGGCCAGGTGGGCCTGGGCCAGCTCGACCAGCTCGTCCTCGTCCTTGCCCCGGATCGCCTCACCGCACGGACAGTTCAGGTGTGTCTTCATCGCTTCTCCATCTCTTGGCTAAGCCTTCGACTGCTTCGCAGTGCCCTCTTTTGCCAAAGCCTTCATCTTCTTCTTGTATGCCCGGACCTGCTCCAGCGAGCCCTTGTCGACCACGTCGGCGATCGACATGTGGGTGCCCTGTTTGCCGTAGTCCCCGGCGGCGGCGCGCCAGCCGACCGGTGTCACCCCGTACTGCTTGCCCAGCAGCGCCAGGAAGATCCTGGCCTTCTGGTCGCCGAACCCGGGCAGCGCCTTGAGGCGGCGCAACACCTCGGCGCCGTTGGGGTCGCCGTGGGTCCACAGCCCGGCGGCGTCGCCGTCGTAGCGGTCGACGATCTCGCGGGCCAGATCCTGGACCCGCTTGGCCATCGAGCCCGGAAAGCGATGCACCGCAGGGGTTTCGGCGAACAGTGCGGCGAACCGATCCGGGTCGTAGTCGGCGATCAGCCGGGCGTCGATCCCGCCGAGCCGGTCGGCGATCTTCCGCGGCCCGACGAACGCGACCTCCATCGGGATCTGCTGATCCAGCAGCATCCCGACCAGCAGGGCGAACGGGTCCTCCGACAGCAACGAATCGGCGGCGGGGTCGGAGGTCAGCTGCAAACTCGCCATGGCGTGAGTCTATGCGCGCGGCCACCGGCCCAGGTGAGCAGAATGAATCTCCGGGAGAGACTCCGGGGATACCAAAGGGGAGGCGGCATGTCCAACGGGGCGGCGGTGGCGTTGACGCTCGCCCTGGTCGCCACCGCGCTGGTCGTGGGGCTCGTCGCCGTGCTGACCCGCCGGGTGGTGACCACCCCGGAGGAGCGGACGGTGCACGCCGCCCTGCACACCGCGTCGCTGGCGGCCCGGCCGCTGCGCACCGGCCTGGACGCCGATTCCGCCCGCGACGCCGCCCCGCACCTGCGGGCGCTGACCGGATCCGACGGGCTGGCGCTCTACGGACCCGACGGCGAACTTCTGGTGAGCGACCCAGCCGACGGGCTCTGGGATGCCGCGACGAAGACCCTCTGCCAGCGGGGGGCCCAGGAGTCCATCACCGGCCGACGTCGGGTGCTGCGCCGCGACCAGGCCCCGGCCGTGGTGGCTCAGCCGCTGCTGCACGACAACGGCACGGTGCTCGGGGCGATGGTGGCGCTGCACGTCGCCGAGCCCTCCCCCGGCATGCTCGGCGCGATCGCCGAGGTGGCCCGCTACGCCGCCGGGCAGCTGCAACTGGCCGAACTCGACGCCTCGCGGGCCCGCCTGGACCGCGCCGAGGTGCTGGCGCTGCGCGCCCAGATCAGTCCGCATTTCATCTACAACGCGCTCACCACCATCGCCTCGTTCGTGCGCACCGACCCCGACCGGGCCCGCGAGCTGATCCTGGAGTTCGCCGACTTCACCCGCTACTCGTTCCGGTCCGCCGGGCCCTACACGGTGCTGGCCGACGAGCTGCGCAACATCGACCGCTACCTCACCCTGGAGCGGGCCAGATTCGGCGCCAATCTCACTGTGAAACTGCGGATCGCCCCGGAGGTGCTTAACGTGGTGGTGCCGTTCCTGGCGCTGCAGCCTCTGGTGGAGAACGCCGTCCGGCACGGGCTGGCCGGGCGTTCGGCCGGCGCGGTGGAGATCACCGCCCGAGACGAGGGATCGGACTGCCTGATCACCGTGGAGGACGACGGCGTCGGCATGGATCCCGAGGCGCTGCGTTCGGGCATGGGCGACGTGCTCAGCGACGGCGAGCAGGCCGCCCATGTCGGGCTCACCAATGTCGATCATCGGCTGCGCGCGGCGTTCGGCAACGACTACGGTCTGGTGGTCGAGACGGCCCCCGGCGCGGGCACCAAGGTGATTATGCGGGTGCCCAAGTTCCGGGCGGGTGTTCGTGCCTGACATCTCGGAGGTGCGATGACAGCGCTGCTGCGGGTGCTCGCGGTCGACGACGAAGCGCCCGCCCTCGACGAACTCACCTATCTGCTGGGCCGGCATCCCGACATCGGCACGGTGGTGTCGGTCGGCGATGCCACCGCCGCCCTGCGCGCCCTCAACGAGCAGAGCCTGGACGCGGTGTTCCTCGACATCAACATGCCCGGGCTCTCGGGTCTGGAACTGGCCGGCGTGCTGGCCAACTTCGCTCACCCGCCCGCGCTGGTTTTCGTCACCGCCCACGACGACAAAGCGGTCGCCGCCTTCGACGTCGGCGCGGTTGACTACGTACTCAAGCCGATTCGCGAGGAACGCCTCGACGCGGCGATCCGGCGCGTCCGGGCCAGCCGAAGCGCCGAGAACACCCGTGCCGCCGACCCCGCCGCCGGCGACGACGTCATCCCCGTCGAGCTCGGCGGGGTGACCCAACTGGTCCGCTGCGACACCGTCGGATGGGTGGAGGCCGAGGGCGACTACGCCCGGCTGCATGCGTCGTCGGGATCGCACCTGGTGCGAATCCCGTTGAGCGTCTTGGAGGAACGGTGGCGCGCCCGCGGGTTCCAGCGGGTCCACCGCTCCTATCTCGTGGCGCTGTCGATGGTGACCGGGCTGCGCACGTCCAGTGCCGCCACCATGGTGCGGATGCGCGCCAACGGCGCCTCACCGGCAGTGGAACTGCCGGTCAGCCGCCGCCAGGCCCGCGAACTCCGCGACCGGCTGATCCGCGACCCGATGCGCAGCTTCCGGCCGGGCGGCGCCGAATGACCGGCCCCCGCCCGCAACGGCAGC
>NZ_JBIIOV010000020.1:0-28029 GCF_044342925.1 Mycobacterium sp. | reverse complement strand
GGCCGGACCCATGTGCGCGTAGTAGGCCGGGAAGACGTCCAGGCCGGCCAGCAGCTTGGTCACGAACTCCTCCTCGGCCTCGGTCAGGGCCGGGTTGATCGTCTTCTCGTTGCCGATCGTCGAGGACAATCCCTGAGCCTGGGTCGCCGCGCAGAAGGAACCAAAGCCGTGGGTGGGATAAATCGGGGTCTCGTCATCGAGGGTGTCGGCCAGGCGGCGCACCGAATGCCATTGGTCGTGGGCCTGTTTGACGGCCATGTCCGGCGCGACCAGGTCGGGACGGCCGACGCTGCCGTAGAGCAGCGAGCCGCCGGTGAACACCGCACCCCGGTGATCGCCCTTGCGCACCGAGAAGGAGACGTGGTGCGGAGTGTGGCCGGGGGTATGGATGACGTCGACGGTCATCTCGCCGACGGCGAAGGAGTCGCCGTCGTGCACAGCCAGTGCCTCGTAGGACACCTCCACATCGCCAGGAACGACGTAGGTGGCGCCGTGCCGGCGGGCCAGCTCCAGGCCGCCGGTGACGTAGTCGTTGTGGATGTGGGTCTCAGCGACGTGCGTCAGCCTCAGGCCGTGCTCGGCGAGCAGTTCGTCGATCCGGTCGAAGTCCCGCTGTGGATCGACGACGAGGGCGGCAGAGCCGTCATGGGCGATGTAGCTTCGGTCGCCCAGTCCGCTGGAATCCAACGGGATGACGTGGGGCGCTGCGGTGTCTTGCATTGGGGTCCTCCGAGAGAGCGGTGTCGGTGCTTCCGGATCCAACTATACCCCCGGGGGTTTATCGTTCGCGGAACCCCCTGATCGGCTCGCCCGCCGAAGTGAAGTCGGCCACCACGTTGTCCACCCGGCCGGGGGTCGTTTCGCCGCGCAACAGCTCCAGCAGTTGCTCGCAAGCCGGCCGCGGCCCCTGGGCGACTATCAGCACCCGGCCGTCGAACTGGTTGCTGGCATAGCCCGTCAGGCCTAATTCCAACGCCCGCGATCGGGTCCACCAGCGGAAACCCACGCCCTGCACGTAGCCGTGCACCCAGGCCGTCAGACGCACCTCGTCGCCCGCGGCCGTCACCGATCCACCTCCGCCACCTCGAAGGTGATCTCCGCGCCGGTCTTGAGCGTGCGTCCGACCGTGCACACCTGGTCGATGGCCCGGGTGACCACGATCAGCAGCCGCTCCGTGTCCTGCGCGGACAGTCCGGAGAGGTCGATCTCCAGGGTTTCGTTGAGCACCGGGTAGCGCTCCTGCTCGCGGTCGGCCGGCCCGGCTACCCGGATGACGGCCGGGTAGTCGTCGCCGAGCCGCCGGCGCAGCGGCTGGTCGCTGGAGAGCCCACTGCAGCCGGCCAGCGCGATCTTGAGCAGCTCACCGGGAGTGAACACCCCGTCGTCGGTCTCCGAGCCGATCAGCACCTCCGCGCCGCGGCTGCTGCGCCCGGTGTAGCGGCGGATGCCGGTGCGTTCCACCCAGAGTTCGGTCATCGTCGTGAGATTACCGGCGCGGCCGCGGCTGACAGACCGGGCAGTAGAACGACGAGCGGTTCATGAACTTCTCCCGCCGGATCACCGCGCCGCAGCGACGGCAGGGCCGGTCCTCGCGGCCGTAGACGTTGAGCGAGCGATCGAAGTAACCCGACTGCCCGTTGACGTTGACGTAGAGCGAGTCGAACGACGTGCCGCCCTCCCGCAGCGCCTCGCGCATCACCTCGGCGGCACAGTCGAGCACCCCGGCGAGTTGGCGGCGGGTCAGCTTCTCGGCGATGCGCGCACCGTTGACACCGGCCCGCCACAGCGCCTCGTCGGCGTAGATGTTGCCGATCCCGGAGACGACGGTCTGGTCGAGCAGTTGGCGCTTGATCTCAGAATGCTTACGGCGCAACACATTCACCACCGCATCGCGGTCGAACCGCGGGTCCAGCGGATCGCGGGCGATGTGCGCGACGGGCTCCGGCAGCCGGCTGCCGTCGACGGTGACCAGATCGGCGAGTTGCCAGCCGCCGAAGGTGCGCTGGTCGACGAAGCTCAGCGCGGTGCCGTCGTCGAGGACGGTGGCGATGCGCAGATGCTCCACCTTGGCGACCGGACCGAGCAGCATCTGGCCGCTCATGCCCAGGTGCACCACCAGCGCGGTCGCCTGGTCATCGAAAGTGAGCCACAGGTACTTTCCCCGCCGATCGGTCCCGGTGATGCGCGCCCCGAGCAGCCGGGCGGCCAGGTCCGCCGCGCCGGGCTCGTGCCGGCGCACCGCGCGGGGGTGGCGAACCTCGACCGCGGCGACCGTCTTACCGGCGACGTGGGCCTGCAGGCCGCGGCGCACCACCTCGACTTCGGGAAGCTCAGGCATCCAGGTCGGCGGTGGCGGCGGTGGGGTCAGCGGCGTCAGTGGCCTCGGCGGCCGCAAAGACTGGCGGCTCGGCGTCCAGTGCCCGCCAGGCCTGCGCCGCGGCGTCGGTTTCGGCGGCTTTCTTCGAGCGGCCCTCGCCGGTGCCGTAGGCCTCGCCGTTGACGTACACCACGGCGGCGAACCGGCGGTCGTGGTCGGGGCCTTCGGCGCTGACCTCGTAGCGCGGGACACCCAGGCCGCGGGCCGCGGTCAGCTCCTGCAGACTCGACTTCCATTCCAGGGCGGCACCAAGTGTGGGGGCGGTGTCGATCAGATCCTCGAACAGGCGCAGGATCACCCGCCGCGCGCCGTCCAACCCATGCTGCAGGTAGACCGCACCGAGCAGGGATTCCAGCGTGTCGGCGAGGATGCTGGACTTGCCGTGTCCCCCGGTGTTGACCTCGCCGCGCCCCAGCAACAGGTATTCACCGAGCCCGTCGTCGGTCAGTTCGCGGGCAACCCCGGCCAGCGCCTGACTGTTGACGATGCTGTTGCGCAGCTTGGCCAGGTCGCCTTCGGAGTTGTCCGGGTGCCGGCGGAACAGCTCCTCGACGATCACCAGTCCCAGCACGGCGTCGCCGAGTAGCTCCAGGCGTTCGTTGGTCGGCAGGCCGCCGTTCTCGTAGGCGTAGCTGCGGTGGGTCAGTGCCAGCGTCAGCAGGTCGTCGGGCAGTTCGGCGCCAAGCGCGTCGAGCAGGTTCCGTCGGGTCACGAAGACTGTCCGTCCGGCGGGAACAGACCGGCCAGCTTGGCCCAGCGCGGATCGATCTCGTCGTGCTGGTGCTCCGGGCCGGCGCTGCTCAGCGCGACGCCGCACGTGGGGCACAGTCCGGGGCAGTCCTCGCGGCAGACCGGTGCGAACGGCAATGCCAGGCCGACGGCGTCGATGATGGGTTGCTCGATGTTGACGGTCTGGTCGATGACGTGGCCGACCTCGTCGTCCTCGGTGGTGGATTCGGTGAGGCTGTCGGGATAGGCGAACAGTTCGGTCAGTGCGATGTCGATCTCGCCGGTGACCGGTTCCAGACAGCGTGAACATTCACCGCGGGTCGGGCCATGGACGGTGCCGGTGACCAGAACGCCTTCGGACACCGACTCCAGCCGCAGGTCGAGGTCCAGCGGGGCGCCCGGCTCGATCGCGATGAGGTCCAAGCCGATCCGCGCCGGGCTGGGCTCGGTCTGCCGGATCTCGTGCATGGCGCCGGGGCGCCGGCCGAGCCGCGAGACGTCGAACACCAGCGGCGAGCGCGGGTCGGCTGCCGCGTTGGGAGTCCTCGCCATAACGGCGATCCTACGGTGCCCGTCGGACGGCGAGTCCTAACCCGCGGGACCGGCTAGTGCTGCACGTAGTCGTGCGTGCCCGCGGCGGTGCGCAGCTGATGGCGGCCGCGGCTCACCGAGCGCAGGGTGCCGTTGAGGTACTCCTCGAACTGCGCCAGCTTGTTGTCGACGTAGATGTCGCATTCGCCGCGCAGGCGGTCGGCCTCGGCGTGGGCGGCATCGACGAGCCGGGTCGCCTCGGCGTTCGCCGACTGCACCACCTCGGTCGAGGAGACCAGCCGCTGCTGCTCTTTGATGCCTTCCTGCACGGCGTTCTCGTAGGAGATGTTGCCCTGCTCGACCAGGCGGTCGGCCTCGGCGCGGGCGCGGGTGGTGGCCGCCTCGTGGTCGCGCTTGGCTGCCGCGGAGAGCCGAGCGGCCTCCTCACGGGCCTCGTTGACCATGGTCTCGCTGTGCGAACGCGCCTCGGCGACCATCCGGTCGGCGTGGGACTTGGCGTCGGACAACAGCCGGTCGGCCTCGGCGCGGGCGTGGCTGAGCAGGGAGTCGGCTTCGCCGTTGGCACTGGAGACGGTGGTCTCGGCGTGCTCCTTGGCGTCGCGCAGCATGCCGTCACGGATGTCGAGCACGTCCTGGGCGTCATCCAACTCGCCGGGGATAGCGTCCTTGATGTCGTCGATCAGCTCCAGCACGTCGCCGCGGGGAACCACGCAACCGGCCGTCATCGGCACGCCGCGGGCCTCTTCGACGATCGCGCTCAGTTCGTCCAGCGCTTCAAAAACTCGGTACACGGGGCCACCCTCCAGCTCTCACGTTGGTAGTGACCAGTGTGCCTGGTGTTACGCGTGTGACTGTGGTGGCGATGCGGTGTGTCGCCGCCTATTTATTCGCGTCCCAGCTTGCCCTGCAGCCGGCGGTTGACCGATTCCGGCAGCAGCGCCGAGACGTCGCCGCCGAGCCCGGCCACCTCCTTGGCCAGCGAGGACGAGACGAACGAGTACTGCGCGGTGGTGGCTACGAAGAAGGTATCCACCCCGGCGATGTGCTTGTTCATCTGCGCCATCTGCAGTTCGTACTCGAAGTCGGTGCCGGTGCGCAGACCCTTGACGATCGCGGTGAACCCCCGGGCCTTGACGAAGTCCACGACGAGGCCCTCACCGGCCTCCGCGCGCAGGTTCGGCAGGTGTGCGCAGGACTCCTCGATCATGGCGATGCGCTCGTCGATGGCGAACATGCCCGACTTCTTTGGGTTGACGAGCACCGCGACGATGACCTCGTCGAACTGGGCGGCGGCGCGTTCGAAGACGTCGACGTGCCCAAGGGTCACCGGGTCGAAGGATCCGGGACAGACCGCGCCACTCATGCGAAAACGCTAGCAGTCACCCGGGCCCACCTCGGCGGCCTCCAGACGAGTGTCGCCGTAGCGACGCACCGGCCAGGCCGTCCAACCGGGCGGCCAGGTCAGCGCCGACGCCGAAACCGGCCGTTCCACCACGATCACGCTGCCCGCGCACACCCAGCCGCCGTCGCGCAGGGCGGTGAGGATGGACTCCAGCTGCCCGGTCGAGAGCTCGTAAGGCGGGTCGGCGAACACCAGGTCCATCGGCGCGGGCGCCGGGGCGGACAGCACCGCACCCACCGCACCGCGGCGAACCGCGGCGCCGGGCAGGCCGACGGTGGCGATGTTGCGGGTGATGACGTCGGCGGCACGCCGGTCGCTCTCGACCAACAGCACCGACTCGGCCCCCCGCGACAGTGCCTCCAGACCCAGTGCCCCGGACCCGGCGTAGAGGTCGAGCACCCGCACGCCGTCGAAATCCAGGCGGGCCGCCAGAACGTTGAAGAGCGCTTCGCGGACCCGGTCGGTGGTGGGCCGGGCGGTCGACGGCACCACCAGGCGCCGGCCGCCCGCCGCGCCGGCGACGATACGGGTCACGGCGCTAGATCGTTCCGGCCACGGACGTCAGATCAGCGTGGACCAGTAGTCCCAGAAGCGGACCAGGATGAGCAGCAACAGCCCGGTGAACCACAGCACCACCAGCGGCCAGCGCCACTGGTAGACGGCGTTCGCCACCGGGTTGGACTCCATCACCGGACGCAACGCGGTCGCCGCCACCACCGCGAACAGCGGCACGGTCACCGACCAGACCACCATGCAGTAGGGGCACAGCGCGCCGATCCGGTAGAGACTCTGGAAAGCCAGCCAGTGCACGAAAGCCAAGCCGAGGCCGGTCCCGATCGTTAGACCCACCCAGTACCACCGCGGCAGCCCGACCCGCGCCAGCGCCAGCACACCGGTCACGATCACCAGCGTGAAGGCGATGATGCCGAACAGCGGGTTGGGCGGACCGAAGACCGAAGCCTGTGGGGTGCCGATCACCGACCCGCACGCCAGCACCGGGTTGATGCTGCAACTCGGCACGAACGCGGGATCCTTGAGCATCTCGATCTTCTCGACCAGCAACGTCGAGGACGCGATCAGACCGACGACGCCGGCGATCAGCACCAACCAGGCGCTGGGCCGGCTCATCGGGACGCCAGGCGCCGCCCCCGTGCGAGGCTCGACGGCCTCGGCGGCGGCGGGCGTGGCGAGGCTCACTGCGCCGGCGCCGGAGTCGGCGCCGGAGCCGGGGCCGGCGGGGACGACGGAGGCGCGGGCATCAGGGCCGGCATCGGGCCGACGATCGCCCGGACCTTGGCCAGCAGTTCATCGGGGGTGGCCGGGTTGATGTCCTGGCCGTTGAGGCGAATCGTCGGCGTCGCGGTGATATTCGACGCGGCAGCCAGGCCCTTGGCCTTCTTCTCGTACTTACCCTTACTGATGCACTCCGGAACACCCCCGGTGACACCGGCCTGACGTGCGATTTCAGTCAGTCTGGCGTTGTCGGGACCGGAGCCGGAGCCCTCCTGAGGCTGCTGGGCGAACAGTGCGGAGTGGAACCGCACGAAGGCTTCCTTGTTCTCGTCGGCCACGCAGTAGGCAGCGTTGGCGGCGCGGGAGGAATAACCGTTGTTAGTGCGGTTGAGGATCGCCACCATGTAGTAGTCGACGGCCGCGGCTCCGCTGTCGGAGAGCTTGGCCAACGTCGGCCCGAAGGTCTTGGCGAAGTCCCGGCAGTGCGGGCACTGGAAGTCCTCGTAGATGGACAGCACGGCCTTGGGCTCGTCGGTGCCTTCCTTCTTGACCAGCGCCCCGGAGGCGACGCGCACGGCCTGGGTGTCGCCGACGCCCTTGTCCTTACCCGAGATGATGTAGAAGACAAGCCCGACGGCGAAGAGCACCACGATGGCGGTCAGGCCAATTTTGATGAACATGTCACGCTTGCGATCCGCAGCGTTGAGGTCGTAGCGGGGCGAGCTTTTCTTATTGGTGGCCACAGTCGGCTGATCCTCGCTTGTCGGTCATGTTTCGGCGCCTCCTACAGTACCGGCGGCACCTCTGGGTTTTCAGTTACGGGCCAGGTGGGCGCGCAGAGCGGAGATCATCTCCGCGTTGGCCTGAGCCACGCCGCCGCCGAGCACGTTCAGATTGATGAATCCGTGGATCATCGTCGACATCTGCCGGTGGTCAACGGTGACTCCGGCCTCGCGCAGCTTGGCCGCGTACTGGTCGCCTTCGTCGCGCAGCGGATCGAAACCGGCGGTGACCACGAGTGCGGGAGACAGTCCCGCCAGATCATCGGCCAGCACCGGGGAAACCAGCGGGTCGGTCCTATCCAGGCCGGACCCCTCAAGGTAGGTGTCCTGGAACCACTCGACATCGTGCTTGGTGAGCAGGAAACCGTCGCCCAGCAGTGAACGGGAGCGGGTTCCACCGCGCATATCGGAGAGCGGGTAGATCAGCCACTGCAGCGACGGCAACGGATCCCCGGCGTCGCGGGCCAGCCGGGTGACCACCGCTGCCAGGTTGCCGCCGGCGCTGTCGCCGCCGACCGCCACCCGTCGCGGGTCGGCGCCCAAGTCGGCGGCGTGCTGCCGCGCCCACCGGTAGGCGGCGAGGGCGTCGTCGACGGCGGCCGGAGCGCGATGCTCAGGAGCCCGCCGGTAGTCGACCGCCAACACGTGGATGCCGGCGTCGCGGGTGATCAGCCGGCACGCCGAGTCGTGGCTGTCCAGGTCTCCCAGCACCCAGCCGCCACCGTGGAAGAAGACCAGCAATGGAGCCGGGGACTCGCCGGTCGCGGGGCGATAGTGCCGCGCCGGAATGGCGCCCGCCGGACCCGGAACGGACACCTGCACGACTTCGGCGACGCGAACATCTCGTTCATCGAGGGTCTGGCTCAGGACCGCGAAATTGGCCCTGCTCAGCAGTGCGTCGTCGGCGATTACCAGGCCGTTGGCGCCGGTGGCGCGCTGGGCGGCCAGCAGCACCTGCAAAGACGGGTCCAAGGTATTACCGTCGATCGTCACCGCCCGGCCGCCGGAGAGCAGTCGCTTGGCCCCGTCCGGCAATTTCGGAATCACCTTGACGCCGAACCGGTTGCCGACAGCCAGCACCCGCTCCTTGACGGTTGTCATGAGCCGCAGCTTACGCCGGTCGGCACTCGTACTATCCTCAGCCGAATCCGCTCGACCGGAACCATCGATGCACAGGCAGGTGACATGACACCGACGGCCGCCATCCCCACCGTCACACTCAATGACGACCACACCATTCCGGTGCTGGGTCTGAGCGTCTCCGATCTCCCGCCGGCCGAAGCCGAAACGGCCGTGGCGGCCGCCCTGGCGGTCGGCTACCGCTTGATCGACATGTCCGCCGGTAGCAACGAGGAAGCGGTCGGCCGTGCCATCGCCGCGGCGGGCATTGCCCGCGAGGAGCTATACATCACCACCACGCTGGCGACCGCCGACCAGGGCTTCCAATCGTCGCAGGACGCGTGCAAGGCCAGCCTGGCCCGGCTTGGTCTGGAGTATGTCGACCTCTACCTGATCGATTGGCCGGCGGAGGAGAACGGCAAGTACATCGACGCCTGGGGCGGCGTGATGAAGTCCAAGGAGGTCGGCGACACCCGATCGATCGGCGTCAGCAATTTCACCGCCGAACACCTCTCCAACATCATCGACCTGTCTTTCTTCACACCTGCGGTCAACCGGATCGAGCTGCATCCGCTGCTCAACCAGTCCGAATTGCGTGCGGTGCACGCCCAGCACTCGATCACCACCGGGGCCTACTGCCCGCTCGGTGCCGGCACGCTGCTGGAGAACCCGGCGGTCACCGATATCGCTGCGGCGCAAGGCAAGTCGCCGGCCCAGGTGCTCATCCGGTGGAGCATCCAGTTGGGCAATGTAGTGATTCCCCGGGCCTCCAGTGCGGCGCACCTGGCCGAGAACATCGACGTGTTCGGCTTCGAATTGACCGGCGACCAGATGGACGCCCTCAGCGGGCTCGACGACGGGACCCGGTTCCGTCCGAATCCGGAGACCACCGACGATTGACAAGCAAGCCGGGCAACGTGACGGATAGTTGAGACGTTCAGCCCGCTTTCAGCTAGGGTCCCTGCCTATCAGGTAAATCACAGGAAGGGACCTGGACCTATGCACGTAACACCTCGCTCGTACCTCACCGCTGGCATCGCAGCCCTCGGGGCGGGCGCCATTGCCCTCTCCTCCATTCAGCCCATGCCCGCGCAGATGGCACAGGCCCCGGAACGGGTCGTCAGCGACCTCGCGGTCAGTCTGGCTGCCAGCGTCGACCCGATCCAGCTGTGGCAGGAAGTGATCGACCGCTCGGTCAACAACTTCGGCAACCTGTGGTTCAGCTACTGGGAACGGCCGCTGCCGATCGCCTCGACCATCCTGTTCAACCAGTTCACCTACGCCGCTGAGCTGTTCAACGGCGAAGGATCCCGGATTCCCGGCCAGATCTCGGACAACTTCCAGACCTTCTTCGACGTCCAGACCCAAGTGAATCTGGACACCCTGGATGCCCTTCACCTGACCGCTTGGGGCCTCCTGCCGTCGTTCGTCGACATCCCGGAGAACCTGCAGCCGGTTCTCGACCTGACCACCACCTGGTCCGCCGGACAGCTCATCGGCCTGTTCGGCCCGGCACTCGCCAGCACCATCCAGCTGGTGAACAGCATCGACAACATCCGGAACGCACCGGATTCCGAGACCGCGCTGAATGAGCTCATCAACCTGCCGGCGCGCCTGGTGGACGCCAACCTCAACGGTGGGCAAACCCTGGATCTGACCAGCCTGGTAGCTTCGCTGCTGCCCAGGCAGATCACCAAGGTCGGCATCACATTCGGCGGCATGCTCAGCCCCGGCGGGTCGATCTTCAATTCGATCGACCTGGTCACCAAGCCGTTCCTGCCGCTCAGCCAGACCGAGGTTCCGATCCCGGGTGTGGGTGCCGGCCTCGCCGGCTCGTCGATCGAGCTGGGCAAGCAGATCGGCGCCGCCATCGACGTCGGCCCCTTCGTCCCGACACCGCCCACCGCAGCCGCAGCGCCGGCCGCCGCGGCGGCGACTCCGGCAGTGCCGGCAACACCGGCGGTCCCGGCGACCCCGGCCGTCCCCGCGACCGACGACACTCCGGCGACACCGGCCGTCCCGGCCACCCCGGCAGTGCCGGCGACCCCGGCCGTACCGGCCGCTCCGGTCGTCGACGCCGCACCGGTCGAGGCCCCGGCTCCGGAGGCCCCGACGGCACGCGGCCGGTCTGCCGCCGGCAGCGCCAACGCCGGTAACGAAACAGCCACCCGGGCTTCGGCCCGCGGAACGGCCAAGTCGGCGTCCGCCCGCGGCGCAAGCTAGCCACAGAACGCCGAACGCGGCGGTCAGCTGCTCGGGCAGCTGGCCGCCGCGTTCGTCAATTCCCGGGCCGAGGTCTCGTCCACCGCAAGCCGGTAACCGCGCGCCACCTCCGCGAACTGCAGTGCGTACTGGCACCAGAACCCGGCATTGGGCGGCATCCACTCCCCCGGTGGCAGATCGCCCTTGTCCTGGTTGGCCTTGCCCGCGACCGCCAGCAGATTGGCCGGGTCGTTGGCGAAGCGCTTGCGCAGCGCATCGCTCCAGTCCCGCGCACCCATATCCCAGGCGAATGCCAGCGGCACGATGTGGTCGATCTGCACCGACGCACCGACCTGGTTGCCGCGCACAAAGGACACGGTGGCGTTCGTGTAGGGGTCGCGCAGAGTCCCGCTGGCGACGGCCTGGGGGCAGCGGCTGGTGTGGACGAAGGTCTTCTCCACCAGGTCGCGAGTGAGAATGTCATCGCGAGTGTCGCAGCCGTTCCCTCCGCCGGGGGCCCCGTTCTCGTCATCCCACGAATCGCCGAAAGCCGTCCTGCGGTAATCGTTTGAACGGATGCGCCGAGGGACGACGGTGAGCCCGGCGAGCACGTCGACTCCCGGCTGCAGGACCGGCGCCTGAGCGGCCGCGGCGTCTCCGGACCGCGCAGCCGCGGCCAGCGTC
Organism: Mycobacterium sp.; assembly: GCF_044342925.1. Lineage (GTDB taxonomy): Bacteria > Actinomycetota > Actinomycetes > Mycobacteriales > Mycobacteriaceae > Mycobacterium. The sequence goes on along the minus strand of NZ_JBIIOV010000020.1, from coordinate 16,949 downwards.
TGGGCGGCGACGAGCACGGCGATCAGCGCCGCCGCCGCCAGCCAGAGCAGTGTGCCGCGCTTCATGCCTTGTGCAGGTAGTCGATGCGGTCGGTACCGGTGAACTGGCCCGCGAGAACCGCCATCCCGGAGTTGTCTGGATCTGCTGCGTACACCGATTCGCAGAGCTCCCGGGCCTCGACGATCAGGTCGAGATGCTCGGCCAGCGACAGGAACCGCAGCCGGGTCGGACGTCCGGATTGGTTGTCACCCAGGACATCCCCCTCACGGCGCTCCTGCAGATCCAGATCGGCCAGCGCGAAGCCGTCCAGCGTGGCCGCCACCGCCTCCAGCCGCTCACCGGCCCGGGAATGGCGGGGCAGCCGGGTAGCCAGCAGGCACAGGCTGGGGTGGGCGCCGCGGCCGATGCGCCCGCGCAGCTGGTGCAGCTGGCTAATACCGAACCGGTCGGCGTCCATCACGGCCATGACGGTGGCGTTGGGCACGTCGACACCCACCTCGATGACGGTGGTGCAGACCAGTACATCGATCTCACCGGCCCGGAACGCGGCCATCACGGCGTCCTTCTCGTCCGCCGACAACCGGCCATGCATCAGCCCCAGTCGCAACCCGGCGAGCGGGCCGGTGCGCAACTGCTCGAAGAGGGCGACGACGGTGATCGGCGGCGGCCCGTTCTGCTCGGTGGCCGGCTTGTCGCTCTCGTCGATGCGGGATGCCACAACGTAGGCCTGACGCCCGTTCCCCACTTCCTCGGTGATGCGCTGCCAGGCGCGCGCCAGCCACTGCGGCCTCTCGCTGACGAAGATGGTGTTGGTGGTGATGGGCTGACGTCCGCGCGGAAGCTCGCGCAACGTCGAGGTCTCCAGGTCGCCGAACACCGTCAACGCCACCGTCCGTGGAATCGGGGTGGCGGTCATCACCAGCAGATGCGGCGTCAAACCCGCAGGAGCCTTGGCGCGCAGCCGATCTCGCTGCTCGACTCCGAACCGGTGCTGCTCGTCGACCACCACCAGACCCAGCCGGTGAAACTCGACCGCCTCCTGCAACAGCGCGTGGGTGCCGATCACGATGCCGGCCGAACCGGAGGCGACCTCGTCGCGCACCTGACGTTTCTGGGCCGCCGACATCGAACCGGTCAGCAGGGTGACGCCGGTGGCACGCTCGTCGCCGCCGAGTTGACCGGCCATAGCCAGCGGGCCAAGAACGTCGCGGATCGAGCGGGCATGTTGGGCCGCAAGGACTTCGGTGGGTGCCAGCAGCGCGCACTGGTAGCCGGCGTCGACCATCTGCAGCATCGCCAGCACCGAGACGATCGTCTTGCCGGAGCCGACCTCGCCCTGCAGCAGCCGGTGCATCGGCGTGGTGGCGGCCAGGTCGGCGGCGATGACCTCGAGCACTTCCTGCTGACCGGCGGTCAGCTGGAAGGGCAGCCGCGCTTTCAGGGCGGCGGCCAGACCGTCGGCGACCAGTGGGGCGGCCGGACCGGAGCCGGGCAGGTCGCCGTGCCGGCGCTGCGCCAGTGCCCATTGCAGACCCACGGCCTCGTCGAAGGTCAGGCGCTGCCGGGCCCGCTCCCGCTCGACCTCGTTCTCAGCCAGATGGATGGCCCGCAGCGCGTTGTCCTCACTGACCAGATCACGTTGGTGCACAACCTGTTCCGGCAACGGCTCGGGTATCGGATCCAGCACGTCGAGCACCTGGCGCACACAGGCGTAGATATCCCAGCTCTGCAGTTTCGCGCTGGCCTGGTAGATCGGGAAGAAGTCGCGTTCGAAGGCCGACATGTCGACACCCCCGGCCTGGTCCTCGGCGGCGTCGGCAATGGTCTTCAGCGACTTGGATCCGAACCGCTTGCCGTCCAGCACCAGGAAATCCGGGTGGGTCAACTGCATGGTGCCCTTGAAGAAACCGACCTCCCCGGACAGCATCAGCCTGGTTCCCGGAACCAGCCCCGACTTGAGGAATCGGGCGTTGAAGAACGTCGCGGTGACTTTGGGCCGCCGGTTTTTCAATGTGATCACCAGGTATTCGCGCCGCGGCTGCCGGTTGGTCCAGCGCACGTCGGCTTTCTCGATCTCGCCGACGACGGTGATGTGCTCACCCTCCTGCGGTGGCTCTTCGTCCTCCCCGCGGCCCTCCCCGCGCACCGTCATCCCGTGGCTGTACTTGCGGGGATAGTGCCGCAGCAGATCGTCGACGGTCTGGATGCCGAAAACCTCGTCTAGCGCCTGGGCGGCCTTGGCGCCCAGGACGGAGTCAAGCCGCTCGGCCAGCGACACTCGGGACGATTTCACGGATTACTCGACCCCGATCAGCAGGAGGTCGCCGCGGTGACCGGTTCGGTAGCTGGTGAACTCGGTTCCCGGGTGCCGTCGATGCACGTGGGCGGCGAGCCTGTCGGTCACCGCGTCGGCGGAACGGCCGACGCCCTGCCCGATCAGCACGGTGACCAGTTCGCCGCCGGATCCCAGCAGCAGGTCGATCAGCCGGGCGGCGGCGGCGACCGGATCGGGGTCGACAACCACGACTTCGTCGCCGGAGATGCCGAGGCCGTCGCCGGGGAGGCAGGCCCCGGCCCACGTCAGCGCCTGCTCGGTGGCGATCCGCACCGACCCGTGCCGGGCCCCAGCGGCGGCCCGGGCCATGGTGTAGCCGTCGTCGACCGCCTGGCGGGTCTGGTCGTGGACGGCCAGCGCGGCCAGGCCCTGGACCATCGATCCGCACGGCAGCGGGACGACGTCGATTCCCCACCCGATGGCGGCGGTGCAGCCGGCCACCAGATCCTCGGCAGCGACGTACCCGTTGGGCAGCACCATCACCTGGGCGGCGCCGGTGTCCACCAGCGCCCGCAGCAACTCCTCCGCGCTGACCCCGTTGTCCGGGTCCACCAACTCGGCGTCCGGGCGCTGCACGCAGGCCCCCTCGTCGCGGAAAAGCTGTTCGGCGCCGTCCCCGTCGACCAGGGCCAGCACCGCGCGCTGCCGGCTCCAACCGCCCGGGGCCACCCGCCCGGTGTCCAGGGCGGAGATCCGGATCCGGCTGACCGCCCCGACGGCCAGGCCGGCCTCGACCGCGGCGCCGGCGTCGTCGGTGTGGACGTGCACGGAGTGCCGGTCCTCGGCGGCGGCGGCCAGAGCCACCGAGTCGCCGAGGGCGTCCAGCGCGGTACGCAGGTCTTTGAGGCCGTTGTCGTTACATCCTCCGACCAGGTACATGACCTCGAACTGCGGCGTCGGCGCCTCGGTGACCTCGTGGCGGGCGGCGGGCGCGGCCGGCAGATAGGCGCGACGGACCGGCGCGTGGCCGGTGATGGTCATGGTCAGGGCGTCGAGCAGCACCAGCAGTCCGCGACCGCCGGCGTCGACCACCCCGGCTTCGGCGAGGACGGCCAACTGTTCGGGAGTGCGTTCCAGCGCCTCGGCCGCGGCCTCGGCGGCGGCGACCAGTGCCTGCGCCAGCGCCGGCCGATCCCCGAGGAGCGTCTCGATCGCGGCAGCGGCGGCCTGCAGCACCGACACCACGGTGCCGGGCACCGCCTCACCGCCCATCGCGGAGATCACCAGCACCAGGGCGTGTCGCAGCGCCGCGCCCAGCAGGGCGGCGTCGAGGTCGGCGATGTCGCGGTCCCGCGCCGCCTCGGCGGCCACCTCCGACACCGCGCGCAGGATCTGCGACACGATCACCCCGGAGTTGCCCCGTGCCCCGTTGAGGGCTCCGCGCGACAGCGCGGCGGCCACGGCGGCGACATCGCCGGACCGGGCAAGCGGGTCGGCCTCGGCGAGTGCGGCACGCAGGGTGAACAGCATGTTCGTGCCGGTGTCGGCGTCAGCGACGGGGAAGACATTCAGCCCGTTGATCTCGTCGGTGTGCCTGATCAGGTTCCCGACGCAGGTGTGCGCCCAGTCCCGCAGGGCGGACGCGTCCAGCCGCCGGTCAGGCATCCACACCTCCGATCCCGTCGTCGGCGTCAGCCTAATCAGATCGGCCGGCGCGCCGTGTCCTCTACACACGGCGGTGACGCATGAGCGACCCATTTTGGTGTTCGTTCGCCGCGCCGGTATTCTGCTTCCAACCGGGTGAACCGCGTGGGCGTCGCGCGCTGTTCAGCGCGAAAACCGCCCGAGACCCACTGTTAAGACTTGAGGAGTTTGTGACATGGCTGCCGTCTGCGACATCTGCGGAAAAGGCCCCGGCTTCGGCAAGTCGGTGTCCCACTCGCACCGCCGGACCAACCGCCGGTGGAACCCGAACATCCAGACCGTGCACGCCGCGAGCCGCCCGGGCGGCAATAAGCAGCGCGTGAACGTCTGCACCTCGTGCCTCAAGGCTGGGAAGATCGTCCGGGGCTGAGAAAGCTCTGATGCCCTCAGGCCAGGCGCCAGTCGACCGGATCAGCGCCGCGCCCGGTCAGTAGTTCATTAGCGCGGCTGAACGGCCGCGACCCGAAGAATCCCCGACTCGCCGACAGCGGTGAGGGGTGCGCCGACTCGATCACCGAGCAGTGGCCGCCGCGCAGCATCGGTGTGAGCGTTCCGGCGTCGCGGCCCCACAGGATCGCGACCATCGGCTGATCGCGGGCGACCAGCGCTCGGATGGCGCACTCGGTGACCGCCTCCCAGCCCTTTCCCCGGTGTGATGCCGGGCTGCCCGGCCGGACGGTGAGCACCCTGTTGAGCAGCATCACCCCGCGCTGCGCCCACGCCGTCAAGTCGCCGTTCGCCGGTTGCGGGTAGCCCAGGTCGGCGCTGTATTCGGTGAAGATGTTGGCCAGGCTGCGCGGCAGCGGCCGCACCTCCGGGGCCACCGAGAAGCTCAGACCGACCGCGTGACCGGGCGTCGGGTACGGGTCCTGGCCCACGATCAGGACGCGGACGGCGCCGAACGGATAGGTGAACGCGCGCAACACATTCGGTCCGGCCGGAAGATACCGCTGTCCGTTCGCGATCTCGGCGCGCAGGTAATCGCCCATCCGGGTGATTTGATCATCCACCGGTGCCAGGGCCGCAGCCCAGCCGGGATCGACGAGTTCCGCCAGAGGGCGCGAGGTCACGGTTTTCAGTCGGCCCGTAGTGCGGTGATCGCGAACCGTTCGATCCGGGCGTAGTGCCCTCCGGTGGACACCACGACGGTGACTGCGCCGGGCTTGGTTGCCGCTATCGACAGGGTGGCCGACCACGGCGCCCGCTGTCCGCCGGCGGGCACGCAGCAGAACTCCCCCACCATCGACGATGCCTGCCGGGCCTGGATGTGCAGACTCTCGTCGACCCCGCTGATGGTGCCGCCCACCTCGATCACCGGCTGCACCGGGCTTCCGTACGCGGGCCGATCGAGGGTCAGATCGGTGTCTTCGGTGCCGACGACTTCCCACGGAGCATCGGCCGCCGGACCCAACCGGGCTAGGTGCAGATTCGCCACCGTCATGGAGTTGCCCCTGGGGTCGGCCCGGCCGACACCGACCCAAGCCTCCCGCGGTTGCTCGGTGACCGCGATGGTGCGGTCGAGGTCGGTGAAGCCGAGGAACTCCCGGGTGAACGTCAACGCCGTCGCCCGCGGATCGGCATGCCAGAGCGAATCCCCGGTGCGCCTGCCCTCGGCGAGCCACCGATCGGCCTCCGCGCGTTCGGCGAAAGGCCACAGCGGTTGATACGGGAAGACGTAACCATCGGCATCCGGCGCGGTATCGGCAGTGGTCACGGTGCTCGACGGGCGGGTCGACGCGGTCGAGGCGGACTGGGTGGTCGAGGCGGCCTGGGAGGTCGAGGTAGCAGGGTCGGTGGTGGCCGCCGGCGCCGGCTGCGGCGAACCCGAGCGCGCACAACCAGCCAGAACCAGTGCCGTCACTCCGACCACCGCCAACCCGCGCCGCATACGGCGAATCCTAATATTGGCCGGCGCCGGCGAGCCGACCAGTGCAACCAGCCCCGACGGGTTTGGGGACTGCCGACCGGAAACATCCCCAGGTATGTTCGCTGAAACCTCCTCCACGCGCTTGAGCGCTCGATAGAGAAGTTGACGACATGAAGGCTGGACAGACATTTTTCGCCGTCGCGGCGGTCGTTGGCGGGACGATCGCCGCGATGCCCCCGGCAAGTGCCGATACCGCTGACTCGGCCGGCGCGGCCAGCTCCCGGAACTCTGGTACCCACGACACCGGGGCCCATTCCGGGGCCAACCCCGGTACCCGCAGCGCACCGCGAAACAGGCCCGATGCCGGACCGCGGCGGGGTCAGGGCGCCGAGAACGGCAGCGATGTCACAGAAGCCCCGGACGGCCTCACTACTGGGCGGTCGGCCGCCAGTCGGGAACGCCGTGACGACGCAGCGGCATCACCGGAAGCTCTTACCGATCCGGTGGTCACAGCGGTCCCCGGCCCCGCGGCATCAACGCCGACGGCACCGTGGACCAATCCGGCGCCAACGCCCACCCGACCCCAGTCGGCTGCCACGGCAGATCCGATTGGCGATTTCGTCAGGGTCTTCGTGGGCAACGGCACCGCGGACAATCCCGACGCCGGCCTGCTCACCGGCGACGGCTACAGCTACACCGGCTACGAGGGTGCGTGCGTCAACGGTGCCTGCAACGGCGGTCGGGGCGGCGCGCTCTTCGGTTCGGGCGGTAGCGGTTTCAGCGGCGGCAAGGGCGGCTCGGCGGGATTGATCGGTAGCGGCGGCAACGGAGGCGCGGGTGCGGCCGGGATCAACGCGGGCGCCGGCGGAGCCGGCGGAGGCGGCGGCCTGTTCTGGGGCAACGGCGGCAACGGCGGCGACGGTGCCGCGCAGTCGGGTGTCGGCGGCGCCGGTGGCGCCGGCGGCAACGCCGGCCTGTTCTCGCTGCAGGGCAACGCCGGCTTCGGTGGCAAAGGTGGCGCAGGCACCGCAGGGGGCGGAGCCGGCGGCGACGGCGGCCGCGGCCCGATGCTGAGGGGCAATCCCGGCGACGGCGGCAACGGCGGCTCGGCCAGCGCTGACGGGGCCGTCGGGGGCGCCGGCGGGAAGGGCGGCAGCCCAGGGTTTCTCAACATCTTCGCCGACGGCGGCATCCTCGACCTCATCGGCGGCGCCGGAAACGGCGGCAACGGCGGCGAGGCCGGGGGCATAGCAGGGATCGGCGGCCCAGGTGGCGCGGGCGGCGACTCCGCGCTGTTCCTGTTCTTCGGGCTCGGCGGCTGGGGCGGCGACGGCGGCAGAGCCACCGGCGCCGATGGCGTCGGCGGACAGGGCGGTCGCGGCGGTGATGCCGGGATCATGTCTGTCATGTCCTTCGGCGGAATCGGCGGTAATGGCGGACATGCCACCGGTGTCGGCGGTGTCGGCGGCGACGGCGGCGCCGGGGGCAACGCCGGCTGGCTCGCTCTGACCGCCGAAGGCGGCTTCGGAGGCTGGGGTGGGGTAGGCGACGCCGGCGGCGGTGACGGCGGGCCCGGCGGCCGGACTGCGGCTTTCATCGGCAGCGGTGGAATCGGCGGCAGCGGAGGCAAAGTGACCGGCCCGGTCGGTGACGGCGGCGAGGGCGGCAACGGGGCGGCCGGCGGATGGTTCTCGCTGTCCGGCGGTGGCGGCGACGGCGGCGTCGGTGGCCTGGGCGGCACGCTGGCGGGCAGCGGCGGCCGGGGCGGAAATGGCGGCGACGCCGGCTTTTTGGCCGTGATCGGCGCTGGCGGCAACGCCGGGCGCGGCGCGAACGGCGGCACCGCCGGCGGCGCCGGAGGCACGGGCGGCACAGCCGCACTGTTGTTCGGCAACGGCGGCAACGGCGGCAACGGCGGTCGTGCGCTGCTGACCGGCCCCGGCGGGGGCGGCGGCAACGGCGGTCAGGGCGGCATCGCCTTCGGCCGCGGCGGCGACGGCGGCAACGGGGGCAACGGTTTCCCCGGCGGGACCGGCGGACAGGCCGGTCCAGGTAGGTATCTGTTCGTCATCCCCAATGACGGCACCACCGGAGCCGACGGCGCCAGCGGCTGACAGCTTCAGTCGCCCGCCAGCTCCTGCTTCAGTCGTACGACTGCCATCCCGCTGTGCCGGCCCAACGCTTTCCGTCGAGCAGGACCTCGGGCGGCCCGGCACGCACGGCGCCGATAACCCGCCAGCCGTGCGGCGGATAGTCCGGGAAGCACGCCACCAGAGCGTGGTCCTCTCCGCCGCCGAGCACCAGCGACCACGGGTCCACCCCCGCTGCCTGCGCCGCCGCAGTCACCACCTCGACGTCCTCCCGCAGCACCGCACCGAGCAGGTCGATCACTACCCCGGATGCCGTCGCGACATGTCCCAGGTCGGCGAGCAGGCCGTCGGAAACGTCGGTCATCGCCTGCGCCCCGGCTTCGGCGGCCGCGCGGCCCTGCCCGTACGGCGGCCGGGGCACCCGGTGCCGCTCACGCAGATCGTCGAATCCACCGATCCCGTTGTTCAGCAACACCAATCCGGCGGCCGACCGGCCCAATTCGCCGGCTAGGGCCACTACCGAGCCGGGCCGGGCGCCACTGCGCAGCACGGGTGCCCGGCCGCCGAGGTCGCCGAGTGCGGTCACTGAGACCACCCACTGCGGGCTGGCCACCAGATCACCGCCCACGATGCCCGCCCCGAACCGCCCGGCCTCGGCCCACATGCCGTCGGCGAGTTCGGCGACCCGGGCGGCCGGGGTGTCGCGCGGCGCCCCGAATGCGACCACCAGGCCGCTGACCGCCGCACCCATCGACTCGATGTCGGCGGCGTTCTGCGCCACGGCTTTGCGGCCGACCTCGTACGGCGACGACCAGTCCAACCGGAAGTGTCTGCCCTCGACGAGCATGTCGGTGCTGACCGCCACGCGTCCGTCCGGCGCGTCGATGACGGCGGCATCGTCACCCGGACCGACGCTCACCCCGGCCGACTGAGGTCGCCCTCGGACCAGGCCGTCGATCACCGCGAACTCACCGACCTCACGCAAGGTAGGTTCGGCGCGACGTTGAGCCGAGTCCGACACGATCACCTCTTTCCCCCGCGGTACGTTGAGCCGTCAGTGTAGGTGCGACAGACTGAGGCGGGTGACGTGCAGCAGGACCCCGACGGCCCGCCCCGGGGCCTGATGATCGCCGCGCTGGTGCTGGCTGTGCTGGCCGTCGGCGCGGTGCTGGCGGTGGCGGCCACCCAGCGCACCCCGCAAGCTCCGGTGGTGATCGCCGCCGTGCCTGCGCCGGCGGCCGAATCGCCGGAGTGCCGGTCCCTGACGGCGGCACTGCCCGATCGGCTCGGCGATCTGCAGCGGGCACCCACCGCCGAACCCACCCCGGCCGCCACCGCGGCATGGCGCTCCGAATCCGGCGGCGAACCGGTCATCCTGCGGTGCGGGCTGGACCGGCCGGCGGAGTTCGTCGTCGGCGCACCGATTCAGCTGGTGAACCAGGTGCAGTGGTTCCGCCTGGAGGACACCGACTCTGACCGCAGCACCTGGTTGTGCGTCGACCGGCCGGTCTACCTGGCGTTGACGTTGCCCGGCGGGTCCGGGCCGGCTCCGATCCAGACGATGTCCGACGTCGTCGAACAGACCATGCCGGCCGTCCCGATCAGGCCGGGCCGGCCCTGATCAGCGCAGGCCGGTTCCCCGGGCCAGCGCGGTCTCGACCATGGTTCCGACCAGGGTCTCGTAGTCCACGCCGCTGGCACCCCACATCCGCGGATACATCGAGATGGTGGTGAAGCCCGGCATGGTGTTGATCTCGTTGACCACCGGGCCGTCCTCGGTCAGGAAGAAGTCCACCCGGGCCAGCCCTTGGCAGTCCAGCGCGGCGAAGGTCCGAATCGCCAACTCTTGCAACAGCTTCGCGGAGTCGTCGTCGACTTTGGCCGGGACGTCGAGTTCGGCGGCGTCGTCGATGTACTTGGTCTCGAAGTCGTAGAAGCCGTCCTCGCGGCCCGCCACGCCGGCCACCCGGATCTCACCGATAGTGCTGGCTTTGACGGTGCCGTCCGGGAATTCCAGGACGCCGCACTCCACTTCGCGCCCGTTGATGGCCGCCTCGATGATCACCTTGGGGTCGTGGCGCCGCGCTTCGGCGATTGCCTCGGGCAGCCCGGCCGGTTCGGTGACCCGGCTGACACCGATGGACGATCCACCGCGCGCCGGTTTGACGAACATCGGGAACCCAAGGCGGGCAATGTCATCAGCGGCTGGACTGTCCTGGCGCGGACGCAGCACCAGGTAGTCGCCGATGGGAAGTCCTTCGGCGGCCATCAGCTTTTTGGCGAACTCCTTGTCCATGCCGGCGGCGCTGGCCAGCACACCGGCACCGACGTAGGGCAGGCCGGCCATTTCCAGCAGGCCCTGAATGGTGCCGTCCTCGCCGTACGGTCCGTGCAGAATCGGGAACACGACGTCCACGTCGGCCAGGATCTCCCCGACATCCGCCAGCGCGGATTCGGCGGTACCGGTCACCTCCGGTAGCTTCCCGTTGGCGATGGCCAGCTGGTCGGGGTCGGCGTCGGCGCGCAGCCAGGAGCCGTCCCGGGCGATGCCGACCGGAACCACGTCGAATCGCTCCGGATCGAGATGGCGCAGGATGCTGCCGGCGGACACGCAGGAGATCGCATGCTCGGAGCTGCGGCCGCCATAGACGACGGCAACGCGGATCCGGGAACGGTCGGTCACAAGCTAGAGAGGCTACAGCCCCGCCGCATCCAGGGCGGCGAGCACGTCGCTGACCAGGTCATCGGTATCTTCGATGCCCGCCGAGATCCGGGCGAACCCGTCCGGTACCGCGTCGCCGTGCCGCGCCCTGCGGTCCACCGAGGTGTGAATGCCGCCGAAACTGGTCGCCGCCACCAGCAGATCGCTGGACAGGACCAGAGCATGGACGGCGTCGGCGTTTTCCAGTTCGACAGACAGCAAGCCGCCGAATCGACGCATCTGGGCCACCGCGACCGGATGCGACGGGTCCTCCGGCAGGCCCGGGTAGCGCACCGAGCGCACCCGCCGGTGACCGCGCAGCGCGGCGGCCAGCGCCAGAGCGTTCTGGCACTGCCGGTCGAAGCGCAGCCCGAAGCTGCCGATACTGCGCAGCAGCAACCAGGTTTCCAGCGTGCCCAGGATGGGGCCGGCCAGCAGACGTTCCCGCTCGACGGCCGCCATCAGATCCGGTTGGCTGCCGGCGACGTAGCCGGCCAGCAGATCGCTGTGCCCGGCGATCGACTTGGTGGCGCTGGCTACCACCAGATCGGCCCCCAGCGACAGCGGCTGCTGACCCAGCGGGGTGGCGGTGGTGTTGTCGACCACCAGCCGGGCGCCGCGCCGGTGGCAGATCATCGCCAGCCGGTGCAGGTCCACGACGTCGAGGGCAGGATTCGTCGGCGTCTCGGCCAGCACCACGTCGGCGTCGGCCGCAGCATCGCAGAGTTCCGCGGCCTTTACCTCCCGCACCGTGATGCCCAGGGGAACAAGACTTTCCGCCGCATAGCGCCGAACCTGGTAGTAGCCGTCAGCGGGTACCACCAGCACCTGGCCCGGCCGGGCCAGCACCCGCAGCGCGGCGGTGACCGCCGCCATCCCGGAACCGAAGCACAGCGCCGCGGCGGCCTCCTCCAACTGAGCCAGCGCCGATTCGAGGTGGGTCCAGGTTGGGTTGGAATGGCGGCCGTAGAAGTGCGGCTCGCTGCCTTCGTCGGCCGACAGGTGAAAGGCCGACGCCGGCACCGGGATATGCGCCACCGGCTCGCCGGCGATCGCCTCGGAATCAGCCGCCTTGACCGATCGGGTGGAGTCGCCGTATCCGCTCATCGGTGCCTTCTGCTCTTCGCGCAAGCGCTCATCGGTGCCTTCTGCTCTTCGCGCAAGCGCTCATCGGCTACTCCGGTTTCGTGCTGCGACCCAGCAGCAGGACGACGGCTTCGTCCACCGAGAGCCCCTTGTGGCACACCCGGTACACCGCATCCGTCAGGGGCATCTCGACGTCGTAGCTGGACGCCAACGACAGGATCGAGGCGCAGGAGGTGACACCCTCGGCGACGTGGCCGTGGGTGGCGAGTTGGGCTTCCGCCAGGGTTTCCCCGCGGCCGAGACGTTGGCCGAAGGTCCGGTTGCGCGAATGCGTCGACGTACACGTGGCCACCAGGTCGCCCACCCCGGCCAGGCCTGCCAGCGTGGCGGTCGTGGCGCCCAGCGCGATGCCCAGCCGCATGATCTCGGCCAGCCCGCGGGTGATGATGGCCGCGGCGGTGTTCTCCCCCAGCCCGACGCCGGCGGCCATCCCGCAGGCCAGCGCGATGACGTTCTTGCACGCCCCGCCGATCTCGGTGCCCACCACGTCGGAGTTGGTGTAGGGCCGCAGATAGCCGGTATTCAGCGCGCGCTGCAGCGCGACCGCCCGACCGGAGTCCGAACAGGCCACCACGGTCGCCGCCGGCTGTTCGTCGGCGATCTCGTCAGCCAGGTTGGGCCCGGACACCACAGCGACCTGGCCGGCGTCGACACCGGTGACGGCGACGATGACCTGGCTCATCCGCATGAGGGTGCCCAGTTCGATGCCTTTGGCCAGGCTGACCAAGGTAGCGCCGTCGGCGATGTGTCCGCGCCAGCCCTCCAGGTTGGCCCGCAGGCTCTGCGATGGGACCCCGAGCAGCACGGTGGTGACCCCGTCGAGCGCCTCGGCGGGGTCGGTGGTGGCCCGGATCGTCGTGGGCAAGACGATCGACGACAGATACCGGCTGTTGGTGTGGTCGGCGTTGACCTCATCGGCGACTTCCGGGCTGCGGGCCCACAACCTGACGTCGTTACCCGCGTCGGCCAGCACCTTGGCCACGGCGGTGCCCCATGCGCCGGCCCCCATCACCGCCGCGGTTCCCAGCGAGCCGCTCATGATCACCTGTCAACATAATCACGTCAGGCGCTGGCAGGATGACCGCCATGGGCGTCGCGCTGATCATCGCGGTCAAACGCCTCGATTCCGCCAAGAGCCGGCTTTCGGCGCTGTTCGACGTCGAAGTCCGTCAGCGGGTCGTGCTGGCCATGCTGATGGACACCATCGCCGCCGCCCGAGCGGCGCCCGGGGTCGAGTCGATCACGGTGGTGACGGCCGACGAGATCGCGGCTGCGGCGGCCCGCGTACTGGGGGCCGGCGTCGTCGCCGATCCGACGCCGCCCGGTCACGGCGACCCACTGAACAACGCCCTGCTGACCGCCTGCCGCGCCCTGTCGCCGGCAAACCCGAATATCGTTGTGCTCCAAGGTGATCTCCCGGCGCTGCGGTCCAGCGAACTCGGCGCCGCGCTGGAGGCCGGCGCACAGTTCGGTCGTTGCTTCGTGGCGGATCGGCAAGGCACCGGCACCTCGGCACTGTTTGCGTTCGGGGTTCCGCTGGATCCGCTGTTCGGGGCCCATTCGGCCCGCCGGCACCGCGACTCGGGCGCCGTCGAACTCCGCGGAGACTGGCCGGGTCTGCGGTGCGACATCGACACCCCCGCGGACCTGGACGAGGCGCGCCGGCTCGGCGTGGGTCCGGCCACCGCCGCCGCCGTCGGCTGACCAGCGGTTAACAGCCGGTGACCCCGGGGTAGCTGTTTCCCGATTCGGCCGCAGCGGACCACGGCGGCCCTCTGATGAGTAATGATGGCCCCATGACCGAGGCGGAAACCGAATCCCCCACATCGGAACAAGGCCGGCATAACCGCGACACCGCTACCGCCGCGCCGCCCGCCGCGATGCCCGCGCCGGTGGACCACCCGCTGCCGGAGGATCGCTACCTCAACCGGGAACTGAGCTGGCTGGACTTCAACAACCGGGTGCTGACCCTGGCCGCCGACACCTCACTGCCCCTGCTGGAACGGGCGAAGTTCCTGGCGATCTTCGCGTCCAATCTCGACGAGTTCTACATGGTCCGGGTTGCCGGCCTGAAGCGCCGTGACGAGATGCAACTGTCGGTGCGCTCCGCCGACGGACTCTCCCCCCGCGAGCAATTGCGCGTGATCGGCGAACGCACCCAGCAACTGGCGATCAAGCATGCCCAGGTGTTCCTCGGATCGGTGCAACCGGCCTTGGCCGAACACGGCATCCACATCGTCAGCTGGGCGGATCTCACCGATGCCGAGCGCAGCGAGTTGTCGGCCTACTTCTCCGAGCAGGTGTTCCCGGTCCTGACGCCGCTGGCCGTGGATCCCGCACACCCGTTCCCGTTCGTCAGCGGCCTGAGCCTGAACCTGGCGGTCGCGGTGCGCCCGCCCGGCGACGGCGCGGAACGCTTCGCCCGGGTGAAGGTGCCCGACAACGTCGACCGGTTCGTCCGGCTCAAGAACACCGATCCTGAGAACAACACCGCGCGGTTCCTGCCGATGGAGGACTTCATCGCGGCGTTCCTGCCCGTGCTCTTCCCCGGCATGGAGATCGTCGAGCAGCACGCCTTCCGGATCACCCGCAATGCCGACATGGACGTCGAGGACCGCGACGAGGATTTGCTGCAGGCGCTGGAGCGGGAATTGGCGCGACGTCGATTCGGGCCGCCGGTACGCCTTGAAGTCTCCGACGACATGTCCGAGCACATGCTGGAGTTGCTGCTGCGAGAACTCGACGTCCACCCCGGCGACGTGGTGCAGGTGCCAGGTCTGCTGGACCTGTCCGCGCTGTGGCAGATCTACGCCGTGGACCGCGCGGCCCTTAAGGACCGGCCCTTCGTGCCCGCGACCCACCCCGCGTTCGCCGAGACCGGCAAGAGCATTTTCGCCACGCTGCGCGATGGCGACATCCTGGTGCACCATCCCTACGAGTCGTTCTCGACCAGTGTTCAGCGATTCATCGAACAGGCAGCCGCCGATCCGGATGTGTTGGCCATCAAGCAGACCCTGTACCGCACCTCCGGCGACTCCCCGATCGTCAACGCACTGATCGAGGCCGCCGACGCGGGCAAGCAAGTGGTGGCGCTGGTCGAACTGAAAGCGCGGTTCGATGAGCAGGCGAATATCAAGTGGGCGCGCGCACTCGAAGACGCGGGCGTCCACGTGGTGTACGGCCTGGTCGGTTTGAAAACGCACTGCAAGACCTGTCTGGTGGTGCGCCGGGAGGGCTCGACCATCCGCCGCTACTGCCATATCGGTACCGGCAACTACAACCCGAAAACCGCCCGGCTGTATGAGGATGTCGGCCTGTTGACCGCGTCGCCGGAGATCGGCGCGGACCTCACCGACCTGTTCAATTCGTTGACCGGCTATTCGCGAAAGCTGAGCTACCGCAATCTGCTGGTCGCTCCGCACGGGATACGCGCCGGGATCCTCGAGCGGATGGAGCAGGAGATCGCGGCGCATCAGCGCACCGGCAACGGGCGGATCCGGATGAAGGCCAACGCGATCGTCGACGAGGAGATCATCGACGGGCTCTACCGGGCGTCGCAGGCCGGGGTCGTCGTCGATGTGGTGGTGCGTGGGATCTGCGCGCTGAAACCCGGCGTGGAGGGATTCTCGGAGAACATCGCCGTGCGCTCGATTCTCGGCCAGTTCCTGGAACATTCACGGGTGATGCACTTCCGTGCGATCGACGAGTTCTGGATCGGCAGCGCGGACATGATGCACCGAAATCTGGACCGCCGGGTGGAGGTGATGGCTCAGGTCAGGGACCGCCGCCTCACCGACTACCTCGACGAGGTGTTCGATTCCGCCATGCACCCGGGGACTCGGTGCTGGGAACTTGGTTCGGACGGAAGTTGGACTGCTGCACCACAGGACGATCGCGAAGTACGCGACCATCAGGTGTGGCTGATGGAGAAGCATCGGCAGGGTTGATATGGGGGCATCCAAGAAGACACTGGTTGAAGCGATCTCGGTGCTCGCGGCGGGTGCGGTGTTGTGGCGGCCGGGCGAGTCCGGCGAACCGCTGATCGCCGTGATCCACCGGCAACGCTATGACGACTGGTCCCTACCGAAGGGCAAGATCGACCCCGGTGAGACCGATCCGGTCGCCGCGGTACGCGAGATTCTCGAGGAGACGGGGCAGCGCGCACAGCTGGGTCGTCACCTGTGCCGGGTCACCTACCCGATCCCGGTCGGCACCAAGATCGTCCACTACTGGGCGGCCCGGGCCTGCGGCGGTGAGTTCGAACCGAGCAAAGAGGTGGACAAGCTGCTGTGGCTGCCCGCCAAGGAAGCCATCAAACGGCTCTCCTACCCCTATGACCGAAAGGTGGCCAACCGCTTCACCAGGAAGCCGGCCGCTACCCGGACGGTCCTGATCGTCCGGCACGCCACCGCCGGCCGCAAAGCGCGCTACCACGGCGACGACCGCAAGCGGCCACTGGACCGTAAGGGCAGGGCACAGGCGAAATGGCTGGTGCCCCAACTGCTGGCGTTCGGGGCGTCGACCCTCTACGCCGCCGACCGCAGCCGGTGCGTCCAGACCATCGAGCCACTGGCGCGCGAGCTCGACGTGCCGATCGCCGTGGAGCCGACGCTGACCGAGGAGGCCTACGCGGCCGATCCCGAAGCGGCTCAGAAGCGCATCCTCGAGATCGCCGCGGAGGCCGACGGCGTACCCACTGTCTGTTCCCAGGGCAGGGTGATCCCCTACCTGATTCAGTGGTGGTGCGAGCGCGACGGCGTGAAGCCGGACAAGTCACGCAACCGAAAAGGCAGCACCTGGGTGCTCTCGCTGGTCGACGGTCAGCTCATCGCCGCCGACCATCTGCCGAGTCCGTTCGCCAAGACACCGAGCGACTACTGACCCCGACCTACTGACCCGGTAACGAATACGCCGCGGACCCCTAAGGGCCCGCGGCGTATTCGCTTCAGTACGGATTCGGCTTAGCGCCGGCCCCGCTTGACCGGAGCGGCCTTCTTGGCCGGAGCCTTCTTGACGACAGCCTTCTTGACAGCCG
Organism: Mycobacterium sp.; assembly: GCF_044342925.1. GTDB lineage: Bacteria > Actinomycetota > Actinomycetes > Mycobacteriales > Mycobacteriaceae > Mycobacterium. The sequence continues at coordinate 131 of NZ_JBIIOV010000020.1, read as the reverse complement.
GAACCTTCTTGGCGACGACCTTCTTGGCCGGAGCCTTCTTGACGACGACCTTCTTGGCCGGAGCCTTCTTGACGACGACCTTCTTGGCCGGAGCCTTCTTGACGACGACCTTCTTGGCCGGAGCCTTCTTG
>NZ_JBIIOV010000157.1:0-7575 GCF_044342925.1 Mycobacterium sp. | reverse complement strand
AGTCGATCCGGGCGATCAGATTGGCTTTGTAGAACTGGTCAAGGGCGTTTTCCAGGAACAGCGCGCGCACCACGATCAGGCCGAGGATGGCCAACACCACACCGATCGTCGCGGCCAGCACCGCCTCCAGCAGGAACGGAAGCTGGGTGTACCAGCGGGTGGCGCCGACCATCCGCATGATGCCGATTTCGGTGCGGCGGGTGTAGGCGGCCACCTGAACCATGTTGGCGATCAACAGGATTGCGCCGACTGCCTGCACCACCGCGATGGCGAAGGCGGCCCGCGACAACCCGTCGAGCACCGCGAAGAGCCGGTCGATCAAGTCCTTCTGGTTGAGCACGTTGAGCACACCGGGCTGACCCTGCATGGAGGTGTCGAAGTCGGTGTGCTGCTCAGGGTTGTTGAGCTTGACGATGAACGACGCCGGGAAAGAGTCCTTGCTGGCGACGTCCTTGTATTCCGGGAACTTGGTGACCGCATCGGTGTAGGCCTCGTCCTTGTTCAGGAAGCGCACCGATTTCACGTCTTCGCGGTTTTCGATCTGCTCCCGCAGCGCCTTACACGGTTCGGCGTCACAGGTCGGGTCGTTGGCCGAGACGTCGTTGTTGAGGAACACCTGGCTCTCGACCCGGTCGAGGTAGATGTTGCGGGACTGATCGGCCAACCGGACCACCAGCAGGCCACCGCCGAACAGGCCGATGGAGATGGCCGTGGTGAGGATCATCGCGATGGTCATGGTGACATTGCGGCGAAGGCCGGTGGCGACCTCGCTGACCAGGAAACCGGCGCGCATCAGCGGTCCATTCCATAGACGCCGCGCTGCTCATCGCGGACCAGTCGGCCCTGCGACAGCTCGACCACGCGCTGCCGCATGGAGTCGACGATGTGGTGGTCGTTGGTGGCCATCAACACCGTGGTGCCGGTGCGGTTGATCCGGTCGAGCAGGTCCATGATCTCCCGGCTGGTCTCGGGGTCGAGGTTTCCGGTGGGTTCGTCGGCCAGCAGGACCAGCGGGCGGTTGACGAAGGCCCGGGCGATGGCCACCCGCTGCTGCTCACCACCGGAGAGCTCGTCGGGCATACGGTTCGCCTTGCCGGACAGGCCGACCATGTCGAGCACCTCGGGCACCACTTTCTTGATGACGTCGGGCTGCTTGCCGATCACCTCCAACGCGAAGGCGACGTTCTCGAAGACCGTCTTCTGCTGCAGCAGCCGGAAATCCTGGAACACACAGCCCATGACCTGCCGCAGCTTCGGGATGTGCCGGCCGGAGAGTTTGTTGACGTGGAACTTCGACACCTGGATCTCACCGGACGTCGGCTCCTCCTCAGCCAGCAACAGGCTCATGAAGGTCGACTTGCCCGATCCGGACGGGCCGATCAGGAAGACGAACTCGCCCTTGTCGACCTTCAGGCTGACGTTATCCAGCGCAGGACGGGCCGAGGCCTTGTACTGCTTGGTGACATGGTCGAGGGTGATCATCACGGCACGCCAGTGTAGCCGGGCAAGCCGCAGCTACCGCGCGGGCGCGGCCGGGGCCGGCGGCATCGCTGCCGGCGGGCTCGGTTCCGGGGCATCCGGTTGTGGGGGGGCCGGGGCCGCGCTGGGAGTCGGCTCGCCCGGAGCCGGCGGCTCCGGCGGTGGGGGCGGGGTCGGAGCGCCCGGCGGGGGTACGCCAGGTTCGGTCGGGGTTGCCGATGTGGTCGGCGACCCCGGTGTGGTGGGCGCGGTGGACGTGGGCGTCGTCGACGTGGTCGGGGTAGTCGACGTGGTCGTCGGTTCCGGCTGTTGCACGTTGGTGCGCGGCGCCCAGGTGTAGGCCGGGTCGGGGATGAAGCCGGGCGGCACCACTTCGCTGGCCGGCACCTGTTCGGGGGGCGGCGGAGTCGGCTGGTAAGTCTCGTAGAGCCACCAGATCGCGCAGAACGCGATGACAAGAGCAACTGTGGTGGTGCGCAGCCGTCCGCCCAGGATGTAGGCCGGCCAACTGCGGCCCTCACGCGAATTGGCCGACCTCATCGTTGCACCGGCCCCTGGGTCTGCTCTTCAGCGCCGCCGGCGGTGGCGGGGTGCACCACCGCGCCGACCACCGGGGCGTTGTCAGCCTTGGTGGCGATGCCGGCCCGGGCGAGCGTCGCGACTACCAGCATGCGCAGCCGCCGTCCGACCTCGAACTGCTTGCCCGGCAGGGTGCGGGCCACCATCCGAAGGTTCACCGTGTCCAACTCGATGCTCTCCACACCCATCAGCTGCGGCTTGTCCAGCAGCAGATCACGCAGTTGCGGATCCAGCGGAGCCGCCTCGCAGACGTGGTGCAGCACGTCGTTGACCAGATTCAGGTCGGCCGAGTTCGGCACCGGGATGTCGATGACCGCCCGCGCCCAGTCCTTGGACAGGTTGAGCGTCTTGACGATCTGGCCATTGGGGATGGTGTACATCTCTCCCTCCGAGGTGCGCAGCTTGGTCACCCGCAGCGTGACGTCCTCGACGGTGCCCATCGCATCGTTACCGGAACCCAGGTTCAGCTGCACCAGGTCGCCAAAGCCGTACTGCTTCTCGGTGATGATGAAGAAGCCGCTAAGCAGGTCCTGGACCACACGCTGGGCGCCGAAGCCGAGCGCCGCACCGAGCACCGCAGCAGGTGCCACCAGGGAGCCGATCGGGACGGCCAGCACGTCGGTCACCTCGACCACCACCATCACCGCCAGCAGCGCGATGGCCAGGTAGGAGATCACCGAGGCCACGGCCTGACGATGCTTGGCGCTTTCCGAGCGCACCAGGGCGTCGCTGGCCTTGAAGTCGTCGTCGATGCGGCGGCTGATCCGCCCGGCCAGCCAGTTGATGAACCGGGCGCCCAGCAGGGCACCGATCAGCAACAGGGCGATGTGCAGCCCGCGGGTGAGGATCCATTCGCCGACGTCGCCGTGCCAGAAGCCGTGCCACTTGTCCGCGAACGGGTTGGCTAGCAGTGCGGTCCCTGCGATCTCAGTCTTCGTCATCTCGTCGGTTGCGCCACCGGATTCCCGCTTCCAGGAAACCGTCGATGTCCCCATCCAGGACGGCCGCAGGATTGCCGACCTCGTACTCGGTTCGCAGGTCCTTGACCATTTGGTAGGGGTGCAGAACGTAGGAGCGCATCTGGTTGCCCCACGAACTGCCGCCGTCGCCTTTGAGGGCGTCGAGCTCGGCGCGTTCTTCCTGCCGCTTGCGTTCGAGCAGTTTCGCTTGCAGCACCCGCATCGCAGACACCTTGTTCTGTAGCTGCGACTTCTCGTTCTGGCAGGTTACGACGATACCGGTGGGGATATGAGTGAGTCGAACCGCGGAATCGGTGGTGTTGACCGACTGGCCGCCCGGACCGCTGGACCGGTAGACGTCCACCCGCAGGTCGGTTTCGGGGATCTCGATGTGGTCGGTGGTCTCCACGACCGGCAGCACTTCGACTTCGGCGAAAGACGTCTGCCTGCGACTTTGGTTGTCGAAGGGGCTGATGCGCACCAATCGGTGGGTGCCCTGCTCCACCGAGAGCGTGCCGTAGGCGAACGGCGCGTGCACCACGAACGTGGCGCTTTTGATGCCCGCCTCCTCGGCGTAGGACGTGTCGAAGACCTCAACGGGGTAGTTGTGTTGCTCAGCCCACCGGATGTACATCCGCATCAGCATCTCCGCCCAGTCGGCGGCGTCCACCCCGCCGGCTCCGGACCGGATGTTGACCACGGCCTCGCGCTCGTCGTACTCCCCGGACAGCAGGGTGCGGACCTCGAGCGCCTCGACGTCGGCCTGCAGCGACGCCAGCTCGGCATCCGCGTCCGAGAGAGCCTCGGCGCCCGCCGATCCGCCCTCCTCGGCGGCCATTTCGTAGAGCACCGGCAGGTCGTCGAGGCGGCTGCGCAGACCCTCGACCCGGCGTAACTCGCCCTGCGCGTGGGACAACTCGCTGGTCACCTGCTGCGCCCGGTTCTGGTCGTCCCACAGCTTGGGGTCGGAGGCGTCGTGCTCCAGCTTGACGATCCGCTCCTTGAGCGCGTCGATGTCGAGCACCCGCTCCACCGTCGTCAGGGTGGCGTCCAGCGCCGCGATCTCTGACTGCCGATCGGTGTCCACGTGGTCTCACGTTACCGGCGACACCGGAGGCGTAGATACCATCCCTGGATGCGTCCTTACTATGTCGCGATCGTCGGCGCCGGCCCCTCCGGCTATTTCGCGGCGGCCTCGCTGCTCCGGTTCGCCGACGAGTCGGTGGCCTCGGGCGGTCCCGACGTCAACATCGACATGCTCGAAATGCTCCCCACCCCTTGGGGTTTGGTGCGTTCGGGCGTCGCCCCCGACCACCCGAAGATCAAGTCGATCAGCCGGACCTTCGAAAAGACCGCCGCCGACACCCGGTTCCGGTTCTTCGGCAACATCGCCGTGGGGCGCGACATCTCGGCCGACGAACTGGCCCAGCGCTACGACGCGGTGGTGTACGCCGTGGGCACCCAGTCCGACCGGGCGCTGGGCATCCCCGGCGAGGAGCTGCCGGGCAGCGTGGCCGCGGTGGACTTCGTCGGCTGGTACAACGCGCACCCGCACTTCGCCGAGATGACGCCCGACATCTCCAGCGGCCGTGCCGTGGTGATCGGCAACGGCAACGTCGCCATCGACGTGGCACGCATTCTGGTGACCGATCCCGACGTGCTGGCCACTACCGACATCGCCGACCACGCACTGGATCTGCTGCATCAGCGCGGGGTTGCCGAAGTGGTCATCGTCGGGCGGCGCGGGCCGTTGCAAGGCGCGTTCACCACGCTGGAACTGCGTGAGCTCGGCGAACTCGACGGCGTCGAGGTTCTCGTCGACCCGGCCGACCTCGATGACATCACCGACGAGCAGGCCGCGGCGGCCGGCAAGACCGTCGCCGCCAACATCAAGGTGCTGCGCGCCTACGCGGACAAGGGCGTCGGGGACGGAGAAGGCAAGCGCCGCATCGTCTTCCGGTTCTGCAGCTCCCCCATCGAGATCGACGGCGACGGCCGGGTCGAGGCGATCGTGCTGGGCCGCAACGAGCTGATCACCGACGAACAGGGCCGGGTCTCGGCCCACGACACCGGCGAGCGCGAGATCCTGACCGCGCAGCTGGTGGTCCGCGCCGTGGGGTACCGCGGCGTGGCCATCCCGGGGCTGCCCTTCGATGAGCGCGCCGGCACCATCCCGCACGAGCAGGGCCGCATCGCGGACCGCGACAACGACTATGTGGTCGGGTGGATCAAGCGGGGACCGTCCGGGGTGATCGGCACCAACAAGAGCGACTCCCAGGACACCGTCAACACACTGGTGGCCGATCTGGCGAGCGCCCAGTTGCGCGATGTCGAGCCCGGCTACGCCGACGAGTTGGCCGCCTGGCTGCTGGAGCACCAGCCGGAGCTGATCACCGACGACCACTGGTTGGCGATCGACACCCACGAGCGCTCCGCCGGGGAGCCGTACGGCCGCCCGCGGGTCAAGGTGTCCAAGGTGGCCGACCTGCTGCGCATCGCACGCGGCTAACCGGAGTCAGGAAACGACCGCGGTTCCGGCGGCGCGGGCGGCGTTGCCGGCGCGAAGAACCAGTTGTCCGGATTTTTCGGCGAGTACGCCACCGGGATGAGCTGCCCCATCGTGGGCCAGTTCGCGGTGTCGACGGCCATCCGCTGGTAGACGACGTGCTCGTTGACGGTCGGTCCGGTGATCACGCCGGTGATCGTGACGAACTGCTCACCATCGACGCCGGGCCGGGGACTGACTCCGGTCACCAGCAGAGTGCCCGGCACCATCTCGCCGCGCGGGCCGCGGCCCCGCAACCGGGGAACGATTAACAGGGCCAACGCCCCGAGGATCATCAGCAGCACCGCGAATTCCATCACGCCGCCATGGTAGGACTGCAGCCATGACCGCCGAGGGCGTAGCCGAGGATCTGGACCTGGCGTTGACGCTGGCCGACCACGCCGACGCCATCACCACCGCCCGCTTCGGCGCGCTGGACCTGCGGATCGAACACAAGCCCGACCTGACGCCGGTGACCGACGCCGACGAGGCCGTGGAGGCCCGACTGCGCGACGTGCTGGCCCAGCGGCGGCCGGCCGACACCATCTTCGGCGAGGAACAGGGCGGGACGCCGGCCCTGGCCGGCCGGCAGTGGGTGATCGACCCGATCGACGGCACCAAGAACTTCGTCCGCGGAGTTCCGTTGTGGGCCAGCCTGATTGCGCTCCTACAGGACGGCGTTCCCGTCGTCGGCGTGGTGAGCGCACCGGCGCTGAACCGACGGTGGTGGGCCGGGCGCGGACTGGGGTCGCACACGTCGGTGGCCGGGGGTGCACCGCGCCGGCTCTCGGTCAGCGGGGTGGCCGACCTCGGCTCTGCCAGCCTGTCGTTCTCCAGCCTGTCCGGCTGGGCCGACCGCGGTCTACGGGAGAAGTTCGTCGCCCTCACCGACTCTGTCTGGCGAGTACGCGCGTACGGCGACTTCTTCTCCTACTGCCTGGTTGCCGAGGGCGCGGTCGACATCGCGGCTGAACCCGAGGTCGAGTTGTGGGATCTGGCACCGCTTGACGTGCTCGTCCGCGAAGCCGGCGGCGCCTTCACCAACCTCGACGGTGTTGCCGGGCCGCACGGCGGGAGCGCGGTGGCCAGCAACGGACTGCTGCAGGCGGCGGTGCTCGACGCGCTGTGAGCTTGCTTACAGAGGATCACTACCTTACTCCGGAGTAAGATAGGTTGCACCCACCCTGTTCAGCTCTTACGTGAGGCACTCGCCATGACGAACACGCTCCCCTCTCGTACCAATCCGAAGGCCAGCGCCCGCGCCCGGGAGAGCGCCGTCGGCCAGCACCACCCGAAGCGGTCCGTTCTGGATATCGGGATGGGCCTGCTCACCCCGCTGCTGGGCCAGGAGTTCCTGGATCGCCGCGGCCTGCGCGAACCGCTGAACAAGGCGCTGCGAGTGGGCGTCAAGCACGGTTTCTCCGCGGCCGGAGCGTCGACCCGCCAGTTCAAGAAGATCCAGGGCCTCGGCAAGCAGCCGACCCGGCTGGAGCCGAGCACCGCCGACTACTTCGACCTGACCCCCGACGACGACCAGCGGATGATCGTCGAGACGGTCAACCAGTTCGCCGAGGAGATCCTGCGGCCGGCGGCCCGCGACGCCGACGACGCCGCCGCCTTCCCCGCCGATCTGATCGCCAAGGCCGCGGAGTTGGGCATCACCGCGATCAAGGTGCCCGAGAACTTCGACGGCATCGCCGAGCAGCGCACCGCTGTCACGAACGCGTTGGTGGCCGAGGCGCTGTCCTACGGCGACATGGGCCTGGCCCTGCCGATCCTGGCCCCCGGCGGAGTGGCCTCGGCGCTGACCCACTGGGGCAGCGCCGACCAGCAGGCCACCTACCTCAAGGACTTCGCCGGAGAGAACGTGCCGCAAGCCTGCCTGGCCATCGTCGAGCCGCAGCCGCTGTTCGACCCGACCATGCTCAAGACCACCGCGGTGCGCACCCCGAGCGGCTACCGCCTCGACGGCGTCAAGTCCCTGGTGCCTGCTGCCGCCGATGCCGAATTGTT
>NZ_JBIIOV010000156.1:0-7681 GCF_044342925.1 Mycobacterium sp. | reverse complement strand
GACCTCGCGGGGCACCGGCTTGTCGAAGTCGAGCCGCTTGCGCACCGAACGGGTGGTCGTCAGAACGTCGTCGGCGGAGAGGTTGAGTGTCATACGCAGAAGAGTACGGCTGAACGTCGGCGTGCTACCGGAAGTCACGGGAGCGGGACTGCACCGTCATCCTCAACGGTCCGATCCGCTCGGCCACCACGGTCACCGCCCCACTGGCGTTCTGCACCTGCCCGCGGATCAGCAGCGCTGTCGCGGTCTGGGCCACCCGCCGGTGCCGGGCCCACACCCCGGGCGTGCACAGCACGTTGACCATTCCGGTCTCGTCCTCGATGTTCACGAACGTCACTCCCCGCGCCGTCGCCGGACGTTGCCGATGGGTGACCGCACCGGCAACCAGCACCCGACTGCCGTCCGGGATCGACGCCAGTCCGCCGGCCGGGGTGACGCCCATGGCGTCGAGATCGGCGCGCAGGAACTGCGTGGGGTAGCTGTCCGGCGACACCCCGGTAGCCCAGACATCAGCGGCAGCCAGCTCCACCTCGCTCATCCCGGGCAGCGCCGGAATGTGCGACGACGATCCGACCCCGGGCAGCCGGTCCGGACGTTCGGTGGCGGCGGCGCCGGCCGCCCACAGCGCCTCCCGCCGGGTGATGCCGAAGCACCCCAGCGCTCCGGCGGTGGCCAGGGACTCGGTCTGGGGAACCGACAGCTGCACGCGACCGGTCAGATCCAGCAGAGTGGTGAAGGGCCCGTGGGCTTCCCGCTCGTCGACGATGCGCTGGGCCAGTTCGGCGCCGATGTGCCGGACGGCGCCCAGGCCGAGCCGCACGTCCAGTCCGGCGTTCTCGCACGTGGCGTGCGCCAGGCTGGCGTTGACACACCCGCCGTGCACCCGGACCCCGTGCCGGCGCGCGTCGGCGACCAGCGACTGCGGCGAGTAGAACCCCATCGGCTGTGCCCGCAGCAGCGCCGCGCAGAACGCCGCCGGGTGGTACAGCTTGAACCACGACGAATAGAACACCAGCGAGGCAAACGACAGCGAATGGCTCTCCGGGAAGCCGAAATTGGCGAACGCCGCCAGCTTCTCGTAGATCCGGTCGGCCACCTCCCCGGTGATGCCGTGACGCTGCTCCATCCCGGCGTAGAACCGGTCACGCAGCCGGCGCATCTTGGCGGTGGACCGCTTGGATCCCATGGCTCGGCGCAGCTCGTCGGCCTCGGCCGCGGAGAAACCAGCACAGTCCACCGCCAGTTGCATCAGCTGCTCCTGGAAGAGCGGAACCCCCAACGTCTTTCGCAAGGCCGGCTCCATCGACGGATGGTCGTAGACCACCGGCTCAAGCCCGTTGCGGCGCTTGATGTACGGGTGCACCGAACCGCCTTGGATGGGTCCGGGCCTGATCAGCGCCACCTCGACCACCAGGTCGTAGAACACCCGGGGCTTGAGCCGGGGCAGGGTGGCCATCTGCGCGCGGGACTCCACCTGGAACACCCCGACCGAGTCGGCGCGCTGCAACATCTCGTACACGCGGCTGTCGGACAGGTCCAGCGTGGCCAGATCCACCTCGATGCCCTTGTGTTCGGCCACCAGGTCGATGGCGTAGTGCAACGCGGACAGCATGCCCAGCCCGAGCAGGTCGAACTTCACCAAACCGATTGCCGCACAGTCGTCTTTGTCCCACTGCAGCACGCTGCGGCCGGGCATCCGGGCCCACTCCACCGGACAGACGTCGGCGATCGGACGGTCGCAGATCACCATGCCCCCGGAGTGGATGCCCATGTGCCGGGGCAGGTCCTTGATCTGCACCGCGAGGTCCACCACCTGGTCGGGGATGCCCTCGAGATCAGGCGACTCGGCCAGCGGACCCCACCGGCTCACCTGCTTGCTCCAGGCGTCCTGCTGGCCCTGCGAGAACCCCAGCGCGCGGGCCATGTCGCGGATGGCGCTGCGACCGCGATAGGTGATCACGTTGGCCACCTGCGCGGCGTAGTCGCGGCCGTACCGCTGGTAGACGTACTGGATCACCTGCTCGCGCAGGTCGGATTCGATGTCGATGTCGATATCGGGCGGCCCGTCGCGCGCCGGTGACAGGAACCGTTCGAACAGCAACTCGTTGGCGATCGGGTCCACCGCGGTGACTCCCAGGGCGTAGCAGACCGCCGAGTTCGCCGCCGAGCCGCGACCCTGGCACAGGATGTTGTTGCGGCGGCAGAACTGGGTGATGTCGTGCACCACCAGGAAATAGCCGGGGAACTTCAGCTCGGCGATGACGGCCAGCTCCCGCTCGATCTGCGCGTAAGCCCGGGCCGCGCCGGCCCGCGGCCCGTACCGCCGCGCCGCCCCCACCATGACCAGCTCCCGCAGCCAGCTGTCCTCGGTGTGCCCGTCGGGGACGTCGAACGGCGGCAGCTGCGGGGCGATCAGCGCCAGCTCGAACGCGCACTGCTCGCCGAGAGCCGCCGCCGCGGTGACGGCCTGTGGATGCCAGCCGAACCGCCGCGCCATCTCCGCGCCGGACCGCAGATGCGCACCGCCCATCGGATCCAGCCACCCGGCAGCGGAGTCCAGGGACTGGCGGGCCCGGATGGCTGCCATCGCCGCCGCCAGCCGGCCCCGGCTCGGCGCGGCGAAATGTGCCCCGGTGGTGGCGACGACGTCGACTCCGAACCGCGGCGCGAGTTGCGCGAGCGCGACGTTGCGCTCGTCGTCGCCGGGGTGACCGTGATGAGTCAGTTCGACACTGACCCGGTCTGCCCCGAACCGGTCCACCAGATCCGCCAACGCTGCTGCGGCGGCCTCCGGACCACCATCCGAGAAGGCCTGCCGCAGATGGCCTTTGCGGCAGCCGGTCAGAATGTGCCAGTGACCGCCCGCGGCCTCGGTGAGGGCGTCGTAGTCATAGCGCGGCTTGCCCTTGTGACCGCCGGCCAGGTGCGCGGCGGCCAGTTGACGCGACAGCCGCCGGTAGCCCTCCGCGCCGCGGGCCAGCACCAGCAGGTGCGGGCCGGGCGGGTCGGGCGCCTCGGTGCGGGCGACATCACCGAGGGAGAGTTCGGCGCCGAACACCGTCGGGACGCCGAGTTCGCGGGCCGCTTCGGCGAACCGCACCACGCCGTAGAGGCCGTCGTGATCGGTCAGCGCGATCGCGCGCAGGTCGAGCCGGGCCGCCTCCTCGACGAGTTCCTCCGGAGTGCCGGCCCCGTCGAGGAAGCTGAATGCCGAGTGGGTGTGCAGTTCGGCGTAGGGCACGCCGGGCCGCCGCGGAAGATCCAGCTCCGGGGCCTGGTATCCGGCGCGCTTGCGCGACCAGGCCGGACTATCACTGCCGTCAGCGGCTGGTTCAGCCAAGGCGGCACCGGCCGGCCCGGCCGGTGGTCCGGCCGGGGGCCGGCTGTTGAGCACCCGCTCCATCTCCGCCCAGGTCGGCGGCCCGTCATTCCAGCCCATCCACCGAAGTTTATCGAACACGCGTTCGATACAACAGCCCCCTTGCGCGCCTATTAAGCTCAATCGGTGACCGAGATCGATTCCGCGCCCCATCCCGCCGAGCCGCACGTCGGCGCTATCAACTCCAAGCTGAACTGGCTGCGCGCCGGGGTGCTCGGCGCCAATGACGGCATCGTCTCGGTGGCCGGCATCGTCATCGGCGTGGCCGCCGCCACGATGGATCGCGGACCGATCTTCACCGCCGGTATGGCCGGGCTGGCCGCCGGAGCGTTGTCGATGGCGCTGGGCGAGTACGTCTCGGTGAGCACCCAGCGCGACACCGAGCAGGCGCTACTGGCCAAGGAGCGTCGAGAGCTTGCCGAAGAGCCCGAGGAAGAGTTCGAGGAGCTCGTCGGGCTCTATCAGGCCAAGGGTCTCTCGCCGGCGACCGCCCGCACCGTCGCCCGCGAACTGACCGACCACGACGCGTTCGCCGCGCACGTGGATATCGAGCTCGGTATCGACCCGGACGAACTGACCAATCCCTGGCACGCCGCGATCTCCTCGGCGATCTCCTTCACCATCGGGGCGCTGCTGCCGATGCTGGCGATCCTGTTGACGCCACCGTCAACCCGGATTCCGATCACCTTCGTGGGAGTGCTTGTGGCGCTGGCCATTACCGGGTGGGCCAGTGCCCGCCTCGGCGGTGCCGATCCGGTCCACGCGACGAAACGAGTCGTGGTAGGCGGCGCCGTGGCGATGGCGATCACCTACGGAATCGGCTTGGCCATGGGCGGCGTCATCTAGTCAGTCGGTGTACTCGGCGATGTCGTCAGCCCAGTTCTCGTCCCCGGTTTTCCCGGGCGGCGCTCCACGGGTCCTCGACTTCCTGGGTCGTCCTGGGATTTCTCTTGTTCGCTCGGCCGAATTCTCACCCGCCGAGACAACTTTGGGGGCACGCTGTGTGTATGTACGTTTCTCGCGCCCGGCGGGTGTCCGCTGCCCTGGCCATGCTGATGTCTGTTCTGTTGGTGGCGGGGTGCGGCGGGCAGGCCAAGCCCGATGTCCGTGACATCACGCTGACCTTGATGCGGCATGCGGAGTCAGAAGCCAATGCCGCCGATGTCGCCTCCACCGTTCTGCCCGGGCCGGGACTGACCCCCGCGGGGCGTGAGCAGGCCGACGAGCTGGCCAACTCACTGGCAGGCAATGACTACGACGGGGTGTACGCCTCGGAGATGCTGCGCGCCCAGGAGTCCGCCGCACCGCTGGCCGAGAAGCTGGGCACCGATGTGACGGTGCTGCCGGGCCTCAACGAGATCGGCGCCGGCTGGTTCGAGGGCTTCGCCATGAAGGACACCTCCGGCACCTTCCTGCTCGGCCCGCAGGCGTGGCTGAAGGGTGATCGCCGCTTCGGTATCCCCGGATCGGTCGACGGAGACCAGTTCAACAATGCCTACAGCGACGCGGTGCAGAAGATCTACGACAGCGGCGAGGACAAGCCCATCGCCTTCTCCAGCGGTCTGGCGATCGCGGTGTGGACGCTGATGAACGCGCGCAACGGCAAGCCCAGCCTGCTCACCGACCACCCGCTGCCCAACAACCGCGGGGTGGTGCTGCGCGGCAACCCGGTCACCGGGTGGACGCTGCTGGAGTGGGACGGAATCAAAGACTTCGCCTTCGACGCCGCTGCGTGAGCCCCGACGCGCAGTTCGCCATGCCCTTGCGGGTGCGCTACGCCGAATGTGACATGCAGGGCCGGGTGTTCAACGGCCACTACCTCACCTGGGTGGATATGGCCCACACCGAGGCGCTGCGTGCGATGTTCGGGGGCTATCAGGCGCTGATCGACCGCGGGATCGACTTCGTGGTGGTGGCCGCCGAGTTGCAATTCCGCACACCGGCCCGCTTCGACGACGACCTGGTGGTTGACGTCGCGATCGAGCCGCCGGGGCGCACGTCGCTGCGCAGCCGCTACCGCATTCAGCGCGGCGGCGACCTGATTGCCGAGGCGGCGCTGACCCACGTGTGCGTGGACGCGGCGAGCTTCGACAAGCTGGCGTGGCCGGATTGGTTCCGCGACCGGCTGGCGAGCGCCGGCACAGCGCCGTGACGACGGCGGTCTTCGCCGACGTCGACACCGGGGTCGACGACGCGCTAGCCCTGGTCTACCTGTTGGCCAGCGCTGACGCGGAGCTGGTCGCAGTCGCCTCGACCGCCGGGAACGTGGGCGTCGACCAGGTGTGCCGCAACAATCTGGGCCTGCTGCACCTGTGCGGCGCGACCGGGGTGCCGGTCTCGCGCGGGGCGGAGCACCCGCTGAGCGTTCCGCTACGCACCGCCGAGGACACCCACGGCCCGGCCGGTCTGGGCTACGCCGAATTACCTTCGACAGCAATGGAATTGACCTCCTACGACGCCGCGCAGGCCTGGGTGCGGGCGGCGCGGGCGCGTCCCGGCGAGCTGGTCGGCCTGGTCACCGGGCCGCTGACCAACCTTGCGCTGGCACTGCGCGCCGAGCCGGCGTTGCCGAGCCTACTGCGCCGGCTGGTGATCATGGGCGGGTCGTTCGACTACCGCGGCAACACCACCCCGGTCGCCGAGTGGAACGTCAGCGTGGACCCCGAAGCCGCCGCGGAGGTCTTCGACGCCTGGGGTCGTGCGGTGGAGTCGAATTCGGTTCCCCCGGAGCATCTTCCGATCGTCTGCGGACTCAACCTCACCGAGACCGTAATGCTGACGCCGGAGATCATGGCGCGCCTCGCCGAGGCGGCGGGGTCCACCGCCGAGGCCCCCAACCCGCTGATCCGGGTGCTCGACGACGCGATGCGGTTCTACTTCGAGTTCCACTTCGCCCAAGGCGAGGGGTATCTCGTCCACCTGCACGATCCGCTGGCCGCCGCGGTGGCACTGGACCCGGCCCTGATCCGCACCCGGGCAGCGCCGGTGGCGGTTGAGACCACCGGGACACTGACCCGCGGGATGACGATCGCGGACTGGAGCGCCCGCTGGGGACGAAAGCCCAACGCGCAGGTGGGCCTTGAGGTCGACCCGGCCGCGTTCTTCGAGCGCTACATCGCCCGGGTGGCGCCCTTCGCCCGACGGCTGGGACCCACGGCGGACGCCGCGGGTTAAGCCCAGACCGTGTTGCGTCCGGATCGCTTGGCTTCGTAGAGCGCGCGGTCGGTACGGATCAGCCAGGCGTGCAGGTCCTCGCCGGGGCCAAGTTCAGCCGCCCCGATACTGACGGTGACATGGCCGACGGGGTCGAACTGGCTCTCGGCTACCCGGAGCCGGATCCGGTCGGCAACACCAACGGCGTCGATGAGTTCGCAATCGCGCAGCAGAACCACGAATTCATCACCGCCCCAACGCGCTACGACGTTGTCGTTGCCGATCGCCTCGGCGATACAACCGGCGGTGCCGGCCAGAACCACATCGCCGCCCTGATGGCCGGCGGTGTCGTTGACCATCTTGAGGTGGTCGACGTCGAGCATGAGCAGCGTGAGGGGCCGGTCGTGGCGTTGATGCAAGTTGGCCGCGGCCAGCAGTTCGGTGCCGCGCCGGCGGTTGAAGATCCCGGTCAGGTCGTCGGTGGAGGCCAGCCGGGTCAGTTCGGCCTCGTACATCCGGCGACGGCTCCCGCCGGTCGGTTTCATCGAGCAGGGAGTGGAGCACGGCGGGATTGACACAGGCCGCGGACGTAGTGATTCCGAACTGTTCTTCCGTTGCGCCGGAAAGGTATTCGAGTTCGACATCGGGGCGGACCCGCAGCGCGAAGAAGATCAGCCCGGAGTCTTCGGCTGCTTCCATCAGCGATCGGTAGTCGAGCTGCTCATCGCCGGGATGCATGGCGTCAGGTTATGTCATTCGTAAACACCTTCGACATACCAGCGGCTCTTCCGGTAGCAGAGCAGCAACGCGGTGTCACCCATCAGAACCTGCGCCCGGGCGGTTCGGCCCGACTGGGCCCGTTCCCGGTCGGGGTCCCACCACCGCTCGTCGACCGGCCACGGCCCGGCCCACCAACTCAGCTCACCGCGGTAGGGGGAACCGCCGTCAAGCCGGGCCGGCTCGGCGGTGAACGCTCCGCGTGCGGTCACCCGAACGGGATCGCCCTGGGCGCCAAGCAATTCCACCGGCTCGTCCAGAAGCACCGCCGGGGCGGGCTGGGGAAGCTGACCGGGCCAGGGCCGGTCCGGGGCGGCCCGGGGCTCCGGTTCGTCACCGAGCGGGGTCAGGGTGATCCGCTCGGCGGGGCCA
>NZ_JBIIOV010000155.1:0-7692 GCF_044342925.1 Mycobacterium sp. | reverse complement strand
ACGTGATGCACCTCGGCGGCGAAGGGTTCACGCAGCCCGCGGTGGTGCGGGTGTTTGTAGTGGTCCAGGATCACGTCCTGGTACATCTGCTCAAGTCGCACTGCGGTTCCCACCCCGGGTCGCTGCGCTCCTGCCCGCCGGCTCCCCGAAGAAGTCGATGGCCCGGCGCACACCCGCCACCAACCGATCCACCTCATCAGCGGTGTTGTAGACCGCGAACGACGCCCGCACGGTGGCGGCCACCCCGAACCGGCGGTGCAGCGGCGCGGCGCAGTGGTGCCCCACCCGAACCGCCACGCCGTCGTCGTCCAGCACCTGACCCACGTCGTGGGCGTGCACACCGTCGACGACGAAGGCCACCGGGGAGCGCCGGACGCACACGTCGGTCGGGCCGATGATGCGCACCTGCGGAATATCGGCCAGCCCGTCCAGGGTCGCGACCACCAGCCGGTGCTCGTGGGCCTCGACGGCCGCCATCCCAATGGCATCGAGATATCTTGTGGCAGCGCCTAATCCGACCACCTGCGAGATCATCTGCGTGCCGGCTTCGAAGCGCTGCGGCGGCGGCGCGTAGCTGGCCGCTTCCATGGTGACGGTCTCGATCATCGACCCGCCGGTGAGGAACGGGGGCAACGAAGCCAACAGCTCGGACCGCCCGTAGAGCGCCCCGATTCCGGTGGGCCCGAGCATCTTATGGCCGGAGAACACGGCGAAATCCACGTCCAGCGCCGGGAAGTCGACCACCTGGTGCGGGACGGACTGGCAGGCATCGAGCACCGTCAGAGCGCCGACGGCTTTCGCCCGGGCGACGAGTTCGGCGACCGGCGCCCCGGTGCCGGTGACGTTGGAATGGTGGGTGAAGGCAACGACTTTCACCCGCGCGTCGAGGCGCAGCGAATCCACGTCGATCTCGCCGGAGTCGGTGACCCCGTACCAGCGCAGGGTGGCGCCGGTACGCCGGGCGAGTTCCTGCCACGGGATGAGATTGGCGTGGTGCTCCAGCTCGGTGGTGACGATGACGTCGCCGGGACCGACCGCACGTTCGAATCTGTCGTCGCCCAGCACATAAGACACCAGGTTCAGCGCCTCGGTGGCGTTCTTGGTGAACACGATCTGCTCGGGGGATGCGCCGACGAAGCCGGCGATGTCGGCCCGGCCCTGCTCGTAGGCGTCGGTCGCCTCCTCCATCAACTGGTGGGCACCGCGGTGCACCGCCCCGTTGGAGGTGAGCAGGAAGTCGCGTTCGGCGTCGAGAACCTGCAACGGCTTCTGCGAGGTAGCCCCGGAATCCAGGTACGCCAACGGTTTACCGCCGCGCATCACTCGATTCAGGATCGGGAAGTCGGCGCGAATCCGCGCGATGTCGAGGTCAGTGCCGATGTCGAGGCCAACCGTGGCCGTCATGGCGTACTAGGACGCCGCCGACGCTTTGGCGAACCGCACGTAGCCGTTCTCCTCCAGCTCGTCGGCGAGTTCGGGTCCGCCGGACTCCACGATGCGGCCGTCGACGAAGACGTGCACGAACTGGGGGCGGATGTAGCGCAGGATCCGGGTGTAGTGGGTGATCAGCAGCACGCCGGCGTGCTCGGCCTCGGCGAAGCGGTTCACGCCTTCGCTGACCACCCGCAGCGCGTCGACGTCCAGGCCGGAGTCGGTCTCGTCGAGGATGGCGATCTTCGGCTTGAGCACACTGAGCTGCAGAATCTCGTGGCGCTTCTTCTCGCCGCCGGAGAACCCCTCGTTGACGCTGCGCTCGCTGAACTGCGGGTCGATGTCCAGATCCGCCATGGCGGCCTTGACCTCTTTGACCCAGTGCCGCAGCTTCGGGGCCTCACCGCGCACGGCGGTGGCCGCGGTGCGCAGGAAGTTCGACATCGACACCCCGGGCACCTCGACCGGGTACTGCATGGCCAGGAACAGGCCCGCGCGGGCGCGCTCGTCGACGCTCATCTCCAGCACATCCTGGCCGTCGAGGGTGATCGACCCGGACGTCACGGTGTACTTGGGGTGACCGGCGATCGCGTAGGACAGGGTGGACTTGCCGGAACCGTTGGGCCCCATCACCGCATGAGTCTCCCCCGACTTCACAGTCAGGTCGACGCCCTTGAGGATCTCCTTGTCGGTGCCCTCCGGCGTGGTGACCGAGACGTGCAGATCCTTGATCTCCAGTGTCGATGTGTTCTGGGTGCTCATGCTTGCGTTCTCGATTCAGTGATGGCCAATTCGTGTTCGATGGCGTCGGTCAGCCGGTCCCGGATCTCCGGGACCGCGATCTTGGAGATGATCTCGCCGAAGAAGCCGCGCACCACCAAACGGCGGGCCTGCTCCTCGGGGATTCCCCGGGCCTGCAGGTAGAACAGTTGCTCGTCGTCGAAACGCCCGGTGGCACTGGCATGCCCGGCGCCGACGATCTCGCCGGTCTCGATCTCCAGGTTGGGCACCGAATCGGCGCGGGCGCCGTCGGTGAGCAGCAGGTTGCGGTTCACCTCGAAAGTGTCGGTGCCGGTGGCCTCGGCGCGGATCAGCACGTCACCGATCCAGACCGTGCGGGCATCGTTGCGCCGTCGCGCGGACTGCGAATCCGGATCGCCTTGCAGCGCACCCTTATAGAGCACGTTGGAACGGCAGTTGGGCTGGGAGTGGTCGACCAGCAGCCGGGATTCCAGGTGCTGGCCGGCGTCGGCGAAGTACAGCCCGAGCATCTCGGCATCCCCGCCGGGGGCGTCGTAGCGCACTGTGGCGGCCATCCGCACCACCTCGCCGCCGAGCGTGACGGCGACGTGGCGCAGCACCGCGTCCTTGCCCAGCCGGGCGTGCTGGGCGCTGACGTGGACCATGTCGTCGGCCCAGTCGGCGATCCACACCACGGTCAGCCGGGCGGCGTCGGCGACCACGAATTCGACGTTGTCGGCGTAGGTTCCGCTACCCCGCTGGTCCACCACGACCACGGCCTCGCCGAGTTCCTCCACCCGCACCTGCAGGTGTCCGTAGGCGACCTTGCCGTCGCCCGGTCCGGTGACGGTGATCTCGACCGGCAACTCGGTGTGCGCTCCGCGACCGACGGTGACGATGGTGGCCGTCTCGAACGCCGAGAACGCCTGCGCGGCAACCCGGTCGGCGGGCACCCCGGCCTGGCCGAGCCGAGCGTCGCCGCGCGCGACGGTCTCGACGGTGACACCGGCCTGCTCGGTGACGGTGATCTGCGCCTGCCCGCTGGGGGCGGCGCTGCCGTCGTGCAGACCGCGCAGCCGCTTGAGCGGGGTGAACCGCCACAGTTCGTCGCGGCCGCCGGGCACCTCGAAGGCATTGACGTCGAATGAGGAGAACTGCTCCCCCTTGTTGATGGCAAGCACCGTCATCGGCCGATCTCCCGTCGCTTCGCTCGCCCCATCAGCCGACCGCGCCTTCCATCTGGAGTTCGATCAGCCGGTTGAGTTCCAGCGCGTACTCCATCGGCAGCTCCTTGGCGATCGGTTCGACGAAGCCGCGCACCACCATCGCCATCGCCTCGTCCTCGGTGAGACCGCGGCTCATCAGGTAGAACAGCTGGTCCTCGCTGACTTTGGAGACGGTGGCCTCGTGGCCCATCGTCACGTCGTCCTCGCGGATGTCGACGTACGGGTAGGTGTCGCTGCGGCTGATCGTATCGACCAGCAGCGCATCGCATTTCACGCTGGAGCGCGAGCCGTGCGCCCCCTTGTTGACCTGCACCAGCCCGCGGTAGGAGGCGCGGCCGCCGCCGCGGGCCACCGACTTGGACACGATGTTGCTCGACGTGTTGGGCGCCAGATGCAGCATCTTGGCGCCGGTGTCCTGATGCTGACCCTCGCCGGCGAACGCGATCGAGAGCACCTCGCCCTTGGCGTGCTCGCCGGTCATCCACACCGCCGGGTACTTCATGGTGACCTTGGAACCGATGTTCCCGTCGATCCACTCCATAGTGGCGCCGGCTTCGGCGCGGGCCCGCTTGGTGACCAGGTTGTAGACGTTGTTCGACCAGTTCTGGATGGTGGTGTAGCGAACGCGCGCACCGGGTTTGACGATGATCTCGACCACCGCCGAGTGCAGCGAGTCGCTCTTGTAGATCGGCGCAGTGCACCCCTCCACGTAGTGGATGTAGGAACCTTCGTCGGCGATGATCAGCGTGCGCTCGAACTGGCCCATGTTCTCGGTGTTGATCCGGAAGTAGGCCTGCAGCGGAATGTCCACGTGCACACCCGGCGGGACGTAGATGAACGAGCCGCCGGACCACACCGCGGTGTTCAGCGCGGAGAACTTGTTGTCGCCGGCCGGGATCACCGTGCCGAAGTACTGCTTGAACAGCTCCGGGTGTTCCCTCAGACCAGTGTCGGTGTCGAGGAAGATGACCCCTTGCGCCTCAAGGTCTTCGCGGATCTGGTGGTACACCACCTCGGAGTTGTGGGCCACCAGACCCTCGGCGATGAAGTTGTGCGGACCGTCGACCTCGATGTCGTAGACCGGTTCGACGGCGAACGGCTCCACGGACTTGACCCGCTCGTATCCGAGCCACTCGTTGCAGTGCACGCGGATAGTGGTTCCGTGCGCTCCATTTGAGGAGTGCGAATAGCGCCGGCGACCGAACCGGTCCGTGCGCTTGGGGTTGCGGCAACCGAGCTTCTCGAATTCGCCGGTGATACCCAACCGCCACGCCGTCTGAATCCGCTCGGGCGCATGACGATAGGGCTGGGTGAACGACCAGGGACCGGCGGCGCGCAGTCCGGCCAACTCGGCGAGTTCACGCGCCTGCCGGATCAGCGGCTCATTGGCCGACGTCAGCATGATCGAACCGCTTCGCTCGGGCTGAACGTAGCCGTCGGCATCGATCCAACCGCCCAGGAAGGCAAGCCGCTGATCCAGCGGCAGCGAGTAAACCCAGTCCGGGACACGTTTGGTCAGCGACAGACCGGTGAAGCCCAGCGCGACGATCCACTCGGTCAGCGCCTTGGAGTTGACCACCACCCGGTACTCGTCGGCCTCGATGCAGCGCAGCCCGAACAGGTCCTTGACCACCCGCATCAACTCGGCGCGCAGTTCGACGTCGGTGGCCGGAATGGCGAACTGAACCCGGTAGGTCTTGGTCGACAGGTGCAGGTTGCCGTCACCGATGTAGAGGCCCAGCAGCCACATCAGGTCGACGGTGCTGCGGTCCGGCGTCCGCAGCCCAGCTGCAACGGGAAGCTCAGCGGCCACACCGAACTCGGGGATCTGACGCGGGACCGCGATGAAGTCACCGGGCTGGATCTCTCCCACTGTCACCCAGCGTCGGGCGTAGCGCGCCCTTTGGCGGCCTTCCCTGCGCTCGTCACGCAGCACCAGCATCGGGTGGTTGTCGGTGGCGCGCAGGCTGCGCCGCCCGGTGGTCACCGTGTAGGTCTGCCGGGTGTCGGTCTGCGCCGATGCTTTGACCGGGGCGACGACGAACTTCTCACCGGCCTCGTCGTAGGCGAAAACCCGGTCGCCGTAGGCGATTTCCTTGATCGGAACCTGGCCGCGGTTGGCCGTCCACACCAATGTGTCACCCGCAAGGCATTCGTACTGAGCCGCGACGCCGGAGACCAGACGCTGCTTCTCGGCTTCGGGGATGCCCAGGCGGTCATAGGTGTTCTTGATCTCCTCGGGCAGTTCCTCCCAGGTGGTGGCCTGCTTCTCGGTGGAGCGCACGAAGTACTTGATGTTGTCGAAGTCGATGCCCTCGAGGTTGGACCCCCAGCCCGGCATCGGCTTCTTCTCGAAGGTGCGCAATGCCTTCAGCCGGATGTCGAGCATCCACTGCGGCTCGCTCTTCTTGGCCGAGATGTCGCGGACCACGGCTTCGGAGAGGCCGCGTTTGGCGCTGGCGCCGGCGACGTCGGAGTCCGACCAGCCGTAGCCGTACCGGCCGATGGAGTCGATGGTCTCCTCTTGAGTGAGAGGCTGGACCTCGGGGGCAGTCGTCATGACGACACTCCTTGTTCGTTATCGGTCGGCGGCTGGTTGTCGGTCGGCGGCTGGTTGTCGGTCGGCGGCTGGTTGTCGGTCGGCTGATGCAGCGGGACGTGCGTGGTGCAGGCGCAGTCGCCGTTGGCCAGCGACGCCAGCCGCTGCACGTGGGTGCCGAGCACCTCGGAGATGGCCTGTTTCTCGGCCTCGCACAACTCCGGGAATTCCTCGGCCACATGGGAAACCGGGCAGTGATGCTGGCAGATCTGGATGCCCTGGATCGGGCCGCCGACCCGGGTGGTGCTCGTGGTCGGTCCGCCGACCCGGGTGGTGGTCGTGGTCGGTCCGCCGACCCGGGTGGTGGTCGTGGCGTAGCCCGCGCGGGACAGCGCGTTGGCCACCTGCTCGGCGGCGCCTTCGACGGTGGCGTCGTCCGGCTCGGCGACGGGCGCAACGCCGGCCAGGATGGTGTCGATGCGCCGGCGGGCGAAGGCCCGGATGGCGTCGTCACCGCCGATCTCACGTAACTGGCGCATCGCGGCCGAGGCCAGGTCGTCGTAGGCATGTTCGAGCTTGGCGCGCCCGGCCGCGGTGAGCCGGTAACGCTTAGCCGGGCGACCCCGGCCCATGTGCTGCCAGGGCGCGGCGGGGATCGACTCGGCGTCACCCCCGTCGACCAGGACGTCGAGGTGACGCCGGATGCCGGCCGCGGAGATACCGAGTTTGCCGCTGATCTCGGCGGCGGTGATCGATCCCGATTCCAGCAACAGCCGTACGATCTCACGGCGGGTCCGGCCGTCCTGCACCGAGACCCGCTGCACGGGAGATCCGTGAGGCTGGATTTTCACAACATCAGTGTGACGCAATTAGACAGGGCGGTCTAGGAAGGGCACCCTCACCTTCTCGGCTGCTCCGTGACCTGTTCGGGGACCGATAGAGTGCGGTGGTGGCTGGCCGGCGTCATTCGTTGTACTCCTCGATCGCCAGCCTGCACGGTAACGAGCGGACCGAGAGCGCACCACTCAATGAGGCCGAGCTGCGGGCGATGCACCGCACCCGGCGGTTCGGGGCCACCGGCACCGTCTTGATGGGCATCGGCGCGCTCGGCGCGGGCGCCCGGCCGGTGGTGCAGGACCCGACCTTCGGGGTGCGGCTGCTCAATCTGCCGTCGCGCATCCAGACCGTCTCGCTGACCATGACCACCACCGGCGCAGTGATGATGGCACTCGCCTGGCTGATGCTGGGCCGGTTCGCGCTGGGCCCGCGCCGGATGACCCGCAGCCAGCTCGACCGCACCCTGCTGGTGTGGATGGTGCCGCTGCTGATCGCCCCGCCGATGTACAGCAAGGACGTCTACTCCTACCTGGCGCAGAGTCAGATCGCCCGGATCGGGCTTAACCCCTACCAGGTCGGCCCCGCGCCGGGTCTGGGGCTCGACCACGTCTTCACCCTGTCGGTGCCGTCGCTATGGCGGGAGACCCCCGCCCCCTACGGCCCGCTGTTCCTGTGGATCGGCCGGGGCATCTCGAAGCTGACCGGTGAGAACGTCGTCGGCGCGGTGCTATTCCACCGGCTCGTCGTGCTGATCGGCGTGGGCATGATCGTCTGGGCCACACCACGTTTGGCGCGCCGCTGCGGGGTGGGCGAGGTCGCGGCGCTGTGGCTGGGGGCGGCCAACCCGCTGCTGCTGATGCATCTGGTGGCCGGCATCCATAACGAGGCACTGATGCTGGGGCTGATGCTGACCGGCAC
>NZ_JBIIOV010000022.1:0-27434 GCF_044342925.1 Mycobacterium sp. | reverse complement strand
CTCGAGATGATCCAGTCCGCGGAACTGGAGCCGAGGATCCTGTACCCGAGCGGCTTCAAGCGGAGGTCCCGGTTCGCTTTCGTGATCCACCCGCTGTCCCAGGAGTACTTCCGCAATGTGAAGCCGCTCGATGCCATCGCCGACGTGGCGCCGGGGATGTTCATGGACGGCGTGGAGAAGCTGATGGCGCACGCACCGCCGTTCGTCTACAGCCATGTCACCGGCATCACGTCGCCGACGGGCGCTGAGGTCGAAGGCTGGCTCATCACCGTCGGCGGCACCCCGAAGGAACTGATGGCGCACGATCCGGAGTTCACCTACTCACGCCTGCTCGCCGCGGCCGACATGGCACAGAAGATGGGCGCCCAGATCATGGGGCTCGGCGCGTTCACCAAGGTCGTCGGCGACGCCGGCGTCACGGTGGCCAAGCGCGCACCGCTTCCCATCACCACGGGAAACTCCTACAGCGCCTCGGGCGCGCTGTGGGCCGCCCACGACGCGGTCCGCCGACTCGGCATCGCGGAAGTGGACGAGAAGGGCCACATCAAGGGCAAGGCGATGGTGGTCGGCGCGACCGGCGCCATCGGTTCGGTGTGTGCGCGACTGTTGGCGATGGCCGCCGACGAATTGTGGCTGGTGTCCATCGAACCGGCCAAGCTGTTGGCGCTGAAGGAGGACATCGAGCGGGAGAACCCGCGGGCGGTGATCCACGTCGGCGCCAACGCCGACGAGCACATCGCCGACATGGATGTCATCGTCACGGCCACCTCGGGGGCCGGCAAGAAGGTACTCGACATCATGAAGGTGAAGCCGGGTGCGGTCATCACCGATGTCGCGCGGCCGTTGGACCTGTCGGCAGAGGATGTGTCCAAGCGGCCCGATGTGCTGGTCATCGAGTCCGGGGAGATCGAACTGCCCGGCGATCCGCAGATGAAGGGAATCGGCCTGCCGAAGGGCATCGCCTACGCCTGCCTGGCCGAGACCATCGTTCTGGCGCTCGAGGGCCGCTACGAGACGTTCACCGTCGGGCGCAATATCGAATGGGAGAAGGTCAAGGAGATCTACCGGCTCGGGCTGAAGCACGGCATGAAGCTGGCCGCGATCTCCGGTGTCAACGGGGTCTACACCGACTCCGACCTCGCCAGGATCCGGGAGTTGGCGCTGGCCAAACGGGAGGAAATGGCAGCGCCCCAGTCCTGATCAGCGGCCTGATCAGCTGTTGGTGGCCAGCGTCAGTTCCATCAGTTTGATGGCCTGACCGCAGGCGTCGATCCCGGGTGCCTGGGGGTTGATCCACCAGCCCACCACACCGGCGGCGTCGCTGGCGACACCACAGCCGCCGCTGGGACCTTCTTTGCGCATGATGATCGAGGCGACTCCGTTGATCGTCTTGTTCTCGGTCGGGTACTCAAGGATCTCGGCGACCTTGCGCTCGTTGTTCAGGCTGCCCTGCTCGTACCAGAACCGGGTGATGTCGATCAGTCCCGCCGGGTTGGCGGCCTGCCACCGGCAGACCGCGCCGACGAAGGTGCTCTGGATGTCCAGCGGATCGGCGCCGACCGTCTTGGCCAGCACGTCGGCGGTCAGGACGTCGCACTCCTTGAGCAGGTTGGGGTACTTCTCCGCGGAGTTGTCTCCGCGCGCGGGGCCGGTACCGGCCTTCATCGCGGTGCCCCCGACGGTGTTGGCGCACCCGGCGAGCACAATCGGTGAGATCACCGCCGCGAGGACGCCGGCGGTGAGTCGACGACGCATAAGCCGGCTCATTTCGCGTTCACAATCGATTGGCGGGTCAGTTCCTTGGCGACGTCGCACGCCGGTGGGTAGGGCTTCTCGGCGAAGCTGACCGACCACTCGATGAAGTCGTCGTCGAACTGGATGCCGATCTCGCATAGGCTGTCGCCGAGCATGGGGTCGCTGCCCACCGCGATGAACCCGTCATAGCCCTCGATGTTGATGTCCTCGACGCTGGTCCGGGAAAGTTCCTCGGTCTTGCGTTCGCGCCCGATAGGGCTGCCGCGGAACCAGTTGAAGGAGAAATGCGGGCCGAGGATGCCGCCGCCGGCGAGCCACTGGCACCCCACCGAGTTCACCGCGGTCTTGACCAAGCCGGTAACCCGGGTCTGCTCGGCCATGACCTGGTCGCTGATGCCGCCGCACTCGGCGAACATCGGCCCGTGTTTGCCCTCTCCGGGAGCTGGCGCTTCGGAATCCTGCTGCTGGCTCTGCGGCTGGTCGGGATCCGACGACGTCGAGCACGCCGAAAGCGCCCCGATCGCCGCCACCGCGGCCAAGCCAGCGGTGAATTTGCGCACCGTCGTCATGCGGACCTGCTGATTGTCACAGAAGCACTGTAGCGTCAGCAGCCGCCCTGGCCGCGGACACACCGGCTGAACAGGCGGTTTGTCGGCCAACGCGGGCATGGGGCAGGTGTGGGACAGTAACGAAATGCTCGTGGCGCTGGTGCGGCGGTACCTTCGGCCGTACCGGCGACTGGTGGCGGCGGTGATGGTTCTGCAAATCTTCAGCACGCTGGCATCGCTGTATCTGCCGACCGTCAACGCGGCGATCATCGACGACGGGGTCGCGGCCGGGAACACCGGTCTGATCGCCCGACTGGGGTTGGTGATGCTGGCCGTGACGGCTCTGCAGGGCGCCTGCGCGGTGGGGGCGGTGTATTTCGGGTCGCGCACCGGAATGGGTTTCGGCCGGGACGTGCGGACGGCTTTGTTCCACCACGTCGTCGGCTTTTCCGAGGCGGAGACGGCGCGATTCTCGGCGCCGTCGTTGCTCACCCGGACTACCAACGACGTCCAGCAGATCCAAACTCTGGTGCAGATGACGGCGACCGTGCTGGTGACCGCGCCGATCATGTGCATCGGCGGAATCGTCATGGCGGTGCACCAGGATGCCGGGCTGTCCTGGCTGCTGGCGGTCAGCGTGCCGGTCCTGGGTATCGCCAACTATCTGATCGTCGCCCGCATGCTGCCGGTCTTTCGCAGCATGCAGCGCCTCATCGACGGCATCAACCGGGTGTTGCGCGAGCAGTTGTCCGGGATCCGGGTGGTGCGGGCCTTCACCCGGGAGCCGATCGAACAGCGGCGGTTCGCCGCGGCCAACGGGGCGGTGTCGCAGGCCGCTCTGACCGCGGGGCGCTGGCAGGCACTGATGCTGCCGGTGACCACCCTGACGATCAACATCTCCAGCGTCGCGCTGATCTGGTTCGGGGGCGTGCGCATCGACGACGGCCGCATGCAAGTCGGCTCGCTGATCGCGTTCCTCTCGTACTTCATGCAGATCCTGATGGCGGTGCTGATGGCCACGCTGATCATGGTGATACTGCCCCGCGCCTCGGTGTGCGCCGAACGGATCACCGAGGTGCTCACAACCCGGTCGAGTCTGGCCGAGCCGGATTCCCCGCGTCACCCGCCCGGCGGTATCCGCGGCACGCTGAGCCTGCACGACGTGACATTCTCCTACCCGGGCGCGGAACGCCCTGTGCTGCAAGCAGTGACGTTCACCGCGACGCCGGGGACGACGACGGCGATCGTCGGGGGGACCGGGTCGGGGAAGTCGACGCTGGTGGCGCTGATGTGCCGGCTGTACGACGTCACCTCAGGTTCGGTGCGTCTCGATGGCATCGACGTGCGCGACTACGCCACCGAGGACCTGTGGTCGTCGCTGGGACTGGTCCCGCAGCGCGGCTATCTGTTCTCCGGCACGGCGGCCGAGAACCTGCGGTACGGCAAAGCCGATGCAGACGAGGAGCAGATGTGGGACGCGCTTCGGATGGCCGCGGCCGACGACTTCGTTCGCGCGGATCCGGACGGGCTGGGGATGCGCATCGCCCAGGGCGGCATCAACGTCTCGGGGGGTCAGCGCCAGCGCCTGGCCATCGCGCGAGCGATGATCCGCCGGCCGGCGGTCTATCTGTTCGACGATTCGTTCTCCGCTCTTGACGTCCACACCGACGCGCGGGTGCGGGCCGCCATGCGTGATGCTGCCGCCGATGCGGCGGTCATCGTTGTGGCCCAGCGGATTTCGACGGTAGCGGCTGCGGATCAAATCGTCGTCCTGGACGGCGGGCGGGTGGTGGGCGTCGGTACGCATCAGGAATTGCTCGACGAGTGCCCGACGTATGCCGAGTTCGCCGAGTCTCAGAGCATGGCCGCCGTCGGGGGCGAACCGTGACCGCCCCACCGATGCGGCCCGGGGTGCGGGCCATGCTGGCCGACCCGGCGCTGGCACGATCCCGCGACTTCCGGGGCACGATGCTCAGACTGCTGCGACGGCTGACTCCGCACCGCTGGCCGACCGCGGCACTGTTGGCGATGTCGGTCGGCGGCATCGTGCTGTCGGTCATCGGTCCGCGTGTCCTGGGGCATGCCACCGATCTGTTGTTCAACGGGTTCCTCGGCCGCCGGCTGCCGGCCGGTATCTCCAAGGAAGAGGCCGTCGCAGAAGCCCGCGCCCGCGGCGACGGCAGATTCGCCGATCTGCTGTCCGGTACCAACGCGGTGCCCGGTCAAGGCGTCGACTTCACCGCGGTCGGCCGAACGCTGCTGCTGGCGCTGGTCTTGTATCTGCTTGCCGCCCTCTTGATCTGGGGTCAGGCTCGGCTGCTGAACGTGATCGTTCAGCGCACCGTAACAGCGTTGCGCGCCGACGTCGAAGCCAAGATCCACCGGCTTCCGCTGTCTTATTTCGACTCCCGCCAGCGCGGGGAACTGCTCAGCCGGGTGACCAACGATGTCGACAACATCGCGACGTCAGTGTCGCTGACCATCAGCCAGTTGCTCACCGCGGCGCTGACAGTGGTCGCGGTCCTGGTGATGATGGTGGTCATCTCCCCGTTGCTGGCACTGATCACCCTGGCACTGGTTCCGTTGTCGCTGTGGGTCATCCGGCTGATCACCCGCCGCTCGCGGACACTGTTCGTGGCGCAGTGGGCCAACACCGGCCGGCTCAACGCGCATGTCGAGGAGACCTACAGCGGCTTCACGGTGGTCAAAACCTTCGGCCACCGGGCGGTCGCGCAGGAGAAGTTCGACTCGCTCAACGCCGACGTCTACCACGCGGGGTTCGGCGCACAGTTCTTCTCCGGGCTGGTGTCGCCGGCCACCATGATCATCGGCAACCTCAGCTATGTGGCCGTCGCCGTGGTGGGAGGCTTCCAGGTGGCCACGGGGCAGATCACCCTCGGCAGCGTGCAGGCGTTCATTCAGTACGTCCGCCAATTCAACCAGCCACTGACCCAACTGGCCGGGATGTACAACACCCTGCAGTCCGGGGCGGCCAGCGCGGAGAGGGTGTTCGACTTCCTCGACGAACCGGAGGAATCACCCTCTGCGCCAGCCGAACTGCCCGAAGGGCCGGGTCGCGTCGACTTCGAAAACGTCGACTTCAGTTACCGTCCCGGCAGCCCGGTGGTCCAGGATGTATCGCTGACGGCACCGCCGGGCAGCGTGGTCGCGATCGTCGGGCCCACCGGCGCGGGCAAGACGACACTGGTGAACCTGCTGATGCGGTTCTACGACGTCGACGCCGGCCGCATTCTCCTCGACGGTATCGACATCAGGACGGTAAGCCGGCAGTCGTTGCGCTCGCGGATCGGCATGGTGTTGCAGGACGCCTGGCTCTTCGGCGGCACCATCGCCGAGAACATCGCTTACGGTCGGCCGGACGCCTCCAAGGAGGAGATCGTCGCCGCGGCCCGCGCCGCGCGGGTGGACTCCTTTGTTCGCGCCCTGCCCGACGGCTATGAGACTCGGCTCGGCGATGACGCGACGACCATCAGTGCGGGGGAACGGCAGCTCATCACCATTGCCCGCGCACTCCTGGCCAGGCCGCAGTTGCTGATTCTCGACGAGGCCACCAGTTCGGTGGACACCCGCACCGAGCTTTTGGTTCAGCAGGCGATGGTCGAATTACGCCGCGGACGAACCAGTTTCATCATCGCCCACCGGCTCTCCACGATCCGCGACGCCGACCTGATCGTCGTCATGGACGACGGGCGGATCGTCGAGCAGGGCAGCCACGCGGAGTTGATGGCGCGGCGGGGCGCTTATTGGGAGATGACGCGGGCCTGAGTCCCCCGGACTACGCGGGCCTAAGTCCCCCGGACTACGCGGGCCTAAGTCCCCCGGACTACCAGCCAGGGACCTCCGGCAGGTCGTTATCGCCGGGCACTTCGGGAAGATCATCATCCCCGGGAACTTCGGGAAGATCATCATCCCCGGGAACTTCGGGCAGGTCATCATCGCCAGGTACGTCAACCATAGGGTCAGCTTAGGGGTCGAAGCGGCGGCGCGGCCCGGAGAAACCGCTCGACCAAACCCCGCACGACTGGATAATGGCCTGATGGCAGGAAAAGAGCTCGACCCTCAGCGTGCCCGCGCCGCCCGCGACGTCATGCGGCAGCATCCAGGGATGGCGGTGTTCGCCGTATCGCCCGTCCTCATCGGGGCCGCTCTGGTCTGGTGGCTGGTCAGCCCCGGTTGGGCGATGGTCCTACTGGTCGCCGCGCTGGTCGGCGGCGGCTGGGCCGTCCTGCGCAAGCGCTGAAATCCGAAAGCGGCATCCCAGCAGCTGCCGCTGGCCCGGCTGTAGCCACAGGCAGCGGTCACCGGCGGGCACCCCGCCAGGGGGCGCCGTCCAGGGTTCGACGCACACGGTGCGGCGCGGGGGGGAAACGGATACTGGGCCAGTGTGACGTCGCTGTGCCCCACGGTCAGTTCGATCCCCCGCCCGTCTTCCAGCGCCCGCAGCTGCCACGGGAGATCACGGGCGAACCCGTGCTGGTTCATCGCAAAGCTGCCCTGGGGCAGGTCCAGTCGATTGCCCGGAAGGCTGCTACAGATCGGGAACAGCACCGGGATGCCGCCGCGCACACTGTTCGCCGGGTCGGCGAAGCGCTGCTGATCGAGATACAGCCGCTCGCGGCCACCGCACGCCCAGCCGGTCACCAGCCCGCCGCGTTCCGGGACCACGCGAAGCTGATCGCCGTGGGCGCTGGTGAAAAGCCAGTGCCGGTAGGGCTCGGCCACGAACTCCAGCATCGGCGTCACCGCGCCGCTGAGGCCGTCTCCGCCTCGGCCCGTCGCGCCCGGTACACCCTGACCTCACCAGCAATGTTCTTGAGGCGCTTGGCCCCGGCGTTGGACCAGCGGAACCGCGGGTCGTCGCCGATCTGCTGGCGCGCCGCTTCGGCCACCAGCACCGCACCCGGCCGGGCCGCCGACGTCACCCGGCTGGCGAGGTTCACCGGGCTGCCGAACCAGTCGCCGGCGCGGCTCACCGCGGCCCCGTAGGCCACCCCCACCCGCAGCCGGGGCAGCGTCTCGTCGGCGGCCGCGGCGTCCAGCAAGGCCAGCATCACCTCCAGCAGTGCGGCGGTGTCCGGCGAGACGAACATGACCGCGTCGCCGATGGTCTTGATGAACCGCACCGGAGCCACCACGACGTCGCGAGCGAGGTCGGCCAGGCGGTTGGCCAGCTGTTCGAGGTTCTCGGGGGGCAGCTCCTCGCCGAGGCGGGTGAAGCCGACCAGATCTGCGAACGCCGCGCCCACCATCCGGGAGCCGGGCAGCGGCACGCCCTCGGCCCGTTCGTTGGCGTTGACGGCCTCGGTCTGCATCGCATGCCGCAGTTGCAGCAGTAGCAGATCCTGGATCATCGGGCCCAGCAGCGGAGCCGCCACGGCCATCAGAGCCTGCGAGGCTTGGGCGATCTCCAACTCGCTCACGCCGGGGTGCAGCACAGCGCCCAGGGCCGCCGATCGCATTTCCTCGGTTGCGTGCGAAAGTCCCTCCGTCAGAACGCGAACCACAATCAACAGCCGATCGCGATCCAATCCCAGGTCCAGGAAACGCTTGATGTGCACCGCGGGGGCGGCGTCGGCGCGCATGAAGGCGGGCGCGTCGGGATCATCGACCTGGGGCAGACCGGCCGCGCGCTGGAACCGCATCAGCTCGTGTAGATCGAGACCGGCCTCGGCACTGATCTCGCGGGCCGAGACGTAGGACCCGTCGTCGCCGAGGGCGCGGCGGGCGGGGAGCAACATCGGGGCGAACGAATGCCGGATCTCCTCGACGGTGATGCCCTGATCCAGTAGCCAGGGGATCAGGGCGGCACGCTCGGCACGCGCCTCCCCGGTCAATCCGTCGAGCAGGCCGGTCGACTCGATGTCGACGCTCATGACATGTCGATGCTCATGACACCGGCGGCCGCCGGTTGGCCCAGGGCCGCGCCGCCTCGATCTGCTTGCTCAACGCCAGCAGCGTGGCCTCGTCAGAAGGCCGGCCGACGAGTTGTACCGACACCGGCAACACCTCGCCGTCCAGGAACCACGGCACCGACGCCGCTGGCTGGCCCGTCGCATTGAAGATGGCATTGAACGGCACCCGGGCCGCCACCAGCGACAGCGTGCTCACACCGCCGCGGTGCTGATACTGGCCGATCCGCGACGGTCCCGTCGCTGTGCCCGGCGTGATCAGCACGTCGAAGTCGTCGAACATCGACAGCACCCGGGCGGCCAGCGTGGATTCGGCGGCGCGCACCCGGTTGATCCGGCGCTCGGAGATCAGGCTGCCGATCCTGGCTATGGAGCGGGTCCGCGGCTCCAGTCGCTCCGCGTGCGGCATCTTCTGCACGTCCTCGTACACCCCGCGCCACATCCGGGGCAGCACATGGCCGTACATCGCCCACGCCGGATAGTCGGGGTCGTGCCAGAGCACCTCGTGGCCGAGATCGCGCAGCAGCTTCTCCACCCCGTCGAGCGCCCGCTGCTGGGCGCGGCCGACCCGGGCCACCATCGTCGGAGGCAGCTTGGCACTCAACGCGATTCGCAACCGTCCCGGCTTGCGGGCAGCCGCTTTGACGAACCCGCCACGCGGCGCCTTGCCGGTGTGGGTGGCGTCGAGGAACAGTGCGGCGTCCTCCACCGTCCGGCACAGCGGCCCGTTGACGCTCAACCCCAACCAGGCGTCCTCGTGCGGGCCGATCGGCACCCGGTCGCGCTGCGGTTTGAGGCCGAACAGCCCGCACCACGTCGCCGGGATCCGGATGGATCCGGCGCCGTCGGAGCCCAGCGCCATCGCCGCCAGACCGGCCGCCACCGCCGCGGCGCTACCACCGCTGCTGCCGCCCGGCGTGTAGGCCAGATCCCACGGGTTGTGAGTGGCGCCGAAGGCCACCGTCTCGGTGAACGGCCACAGCATCATCTCCGGAACCGCTGTCTTGCCGATGATGACCGCGCCGGCCTCGCGAAGCCTGCGCACCACCTCGCCGTCGCGGTTGGCGGGCATGTCGTGGGCGCTGCTGCCGTAGCAGGTGAACTCCCCGGCAACGTCGACGTCGTCCTTGATCGCGATCGGAACACCCAGCAGCGGAAGCCGTTCGCCGGCATCGAGCAGAGCCTGGGCGGAAGCGGCTTCTTCACGGGCGCTGGCGGCCATGACCACCCGAAAGCTGCGCACTTCCCGGTCGATCCGCGCGATGCGGTCCAGGTAGCGCTCCAGCAGGGCCGGAGCGGTGATGGCGCCAGCTGCGAGCAGGCGGGCCTGCTCAGCGGCGCCGGCGAAGGCGAGGTCGGTGGCGTCCACCCACGGGAGCGTAGCCGCTGGCAACGCCGCCAAACCGCTACGGTTGTCGGATGTCCTGTGTCTTCTGCGAAATCGTCGCCGGGAACGCACCGGCCGTCCGCGTCTACGAGGACGACGACTATCTCGGCTTCCTCGACATCCGCCCGTTCACCCGCGGGCACACCCTGGTGATCCCGAAGCAGCACAGTGTGGACCTCACCGACACCCCGGCTCCGCTGCTGGCCGGCCTGCTGACCGTCGGGCAGCGCATCGCACAGGCCACCCGCGCCTCCGGGCTGGGCGCGACCGGCAACAACATCGCCATCAACGACGGAATGTCGGCCTTCCAATCGGTCTTCCACATCCACCTGCACGTGGTCCCCCGGCGCGACGGCGACAAACTCTCCTTCGCCAAGGGCATGCTGCTGCGCCGCGACCCCGACCGGGAATCCACCGGACGGATTCTGCGTGACGCGTTGGCGGTGCTGCCGTGAGCGGGCTGGCCGACAAGGCCATGATGACGTTCGTGCGGGTGCACGACGGGGTGTATCAGCGCAGCAACGGATGGATCGGGCACCGCATCCCCGGCGCCCCCAACAGCCTGCTGCTACATACCGTCGGGGCGAAAACCGGCCTGCCGCGCACTAATTCGCTGTCCTATGCTCGAGACGGTGACAACTACCTAGTGGTGGCATCCAACGGCGGCGACCGGCGCTCTCCGGGCTGGTACCACAACCTGAAGGCCAACCCGGAGGTGGAGGTGAACGTCGGACCGCGCCGGTTCAGGGTCACCGCGCAGGCGGTGCTGCCCGACGACCCGGACTACGCCCGGCTATGGCGAATCGTCAACGCCAACAACGCCAACCGCTACGACGCATACCAGGCCCGCACTAGCCGGCCGATCCCGGTCATCCGGCTCGTTCCCTGACTTCGGAAAAAATGTCATCCAGCATCGCCGGGGTCAGCCGGCCGGTGAACATGTTCTGTTGGCTGGGGTGGTAGCAGCCGAGCAGTGTCACACCGGAGGGCAACTCCGCGACCGCCGCGTGCCCGAATTTGGGCTTAGCGCCTGCCAATTCGTCGCCCAGTAGCCGCAGGGCGGCCTGCCAGGCGAACCCGCCGAGTGCCACCACCACCCGGACGTGCGGGGCGATCAGGCGCCATTCGGCCGCCAGCCATGGCTCGCACGTCGCCCGCTCGGCCGGCGTCGGGGCGTTTCCGGGCGGCGCGCACCGCACGGCCGCGACGATCCGAACGTCGTCGGTCCGCAGTCCGTCGGCGGCGTCGACGCTGTCCGGTGTGCTCACCAGTCCGGCGCGGTGCAGCGCGGCGAACAGCTGGTCGCCCGAACGGTCGCCGGTGAAGACCCGCCCGGTTCGGTTTCCGCCGTGCGCGGCGGGGGCGAGACCGAGGATCAGAATCTTGGGCTGTAGCGATCCCCACCCCGTTATCGGCCTGCCCCAATAGGGTTCGTCGGCGAATGCCCGCCGCTTGACCACGGCCACCTCTTCGCGCCAGGCGACCAGCCGTGGGCAGGCCCGGCAGACGCTCACCTCGGCATCCAGGACTCCCAGATCGTCGACAGCGGTGGCCAGTTGGGCGACCTGCCCCGCGTCGTGCGCCACCGGGGTCGCCGCGGTCGCGGGGTCGCCCGGCCACCCGGACCCCGGCGGCACCGGCGAGGCGAACAGCGCACCGGTGCGCGGATGGGGGTGGCTGGCCATACCGAGAATCTAGAATCTAGATGAGCAGAACCTAAGCTTTCGCCGATGAGGACGTCGCGCGGGCCGGGGCTGCTGATCCTCATATCGGCGTTCCTGGCGGCGGCGGCCAACGGCGTCGCCCTGGTGGCGCTGCCCTGGCTGGTGCTGCAACGCACCGGAAGCGCGGCCTCGGCCTCGGTGGTGGCCGCCGCGGCGACGTTCCCCCTCCTGGTCGCCACTCTGATCGCCGGCACCGCCGTGGACTTCCTCGGTCGCCGGCGGGTGTCCATGCTCGCCGACGCGCTGTCAGGCCTCTCGATGGCGGCCATTCCGATCCTCGCCCTGACGGCGGGTATGGAAAGCCTCACCACCGCGGTGCTGGCCGGGCTTGCCGCCCTCGGCGCCTTCTTCGACCCGGCCGGTGTGACCGCACGCCAGTCCATGCTGCCCGAGGCCGCCGAGCGGGCCGGCTGGACGCTCGACCAGACCAACAGCGTCTACGAGGCCACGTTCAGCCTCGCCTACATCGCCGGGCCCGGCATCGGCGGTGTGCTGATCGCCACCATCGGCGCGGTGAACACCATGTGGGTCACAACTGGGGCGTTCTTCTTCTCGATCCTGGCGATGGCGGCGCTGCGACTGCCCGGCGCTGACCGTCCGCCGCCGGAGCAGCAGCCTGACGGGGTGCTGTCCGGGGTGCTGGAG
The DNA here is from genome assembly GCF_044342925.1 of Mycobacterium sp. Lineage (GTDB taxonomy): Bacteria > Actinomycetota > Actinomycetes > Mycobacteriales > Mycobacteriaceae > Mycobacterium. Next base: position 15,445 of record NZ_JBIIOV010000022.1, on the reverse strand, counting down.
GGGTTGCGGTTCGTCTGGCGCAACAAGGTGCTGCGCACCCTGGGGCTGATCGACCTGGCGGTGACCGGCCTGTACCTGCCGATGGAGAGCGTGCTGTTCCCGAAGTACTTCTCCGACCGCAACGAGCCGTCCCAGCTCGGCTGGGTGCTGATGGCGCTGTCGATCGGCGGCCTGGTCGGCGCGCTGAGCTGGACGGTGCTGTCCCGCTACGCCAGCAAGCGGGTCACCGTGCTGATCGCGACGATGACGTTCGGGACGGCATCGCTGGCCATCGGATTCCTGCCGCCGCTGCCGATGATCCTGGCGCTTTCGGCCATCGTCGGTCTGGTCTACGGCCCGATCGGCCCGATCTACAACTCGGTGATGCAGACCCGCACCCCCGAGCATCTGCGCGGCCGGGTGGTGGGGGTGATGACGTCGATGGCCTACGCCGCTGGCCCGGTCGGCTTCATGCTCGCCGGTCCGCTGGTCGACCGCTTCGGGCTGACCGCCGCCTTCCTGGCGCTGGCGGTGCCGATCACGCTGCTCGCTCTGGCATGCCCGTGGATCCCGGCGCTGCGGGAGCTCGACGACGACGGTTCTCAACCAGCGGGGCCGCCCCCTCCTAGGATGGCGTAATGACCGCGACCGCACTGCCGGAGCTGATCGCCGGCCTGCCCGAGGGCACCGTCGTCACCGATCCCGACATCCTCGGCTCCTACCGGCACGACCGCGCGCTCGATCCCGCCGCGGGAACCCCGCTGGCGGTGGTGCGGCCGACGAAAACCGAAGAGGTGCAGACGGTTCTGCGCTGGGCCAGCGCCAACCGCGTGCCGGTGATACCTCGTGGCATGGGCACCGGACTGTCCGGCGGCGCGACGGCCGTCGACGGCGGCATCGTGCTGTCGACGGAGAAGATGCGGGAGATCACCGTCGACCCGGTCACCCGCACCGCGGTGGTGCAGCCGGGCCTGCTCAACGCCGAGGTCAAGAAGTGCGTCGCCGAGTACGGCCTGTGGTACCCGCCGGACCCGTCGTCGTACGAGATCTGCAGCATCGGTGGCAACGTCGCCACCAACGCCGGTGGCCTATGCTGCGTGAAGTACGGCGTCACAACGGATTACGTGCTCGGCATGGTGGTGGTGCTGGCCGACGGCACCGCGGTGCGCCTGGGTGGCCCGCGACTGAAGGACGTGGCGGGGTTGAGCCTGACCAAGCTCTTCGTCGGCAGCGAGGGAACTCTCGGGGTGGTCACCGAGGTGACGCTGCGGCTGCTGCCGCCGCAGCACACGACGGCCACCGTGGTGGCCACCTTCGATTCGGTGGAGGCCGCGGCCAGTTCGGTGGTCGAGATCACCGGCAAAATACGGCCGTCGATGCTGGAGTTCATGGATTCGGTGGCGATCAACGCCGTCGAGGACAAGCTGCGGATGGGCTTGGATCGCAACGCCGCGGCGATGATGGTCGCCGCCTCCGACGACCGCGGCCCGGCCGGCGCCGCGGACGCCGAGTTCATGGCCCGGGTGTTCACCGAAGCCGGTGCTACCGAATGCTTCTCGACCGACGACCCGGCGGAGGGTGAGGCGTTCGTCGTCGCCCGCCGCTACGCGATACCCGCGGTGGAGGCCAAAGGTTCACTGCTGCTGGAGGACGTCGGCGTGCCACTGCCCGCGTTGGCGGACCTGGTGGCCGGGGTGGCCAAGATCGCCGCCGAAGGAGACTTGATCATCTCGGTGATCGCACACGCGGGCGACGGCAACACCCACCCGCTTATCGTCTACGACGCGGACGACGCCGCAATGACCGCCCGCGCCGAGAAGGCGTTCGGCGACATCATGGACCTGGCCATCAGCCTGGGCGGCACCATCACCGGCGAGCACGGGGTGGGCCGGCTCAAAAAGCCTTGGCTGGCAAGCCAGCTCGGGCCGGAGGCCATGGAGCTCAACCGGCGGATCAAGACCGCGCTGGATCCGGACGGCATTCTCAATCCCGGTGCGCTGATCTGACTTTCAGCTGCGCACCCGGGTCACCCGGTGCAGCAGCCAGGCCACCGGAATGCTCAGCACCATCGTCGTCACGAACAGCCCCGGCATCGACCCGGTGTACACGTGCCAGTGCAGCACCTCAGTCATGGCGACCTCCATCACGACCAGATGCACCAGGAAGATCTCGTAGGAGATCTCACCGAGCCACACCATCGGCCGGCTGGCGAGCAGCCGGGGGTACCAGCCCTGGTTACCGAGAGCCAGCGGCGCCACCACCAGCGTCGCGATCACCGTATAGAACGCCATCTTGACCAGCGCCTGCGTCAGCCCGTACGGCGAGGTCTGCGGCTCACCACCGATCGGCGTGGAGACGATCACGTAGCAGATCACCGCCAACGGCACCGCCACGAACCAGTAGCATCGCGCGCCCACGGCGGCCAGCACCGTCAACAGCATTCCGCCCAGGAACCACACCAGGTAACCCGGCAGCCACAGCTTCGCGCCGTCGGGCAGGAAATCGCCTGTGTGCACCAGCACCATCCAGGCCGGGCTGATCAGAGCCAGACCGCCCAGGCCTGCCAGCAGCAGCCGCGGCTGCCACCGCCGCCGGCAGAACACCACCAGCAGCAGGTACGCCAGCACCGGCAGCGCCACGTAGAACGCGACTTCCACTGCCAGGCTCCACATTTGGGTCAGTCCCTGATGTAGCAGGGCGAAACCGTAGTTGTCGGTGTAGATCTGGGTAAGGGTCAGGTTGCGGAACAGGCCCCACCAGCTGTGACCAGGGTTGGGCCCGCCGTCGCGAAAGTGGTAGATCGCGTACGCCACCAGTACGGTGACGACGTAGGCCGGCATGATGCGGCGCACCCGGTGCCAGGCGTAGCGCCGCACCGACGGCGCCGGGGCGCCGCCCGCCGCGGCCTTCACCCACGGCCCGAACAGCAGATATCCCGACAGCACGAAGAAGATCGGCACACCGATCTCCATGCGGGAGTAGACAAGTCCGGCGAAACCGTGGGTGTACTTACCGGTGGTGTAGGCGGCGTGGGTGCCGACCACCAGCATCGCGGCCAATGCCCGGACGCCGGTGAGCGACGGAACACGGTCGACGGTCGAAACGGCCTCCAGTCCGCCGACGTCAGTGGACGCGGTCATTGCTTCGGGCGGTGCGGCTTTCCGCCGGAGAACCGGGGTCCCGCGGCGTTGCCGCGGTCGGGTTTGAGGTCGATCAGCACACCCTGGATGCGGGTGTTCTCCAGTTTCTTCCACGTCTCACGGGGCAGTTTCGCCGGCAACTCCACCAACGAGTGGTCCACCTTGATGCTGATGTGCCCGAAATCGCTGCGGTGCAAGCCGCCCTCGTTCGCGATCGCCCCGACGATGGCACCCGGGTTGACTTTGTGCCGCTTGCCCACCGCGATCCGGTAGGTGGCCAGATCGTCGCGCACCTTGCGGGGAGCGCGCTCACGCTCGGGGCGCTCCTTGCGCTTCTCCCCGTCTGATTCCCGGGTCGCTCCGCTCCTGCCCGCCGAAGGCGGCTCGGTCATCAGGAATTCCGCGCCGTCGCGGCTCAGCACCGCCAGGGCGGCGGCGATGTCGGCCATCGGGACGTCGTTCTCGCGCTCATAAGCCTCGACGAGCCGCCGGAACGTGTCGAACCCGGGGCCGCCGATCGCGGCGTTGATCGAATCGCGGAACTTCTCCACCCGCTGGGCGTTGACGTCCTCGACCGACGGCAGCTGCACCTCGGTGACCGGCTGGCGGGTCACCTTCTCGATCGACTTGAGCAGGTGGCGTTCCCGCGGGGACACGAACAGCAGTGCGGTGCCGGACCGTCCGGCGCGGCCGGTACGGCCGATGCGGTGCACGTAGGACTCCGGGTCGTGCGGGATGTCGTAGTTGAGCACATGCGAGATGCGTTCTACGTCAAGGCCTCTGGCGGCCACGTCGGTGGCGACCAGGATGTCGATAGAACCGCTCTTCAGCGCCGCGATGGTGCGCTCGCGCACGGCCTGGGGAACGTCGCCGTTGATGGCCGCCGCGTTGAACCCGCGCGCCCGCAGCTTGTCGGCCACCTCTTCGGTGGCCTGCTTGGTCCGGACGAAGACGATCATCGCCTCGAACGGCTCGACCTCGAGAATGCGGGTCAGGGCGTCCATCTTCCGCGGACCGGCGACCTGGATGAAACGCTGGGTGATGTTCTCGGCGGTCGCCGTCTTGGACTTGACCGCCACCTCGACAGCGTCGTGCAGGTACTTGCTGGTGATCTTGCGGATCGCCGGCGGCATGGTCGCCGAGAACAACGCGACCTGCTTGTACTCCGGGGTGTCGGACAGGATGCGTTCGACGTCTTCGGCGAAGCCCATCTGAAGCATCTCGTCGGCCTCGTCGAGCACCAGGTAGTCCAGGTGCGAGAGGTCCAGGGTGCCGCGCTCCAGATGGTCGATCACCCGGCCCGGGGTGCCGACGACGACCTGCGCCCCGCGCCGCAGCCCGGCCAGCTGCACGGTGTAGGACTGGCCGCCGTAGATGGGCAGCACGCTGATCTTCGGCAGGTGTGCGGCGTAACGGCTGAACGCCTCGGCCACCTGCAGGGCCAGTTCGCGGGTGGGGGCCAGCACCAGTGCCTGGGTGTGCTTGCTGGTGACGTCGATGCGGGACAGGATCGGGATGGCGAACGCGGCGGTCTTGCCGGTGCCGGTCTGCGCCAGACCCACCACATCCGAGCCGGCCATCAGGGCCGGGATGGTCGCGGCCTGGATCGCCGACGGCGACTCGTAGCCGACATCGGTGACCGCCTGCAGAACCGCAGGGTGAATGCCGAGGTCAGCGAAGGTTACGGCGGGGGCCTCGGCTTCGGTGGGGGCGCCGTCATCAGGGGGTGTCATTGCGCGGGAAGTCTAGTCGTGTCGCGCGTAATACCCGGTGCCGCGGTGCCGCGCCGGTACCGTGCTGCGGTGTGGGAAGTCGGCTGACGCTCTCGGCACTGAGCTTTGCTGCCGCCGCTCTGCTGGTGGCGTGCGGTTCCGGCGACTCGACGGTGTCCAAGACCCCGATGCCGTCGACCTCTGCGGCCACCCCGTCTGCGGCTGCCACCCCGGCGGCGCCCCCGCCGCCTCCCCCGGGACCGGATCCGTGCGCGGTCAATCTGGCCGCACCGGCGATCACCAAGGCCGTCGCCGACCTGCCGAAGGACCCGCGCAGTCAGCAGGGCTGGAACCCCGAACCGGTGGCCGGCAACTACAACGAGTGCGCCCAGCTGTCGGCGGTGATCGTCAAGGCCAACACCAACGCCCCGAACCCGAACACCCGGGCGGTGATGTTCCACCTCGGCAAGTACATCCCCACCGGCGTGCCGGACACCTATGGCTTCAACGGCATCGACGGCACCCAGAGCACCGGCGACACCGTCGCACTGACCTTCGCCGGCGGGATGGGACTGCAGAGCGTGGTGAAGTTCCGCTGGAACGGCAACGGCGTGGAACTGATCGGCAACGTCCGTTGAGGTCCCCGAACCGGGCTGGCCGGACCTGACCGACCCCATCGGCTGACAGCGAACCGCCTACGGTCTAGGAATGGACGCGGCGTTGCGGGGACAACCGCGGTGGACGCTGCTGACACCACTGCTGGCGCTGGCGGTGCTGCTGGCCACCTGGGCGCGGCACGAACATCCGCTGACACTGGCACTCATCGCGGGTTGTCTGGTGGTGGCAGTGCTCGCGGCCGTCCACCACGCGGAGGTGGTCGCGGCCCGCGTCGGCGAACCACTCGGCTCGCTGGTACTGGCCGTAGCCGTCACCGTGATCGAGGTCGGACTGATCGTGATGTTGATGGTGGGCGGCGGGGCGGGTGCCTCAACGTATGCCCGCAACACCGTCTTCGCGGCGGTCATGATCACCCTCAACGGAATCGTCGGCATCAGCCTGCTCGTCGGAGCGCTTCGGCACCGCCTGGTGTCGTTCAACGCCTCCGGTTCGGGCTCTGCGCTGGCCACCGTGGTGACGCTGGCCGGAGTCTGTCTGGTGCTGCCCGGGTTCACCGTCAGCGCGGCAGGTCTGCAGTACTCCAGTTCCCAACTCGTCTTCGCGGCGGTGGCCTCGCTCGTGCTCTACAGCGCTTTCGTGTTCACCCAGACCATCCGGCACCGTGACTTCTTCCTCCCGGTAGCGGCTGATCGGCACGGCCGCGTGATCGGCCTGCTCGACGAGGACGGCGACGGGCACGCCGACCCGCCGCCGCGACCCGCCGCCGCGCTCAGCCTCGCGTTGCTGCTGACCGCACTTGTCGCGGTGGTGGGTCTGGCCAAGCTGCTGTCGCCGGCCATCGAGGACGCGGTCACCGGGCTGGGTCTGCCGTATCCGGTCGTCGGCGTGGTGATCGCCGTGCTGGTGCTGGCACCGGAGACCATCGCCGCCGTGCGCAACGCGGCCCGCAACCGCGTCCAGACCAGCCTGAATCTCGCCTACGGCTCGGCGATGGCGTCGATCGGCCTGACCATTCCGGCGATCGCGATCGCCATGATCTGGCTGCCCGGACCGCTGACGCTGGGCCTGGAACCGACGCAGATCGTGTTGCTGACGCTGTCGGTCATCGTTTCGGTGCTGACGCTGGCGCAGGGCCGCGCACTGCCCCTGCAGGGCGTGGTGCATCTGGTCCTGTTGGCGACGTTCCTATTCCTCTCGGCCCAGCCATGACCACGCCGAGCAACGTCCTGGCCGCGCTGTCCACCATCGTCGGTGCGAAACACCTCAGCACCGACGCCGACGTACTGGCCGCCCGCAGTGTGGACTGGACCGGCCGCTACCGCGGTGCCGCCACCGCGCTGGTGCGTCCGGGCAGTACCGAGGAGGTGGCCGCGGTGCTGCGGGCCTGCCGCCACGCCGGGACCGCTGTGACCGTGCAGGGCGGGCGCACCTCGCTGGTCGCCGGGACGGTGCCCCACTTCGACGACGTTCTGCTGTCCACCGAGCGGCTCACCGGGATCGGCGCCGTCGACCGGGCCGAACGGCAGGTCTGGGTGGGCGCGGGGGTCACCCTGGGGCAGCTGCACAGCGCGGCGTCGGGCGCCGGTCTGTTGTTCGGTGTGGACTTGGCCGCCCGCGATTCAGCCACCATCGGCGGGATGGCCGCGACGAATGCCGGCGGCCTGCGCACCGTGCGGTACGGGTCCATGCGGGAACAGATCCTCGGCCTGGATGTGGTGCTGCCCGACGGGTCGGTGGTGCGCCGGCACCCGCGGGTGCCGATGGACAACACCGGCTACGACCTGACGTCGTTGTTCGTCGGAGCGGAGGGCACCCTGGGTGTCATCACGAGCGTCGATCTGCGCCTGCACCCCGCGCCTCGGCACCGGGTTACCGCAGTGTGCGGCTTCGACGGACTGGACACCCTGGTGCGCGCCGGCCGGATGCTGCGCGAGGTCGAGACGATCGCGGCGCTGGAACTCGTCGACGGCCGGGCTGCAGCGCTGGCCGCCGAACATCTCGACCTTGCTCCGCCGGTGTCCGGCGACTGGCTGCTGCTCGTCGAACTGGCCGGTGACATCGACCCCACCGACCGGCTGGCAGCCGCACTGGACGACGCGCCGCTGTACGAACCGCCGGCGGTCGGCGTTGATTCGGTTGCCCAGCAACGGCTCTGGCAGCTGCGCGAGGCCATGGCGGAAGTGGTGGGCCTGTTCGGCCCGCCGGTCAAGTTCGACATCTCGCTGCCGCTGTCGGCGGTGGCGTCATTCGCCGCCGATGCAGCGCATCTGGTGAGCTGCCATGCCCCAGAAGCGATTCCGCTGTTGTTCGGCCACGTCGGGGAGGGCAACCTGCACCTCAATGTGCTGCGCTGTGACGCCGAATGCGAAGCCCGGCTCTACGCCCCGATGATGGAACTCATTGCCGCCCATGGCGGGAACGTCAGTTCCGAGCACGGGGTGGGCAGCCGCAAACGCGCCTACCTGGGGATGTCGCGGGAGTCCGGGGACATCGCCGCGATGCGCACCGTCAAAGCGGCGCTGGATCCGACCGGCTACCTCAATCCCGCGGTGCTGTTCGACTGATCTCCAAAACCTGCGTTGACGGACCGATCAGGAAGATCGCTGCCACTACCCCGAACAGCGCCGCGAACGCCGGCAGCAGGATCGACTGCGACATCGCGTGGGCGAACGGGTCGTACAGGAAGGGCGGAAGTTGCGTCACGTCGGACTCGCCGTACAACGCCGAACCTTCTGGCCCGGAGGGTATTTCAGCGCTGAGACGGGCTGACATGAACGCGGCCATGCTCGCACTGCCGAGCACTGAACCGACCTGCCGGGTGGTGTTGTAGACACCAGAACCGGCGCCGGCCAGCCGGGGCGGGAGGTTGCGGGTGGCGGTGGCGCCCAATGGCGCCCAGATGAACGCCATGCCGACGCCCATCACCCCCAACGGCAGCAGCAACCGCCAGATCGGGGTGGTCGGCGTCATCTCGACCGACAGCCACAGCAGGGCGACCGCCAGCGTCGAGAAGCCGAACCCGATGATCGGACGGGGGTGCGCGCGGTCGACGACGCGGCCGACGAACGGAGCCAGCACGCCGCTGGCGACGGCCATCGGCGCCGTCAGCAGCGCCGCCTGAGTCGGGGTGAGGCTGCAGACCGACTGGGCGTAGAACATCAACGGCAGGATCATCGCGGTGACCGCGAAACCGATCACGGCGATGCCGACATTGGCCAGGCTGAAGTCGCGGTCGGCGAACATCGCCAGCGGAATCAGCGGTTCGCGCCGGTTGACCGACTGCCAGTAGACGAACAGCGCCATGGCGGTCAGCCCGCCGCCGATCGTCGCCCAGATCCAGGGCTTCCAATCCTGGGTCTGGCCCTCCTGCAAGCCGAACACGATGAGGAACAGCCCGACGCCGGAGAGCAGCACCCCGAGAACGTCGAAACGGTGCGGGTGGGATTCCAGCACCGGGATCAGCCGGGCGGCCAGCACCAGGCCGACGATGCCGATCGGGACGTTGATGAAGAAGATCCACGACCAGCCGAAGTGGTCAACCAGAACGCCGCCGGCCAGCGGGCCGACCAGTGTCGCCACCCCGGCGGTGGCACCCCACATGCTCAGCGCCACACCGCGGCGATCCTGCGGGAAGATGCGGGTGATCGTCGACAGGGTCTGCGGCGTCAGCAGCGCCGCGCCGACGCCCTGCACCACCCGGGCGGCGATGAGCATGCCGACGGACCCGGACATGCCGCACCATAGCGATGCCAGCGTGAAGACGGCCAGCCCGAGCATGTAGATCTTCTTCGGGCCGTACCGGTCGCCGAGCCGGCCGGACAGCAGCAGCGGTACCGCGTAAGCCAGCAGATAGGCGCTGGTGACCCAGATGATGGTGTCGTAGTCGCTGATGCTGAACGCCGCCATTAGGCTGGGGTTGGCCACCGCGACGATGGTCGAGTCGACCAGGATCATGAAAAAGCCGACCAGCATGGCCCACAACGTGTTCCATGGGTTGGCGATCTCTCCCGGCGCCGTCGTCCTTACGGGCGCCGAATCACTCATGCACACAGATGCTGCCAGCCGCACCCGTAGTGGCCCCTGCCGGGGTTGTTAGGTTGACGAGAGAGAAAACAACCAAGGGGGATATCCATGCACGCCGACCGTTTCCGCCGACTTCTGACCGCGTCAGGCCCGTTCGTGTCCGTCTACTTCGACGATTCGCACGACACCGCCGACGCCGCAGCCCAACTCGACGCCCGACTCCGTGATGTCCGCAAGAACCTCGAAGACACCGTCGACGCCGCGGTGATCGAGGCGCTCGACACCGCGGTGCGCGCGAAGCACCCGCCGGTGGGGCACAGCGGCCGCGTCGTGATCGCGTCCGGAACACACATCGTGCTCGACGAGCATCTCGACGCACCGCCGCCCACGACCGTCCTGCGGGTCTCGGAGTTGCCCTACATCGTCCCGGTGATCGAGCACGGCATGCTGCACACCACCTACATGCTCGTGACCGTCGACCACACTGGCGCCGACATCGTCCTGCGCGACGGCGCCGCCCGCGCCGAGAGCGTGGACGGCACCGGCCACCCGGTGCACAAGGCACATGCGGCCGAGGGCGCCGAATACGGCGGAGCGCAGGGACGGGTCGAGGAGGCCGTCCGCAAGAACATCCGCGAGGTTACCGACCGGATCACCCATCTGTTCGACGAGAACGCCGTCGACGTCGTATTTCTCACCGGGGATGCGCGCACCGAGCTGGCCGCGGCGCTGCCCGAGCGGGTCGCCGGCACGGCGGTGCAACTGCCGGGTGGCGGGCGCACGGGCGGCACCGACCAGGCCGCGGTGGAGCAGGAGATCGGCGTGGAACTGGGCAAGCTGCGGCTGGCCGCCGTCGACGACGCCGCGCAGCGCTTCGCCGCCGGGCGCGGCACCGGCCTGGCCGTCGAGGGCCTGGCCGACGTCACGGCGGCACTGCGCGACGGCGCGGTGGACACCCTGATCATCGGCGATCTCGGCGAGGCGACGGTGGTGGCCGACCACGATCAATTGGCTCTGATCGGCGCCGACGCGGCCACGGTCTCCGATCTGGGCGGCGCCCCCGACCGGGTGCTGCGCGCGGACGAGGCACTTCCTTTGCTCGCGGTGTCGACCGGCGCTGCGCTGGTCCGGACCGACGAGCGACTGGCCCCGGCCGACGGGATCGGGGCGGTGCTGCGGTATCCCGACGTCGGGGGCCGCTGAGCGCGGCGGTGACACGGGTCACCGCCGGGCACTTTCCGGACTGGACCATTCGTTAGCCTGAACACCACGCCGGAGGAACCTCTGGCCCGGACGGAAGGCCCGCGATGAAGTTTTGCCGTAAGCAGTCGTCGCCGGAAAATCTGCCGGCCAAACCCGAGGACTCGGGAATGTCGGCCAAGGCGCTGTCCCACATCCTGGAGTCGAGCTCCCGGCTGCAGGCCCCCGCCGTCAAGGCCTACGTGGCGCGGCTGCGTCGGGCCAACCCGAACGCCACTCCGGCGGAGATCGTCACCAAGCTGGAGAAGCACTATCTGGCCGCGGTGATGGCCAGCGGCGCTGCGGTCGGTTCCGCGGCGGCCTTCCCCGGCATCGGCACCATCACCGCGCTGTCCGCGGTGGCCGGCGAGACCGTGCTGTTCCTGGAGACGACCGCGGCCTTCGTGCTGGCCGTCGCCGAGGTGCACGGCATCCCCGTCGAGGACCGCGAGCGCCGGCGCACGCTGGTGCTGGCCGCGCTGGTCGGCGAGGACGGTTCGGGCGGGGTCAAGGACCTGCTCGGCGCGGGACGGACGAGCGGGGCGTGGCTGGCCGAGGCGGAGTTGCTGCCGTTGCCGGTGGTGTCTCAGCTCAACTCGCAGATGACGCAGTACTTCGTGAAGAAGTACGCCATCAAGCGGACCGCCATGGCGTTCGGCAAAGCGCTGCCCGTCGGCATCGGCGCGGCGGTGGGCGGCGGCGGCAACCGGATGATGGGCAAGAAGATCGTGGGGAACGCCCGCAAGGCGTTCGGCCCGGCGCCGGCCCGCTGGCCCGTGACGCTGCACGTGCTGCCCGGCCCCGGCGATCTGCCCGCCATCGAACAGGCTTAGACCCCGGTTTAGAACCCCGCTCACGAGATAGCCTTGACACGTTGGTCCTTCAGTGGCCACAACACAAGGCAGCAGAATCGAGGCGAGCGTTTCCGTGAGCAACACGAGTTCACCTTTCGGCCAGAACGAGTGGCTGGTCGAGGAGATGTACCGCAAGTTCCGCGACGACCCGTCCTCGGTGGATCCGAGTTGGCACGAGTTCCTCGTCGACTACCACCCCGAGCCTTCAGATCGGGCGACGTCGGCGTCCAACGGACAGCCCGCGCGTCCGACTCCGCCCAGCCCGCAGGCCACCGCACCGGCACCGCAAGCCCCGCCCACCCCGGCACCGCCGCCGCCCGCCGCCCCAGCCGCTGTGGCACCACCCGCCCCGGCTCCACAGCCCGCTGCCCCCACTCTTGCCCCTGCGCCGGCCACTGCCCCCGCTCTTGCCCCTGCGCCGGCCGCTGCCCCCGCTCCGGCCCCGGCTTCGGCGCCGGCGGAACCGGCCGCCCCGCCTGCCGTCGAGGAAACCCAGGTGTTGCGCGGCGCGGCCGCGGCCGTTGTGCGCAACATGGACGCTTCGCTGGAGATCCCGACCGCGACCAGCGTGCGAGCCATCCCGGCGACCCTGATGATCGACAACCGCATCGTCATCAACAACCACCTCAAGCGCACCCGCGGCGGCAAGATCAGCTTCACCCATCTGCTCGGCTACGCGATCGTCACGGCGGTGAAGAAGTTCCCGAACATGAACCGCCACTACGCCGTCATCGACGGAAAGCCGAACGTGGTCACACCGGCCCAGACCAACCTGGGCCTGGCGATCGATCTGGCCGGCAAGGACGGTAAGCGCTCGCTGGTGGTCGCGGCCATCAAGGGTTGCGAGAGTATGCAATTCGCCGAGTTCGTCGCGGCCTACGAGGACATCGTGCGACGAGCCCGCGACGGCAAGCTGACCGCCGAGGACTTCGCCGGGGTGACCATCTCGCTGACCAACCCCGGCACCATCGGCACCGTCCATTCGGTACCCCGGCTGATGGCCGGACAGGGCGCGATCGTCGGCGTGGGCGCGATGGAGTTCCCGGCGGAGTTCCAGGGTGCCAGCGAGGAACGCATCGCCGAACTGGGCGTCGGCAAGCTCATCACGCTGACCTCGACCTACGACCACCGCATCATCCAGGGCGCGGAGTCCGGCGACTTCCTGCGCACCATCCATCAGCTGATGCTCTCCGACGACTTCTGGGAAGAGATCTTCTTCGACCTCGGAATCCCCTACGAACCGGTGCGCTGGCGTACCGACAACCCCGACTCGATCGTCGACAAGAACGCCCGCGTCATCGAACTGATCGCCGCCTACCGCAACCGCGGCCATCTGATGGCCGATATCGATCCGCTGCGGCTGGACAAGAACCGCTTCCGCATGCACCCTGACCTCGACGTGCTCACCCACGGCCTGACGCTGTGGGACCTCGACCGCGAGTTCAAGGTCGACGGCTTCTCCGGCCAGCAGCACAAGAAACTGCGCGACGTGCTGTCGGTGCTGCGCGATGCGTACTGCCGGCACATCGGCGTGGAATACACCCACATCCTGGAGCCTGAGCAGCAGAAGTGGTTGCAGGAGCGGATCGAGGTCCGCCACGACAAGCCGACCGTCGCCCAGCAGAAGTACATCCTGAGCAAGCTCAACGCCGCCGAGGCGTTCGAGACCTTCCTGCAGACCAAATACGTTGGGCAGAAGCGGTTCTCGTTGGAGGGCGCCGAGTCGGTGATCCCGATGATGGACGCCGTGATCGACCAGGCCGCCGAGCATGGGCTCGACGAGGTGGTCATCGGTATGCCGCACCGTGGGCGGCTCAACGTGCTGGCCAATATCGTCGGCAAGCCGTACTCGCAGATCTTCAGCGAGTTCGAGGGCAACCTCAACCCGTCGCAGGCGCACGGCTCCGGTGACGTCAAGTACCACCTCGGCGCCACCGGCACCTACATCCAGATGTTCGGCGACAACGACATCGAGGTGTCGCTGGTGGCCAACCCGTCACACCTGGAGGCCGTCGACCCGGTGCTGGAGGGTCTGGTGCGCGCCAAGCAGGACCTGATCTCCGAGGTCGATGCCGACGGCAACCCGCGCGAATTCACCGTAGTTCCCCTGATGCTGCACGGGGATGCCGCCTTCGCCGGCCAGGGCGTGGTCGCCGAGACACTGAACCTGGCGTTACTCAAGGGCTACCGCACCGGCGGCACCATCCACATCGTCGTCAACAACCAGATCGGCTTTACTACCGCGCCCGAATACTCGCGGTCGTCGGAGTACTGCACCGATGTCGCGAAAATGGTTGGGGCACCGATCTTTCACGTCAACGGCGACGATCCGGAGGCGTGCGTCTGGGTGGCCCGGCTGGCGACGGACTTCCGTGAGAAGTTCAACAAGGACGTCATCATCGACATGCTGTGCTACCGGCGGCGCGGCCACAACGAGGGCGACGACCCGTCGATGACCAACCCGGCGATGTACGTCGTGATCGACACCAAACGCGGTGTCCGCAAGAGCTACACCGAGGCGCTGATCGGCCGCGGCGACATCTCCATCAAGGAGGCCGAGGACGCCCTGCGCGACTACCAGGGCCAACTGGAGCAGGTGTTCAACGAGGTCCGCGAACTCGAGAAGCAAGCGGTCGAGCCGAGCGAATCGGTGGAGATGGCGCAGATGATTCCGCGCGGGATGACCACCGCGGTGGACAAGTCGCTGCTGGCCCGTATCGGCGACGCGCACCTGACGGTGCCGGAGGGCTTCACCGTGCATCCCCGGGTCAAGCCGGTGCTGGAGAAGCGCCGCGAGATGGCCTACGAGGGCAAGGTGGACTGGGCGTTCGGCGAACTGCTCGCGCTGGGCACCTTCCTGGCCGAGGGCAAACTGATCCGGATGTCGGGTCAGGACACCAAGCGCGGCACCTTCACTCAGCGCCACGCCGTGGTGATCGACCCGCACACCGGCGCTGAGTTCACCCCACTGGATCTGCTGACCGTCAATCCGGACGGCACATCCACCGGCGGACGCTTCCTGATCTACGACTCTCCCCTGTCGGAGTACGCCGCGGTCGGTTTCGAATACGGCTACTCGGTGGGCAACCCCGAGGCGATTGTTCTGTGGGAGGCGCAGTTCGGCGACTTCGTCAACGGCGCTCAGTCGATCATCGACGAGTTCATCAGTTCCGGCGAGGCCAAGTGGGGTCAGCTCTCCGACGTCGTTCTGCTGCTGCCGCACGGCCACGAGGGGCAGGGACCCGACCACACCTCCGGGCGTATCGAGCGATTCCTGCAGCTGTGGGCCGAGGGCTCGATGACCATCGCGATGCCGTCCACCCCGGCGAACTACTTCCACCTGCTGCGCCGGCACGGCCTGGACGGCGTGCACCGGCCGCTGATCGTGTTCACCCCGAAGTCGATGTTGCGCAACAAGGCGGCGGTCAGCGATATCCGCGACTTCACCGAGCGCAAGTTCTGCTCGATCCTGGAGGAACCGACCTACACCGACGGCGACGGCGACCGCAACAAGGCCACCCGGGTTCTGCTCACCAGCGGCAAGATCTACTACGAGCTGGAGGCCCGTAAGCAGAAGGACGGCCGCGACGACGTCGCGATCGTGCGGGTCGAGCAATTGGCTCCGCTGCCCAAGCGCCGGCTGGCCAACACCCTGGACAGCTACCCGAACGCGCGGCAGTTCTTCTGGGTGCAGGAGGAACCGGCCAACCAGGGTGCGTGGCCCACGTTCGGACTGATGCTGCCGGAGCTGCTGCCCGAGAAGCTGACGGGCATCAAGCGCATCTCGCGGCGGGCGATGTCAGCGCCGTCGTCGGGGTCGTCGAAGGTGCACGCCGTCGAACAGCAGGAGATCATCGACGAGGCGTTCGGCTGAGCGCAG
>NZ_JBIIOV010000161.1:0-7434 GCF_044342925.1 Mycobacterium sp. | reverse complement strand
CCGACCAGTCCCGAATGGGACAGCGCACCAACCGTTTCGGGTGGACCCAGCACAAGCACTGGGGCAAGGACCTGGAGCGCGGCCCGCAGATGCTGAACGCCGGCGGAGTCCTCCCGCGACGGGGTGGGCGGGGCCGCAACAGCGCATGGCACCGCGCCGAGCAGCAGAACCGCAAGCAGTGTCGACACATACGGCTCGGTGTTCGCGGCGATCATCACGATCCGGTCGCCGGGACCTACTCCCCGCGCGGCCAGTGCGCCGGCCCGGACCGCGACCGCGCCGGCCAGCGCAGCACCCGGCATCGTCGCCAGATGCTCCCGACTGTCATAGAAATCGAACTGAGCGTGATAGTCCCGAAGCAGCAGGGGATAGTCGACGGCACCGGTGGCCACCGCAGGCGCGTGCCGAGCCACATAGGCCTGCAGGGCTGGCGAGAATGGGGTCACGGGCCGTTGAGTCGCCCGGCGCGGTCGGCGATGCGGTTTCGGATGTAGTCCGACACATCGCCGAGGACCTCGAAGGAAAACGCAGCCTCCTCGTCGATGAACACTCTGAAGGTGTCCTCGAGTTCATTGACGAGGCCCATGAGTACCGCGGAGTCGACCGGCAAACTCAGCAGTGGGGTCGAGGCGTCGAGGGCGTCGAGATCCACCTGGGCGAGATCTTCCGGGGGCAGAAGTTTGACCAATCCGGTTCGTATCGCCGCCACGATCTCCCCCGGTTCAGGAAGTGTTGGCAGGGAATGTTTCTCGTCCATCGGTGATCTCTCTCTAGGGCGGCCGGTCAGCGCCGGAACGCCATGGCCGGATCGATGCGGGTGACACGGCGAAGCGACAGCAGTGAACCGAGGGCGGCCATGACGGCGGTGGTCAACGCCATGGCCGCCAGCATGCCCGGCGTGACCGCGATGGTCACATCACCGAGTCGGTCGCGAATGAGGAACTGCGCGGTGTAGGCCAGCGCGGCACCGACCAGATAGCCCAGTGCGGCGATGAGCGCCGCCTGCCCGAGGACGGTGCGGCACAGTTGGCCACCACGTACGCCGACGGCCCGCAGAACCCCGAAATCGACCATCTGTTCGTTGGTCGAGGCCAGTACCGTCAGCGCGATCAGCGCGACACCGACCAGGGCCGCGATGGCGATCATGGCCTTCAAGGGGCGCCCGATCATCGAGATGATGATGTCGCGGCTGTTCCGGGCGAACTCCTCCGACGTCATGGCGTCGGCCCCGGGCACCCGCTCCCGAATCGCCGCCGCCGCCTGTTCGGGGGTGTTTCCCGGCGACGGCTGGACTAGGACGTAGGACAGTCGATTTCCCGCCCGCATCAGTCGTGCGGCGTCGGGCAGCGAGATGAACGCGTAGAAGTTGCCCAACGCTGCGGTCTGGCTGGACAGGCCGACCACGGTGAAATCCCCATCGATGATGCGGACCGTGTCACCGAGGCGGATCCCGTTCTTCGCGGCCAACACCCGGTCCAAGACGACTTCACCGGCAGCGCTGATATCCCGGCCGGCGGCCAGCTTCCACGGACCTCCAACCCCGGTGACTGGGTCATAGCCCACCACGAAATAGGCCGTCTGCTCGCCGTTGTGGACGAAATCGGAGGGCTGGCCGAGGATCGGTTCTGCCGAAGCAACTTCGGGCAACGCCTTAACCTGGCCGGCGGTGTCGGCCGGCAGCCACGACACGGCCCGAAACATCTGCGACACCCCGGGTTGGACGACCCAGACGGCGTTGCGGGAATGGTCGATGTAGGTAGTGACCTGCCGGGTGGTGCCGACGAAGATGCCGGCCATCACCAGAACCAGCAGAACCGCGAACCCGACGGCGAGTACCGACAGGATCAAGCGGGTGCGTTCCACGGCGAGGTTTTTGACGGCGACGATCAACGTACTTTCCTCCTCCCAAAAGCGTTGCCCAGCAATGCTTCAGAACACGAAACAGCGGAAGGCACCCGAATTCGACCAGGGATGTGCGTAGGCTCCTGGTTATGGAGGACCGCTATCGCCGAGGCACCGCGCTGCTGAACATCGACGATCCGACGATCGCCCAGTTCGTGGACCAGCAGGGCTGGTGCCGGCTTCCCGAAGAGGACCGGATCGGCGCGGTGTACAACTTCGTCCGGGACCAGATTCCGTTTGGCTACAACACCTCCGACGATTTGGCTGCCTCGACGGTGCTGGCCGACGGATACGGTCAGTGCAACACCAAGACGACGCTGCTGATGGCCCTGTTGAGGGCAATCGGCATTGGCTGCCGCCTGCACGGCGCCACCGTCGACAAGAGCCTTCAGCATGGCGTGATGGTCGCGCCGATGTACTGGTTCGCTCCTCGCAGCATCATCCACACCTGGGCCGAGGTCAATGTGGGCGACCGCTGGGTGGGTTTGGAGGGAGTCATCGTCGACGGCGGCTTCCTGGCGGGAGTGCAGGCGCACACCGGTCAGCGCTCGGGGCCATTTCTTGGCTACGGCATCGGGACCGAGGATCTGCAGAACCCCACTATCGAGTGGCACGGAACGGACACCGCCATCCAGGCAACCGGGATCAACCGGGACCTCGGCGTCTTCGACGACCCCGACGCCTTCTACCGCAAGTACGGCGTCAATGCCCGCGGCATGAAGGGTTGGCTGTACCGAAACGTCATGCGCAAGGCGATGAACAGGCGAGTCAGGGCGATCCGAATGACCCGGGTGCCCACCCAATCCGTGAACAACTGACACAGATCAGCCCGTCGCCTCGAGGATTCGGCCGTCTTCGAGGTGGACGACCCGGTCGGCGATGTCGTCCAGACGCGAATCGTGGGTGACGATCACCACGGCGGCATCGTGGGCTCTGGCCGCTTCAGCGAGTTGCTCGCTCACCCTTCGACCGGTGGCCGAATCCAGGTTCGCGGTGGGCTCATCGGCCAGGATGAGGTCTGGTCCCATTGCCAGAGCGCGCGCGGTTGCCACCCGCTGTTTCTCGCCTCCAGATAGTTCCGTCGGCCGATGCCCGCGTCGGTGTGCCAGTCCCAGGGTGTCTAGTAGTTCAGTCGCCCTGGCGAGAGCGGCCGACTTGCGGATGCCGGCGTAGCGCAACGGGACGGCCACGTTCTCCACGCTGGTCAGCGAGTTGATCAGGTTGTAGTCCTGGAAAAGAAAACCCAAGCGCATCAGCCGCAAGTGAGCGCGCTCTCGCTCGGAGAGCGCGCTGACATCGCGGCCTCCGATCCGCACGGTGCCCGAATCCGGGGTCAGCAGCAAGCCCATGATCAGCAGCGCCGTGGTCTTGCCGCCACCGGAGGGCCCCACAACCAACATGACCTGTCCACGATCCACCGATGCGCTGATGCCGCCCAACGCCTGCACCGCAGCCTCACCCGTCCCGTAATGATGCGTGACACCAACGAGTTCCAGGACGGGATCGGATGCGCGGTCCAGCACCGGGCGGTTGCAGCGGGCACATCGCGGCGGGGCGGCGTCGTGGTGGCAGATCGGGCAAAGCATGGTTTTCCTCTCAGCGCCGAAACGCGATCGCAGGGTCGATCCGGGCGATGCGGCGCGCCGGCAGCACTGATCCGAGCACAGCCATGACGACGGTGCCCGCTGCTACGGCAGCCAGCATGGTGGGGGTGATCGCGATGGTGACATCACCCATTCGATCGCCGAGCAGCAGTTGGGCGCCGTAGGCAATAGCCGCACCGATCAGATACCCCAGTGCCGCAATGATCCCGGCCTGCCCGACGACTATGCGCCACAACTGGTTCGGATCCACACCGATGGCCCTCAGCACACCGAAGTCGGTCATCTGCTCGGCGGTCAGCGACCAGATCGTCAGTCCCACCAGCGCTATACCGACCAACGTCGCAATGGCGATCATCGTCTTCAGGGGGCGACCGATCATCTTGACGATGATGTCGCGGCTATTGTCGGCGAAAGTCGCTGAGGTGTATGCGTCCACCCCGGGCACACCGCGCCGGATCGCCTCGGTCAGTTGCTCGTCGCTGAGGCCGGTTTTCGGTTGAACCAGGAAGTAAGACAGCCGGTTACCCGCGCGCAGCAGTCGCGCGGCATCCGGCAGCGCGATGAAGGTGTAGTAGTTCGTCGCCGCGGCGGTCTGATTAGACAGGCCGACGACGCTGAACCGCTCATCCACGATCTGGACGGTGTCGCCGAGGCCGATCCCGTTCTTACCCGCCAGAATCCGGTCAAGCACGACTTCGCCGGGGCGATCGACATTGCGGCCCGCCGACAGCGACCACGGCCCCCCGACCCCGGTAGCGGTGTCATAGCCCAGGACGAAATACGCGGTGTGGGTGTCACGGTGGACGAAGTCCGACGGCAATCCCAGGATCGGGTCGGCCGAGGCCACCTCGGGAAGCGCCAGTAGCTGTTCGCGCGTGTCGGCGGGCAACCAGGACACCGCCTTGAACATCTGCGACACCCCCGGTTGCATCACCCACACGGCGTTGCGGGAATGGTCGATATAGGTGGTTACCTGCCTGGTCGTCCCGACGAAGAGGCCCGTCATGACCAGCATCAGCAGAACGCCGAAAGCAACTCCCAGCACGGCTATCACGAGCCGCGCCTTCTCGAACAGCAGATTTTTGACCGCGATCACCGGTAGGCCCCGACCACCCCGGCCGCGCGCCGCAATCCCTCGACCGATCGCAGTGTCACCGATGCGACCCGGTCGATGTCCTCGACGCTGATGTCGGGTCCCAGCGAGAACCGCACCGTCGAGCGGGCATCCTCCTCGGCGAGACCCTGGGCGCTGAGCACGTGGGAGACGTTCTGCTCCTTCGCGTGACAGGCCGAGCCGGTGGAGATGTAGATCCCGTGCAGGTCGAGGGCGTCGGCAAGGGTGTCGCCGCGGACACCGTTGAAGCGGACGCTGATCGTCTCAGCCAGGACCGGTTCGGTGACGTTGACCTCGACCCCACCCGCATCCAGCAGTGCCGCGGTCAACCGCTCGCGCAGTGCGCGGCTGGTCCGCCGGTAGGCGGGCGTCAGCCGCTGCAGGCAAACATCAACCGCGGCAGCCATTCCCATCGCCCCGGCCACGTTCTCAGTTCCGGCCCGCACACCGTCCTCCTGGGCTCCGCCCCTGATCAACGGCGAGAGCCGGTGGCCGGCGCGCACCGCCAGGGCGCCGATCCCGCGCGGACCGCCAAACTTGTGCGCCGACACCGAGATCAGAGTCGCGCCGAGAGCACTGAGATCCAGCTTTCCCGCGGTATGCACGGCGTCGGTGTGGAACGCCGCGCCGGTACGCCGGGCCACTGCCGCGATCGCTTCGACCGGCTGGATGGCTCCGGTCTCGTTGTTGGCGTGCATCACCGAGACCAACGCGGTGTCCGGTCGGATCGCGGCGGCGATATCGGCCGTGGCGATGTGCCCGCAGGGCCCGGGGTCGACGAACGTCACCTCAACACCGAGTTCGGTGAGAGCCCGCGCGTTCTCCAAGATCGCCGAGTGCTCGATCGAGGTCGTCACCAGATGCCCCTCGAACTTCCGCGCGGCGAAGGTGCCCCACAACGCCAGCGCGTCGGATTCGCTGCCCCCAGAGGTCAGGACGACCTCGGCCGGACTGAGGCCGAACAGTCCGGCGATGGACCGCCGCGCCGCACCGAGTGCGTCGGCGGCCACCCGGCCCGCCTCGTGGCCGCTGGAAGGATTGCCCACCAAAGCCTGGCCGGCCTGTACGGCGCTGGCGGCGGCCGGTAGCAGGGGGGCGGTGGCGGCGTAGTCCAGATAAAGCTCAGCCATCGTTGGCGGGCCCGTCATCGGAGACTCCGGAACGGTAGTTCGCCGCCAGTCGCTGCGCCACGTCGGCGCCGAGTTCGGCCACATGTCGCTGCGCCGGCGCCATCCCGCCGGCCCAATCGGCTACCCGGTCGGCATCTAGACCGGCGATCTCGGCAAGCGCCATCCCGGTGAGGCGCTCGGTCAGGATCGAGGCGACCGCCAGCGAGGACGAACAGCCGAATGCCTCAAAGGCCGTCTCCGTGACGGCGTCGTCTCGGATGCGGGCGGTCAGAAGAATCTGATCACCGCACACCGGATTGCCGACAAAGGCGGCCACGTCGGGGCCGTCCAACCGTCCGCAGTTACGCGGGTTGGTGAAGTGCTCGATCACCTCTGCGCTGAACCGCGGCACGCTCACCTGCTCCCGGATGCGTCCGCAAGTTCACACTCAGCGACGATCTGATTGGAGTCGAGGTACTTCTCGATACTGACCGCGCAACAACCCAATTCGGCCCCCTGACGGCGACGACGGAACCGCACGGTCTGTCCGGTACGACCGCACGGGCAATCGCTGTCATCGACCTCCCCGACGTCGTCGGAGAGCAGAAAGCCGGGGTAGGCGGTGTTGAGCGCATCCAGAATCGCGATGCCGCCGGTCTTGCCCGGTTCGAGTTCAATTGCGGGATCGGTGATATCGCGGATCGACACATAGCACCACGGCGGCACGTGTTTGCGGTGGTGCTCGCACTCGATGGCGAGCATGTTGGACTCGATCATCCCGTACATGTCGCGGATCCGGGAGCGCTGCACACCCAGGAAGCGCTCGGCCTTGTCGTTGAACTCCTCGCGGCTGATGGAGCGTCCGGTGTACTGCTTCCATCCGCCGAGCATGACGATCATCGACTCCGGATCCAGGCTCAGCGGAACGGATTCCAACTCCAGATACCGCATGAACCTGGCCACGATGAATGGCGGACCGATGATGTGCCGCGTCATCGTGCCCTCCCAGCGGCGCAGGTAGGCAAGCGCCTCTTCGGGATCGAAGGAATAGTCCTTCACCAGGTAGCGGTGATCGTCGAGCATCGCGGTCATCAGGTTGAACACCTTGACCATCCCCATCTCGGGCACCTCGGCCGTCGATGGGCACAGGAACAGACCTGCGCCACTGGAGATGCCGAAGAAGTCGCGATAACCGCCGAGAATCCCGACCGAGGCCCTCGTTGTCGTCAGCGCGTCCCGACGGGCCACCGACGGCACGCCCCCTGTGCCGGTAGAGCGGATCTCGGTATCGATGTCGGCGAGTCCGCCGGTCAGCAGGACATGGGAGCCGGCCTGCTTGAACATCCCGACCGGGAGCAGCGGAATCCGATGCAGATCCTCGTAATTCGTGACATCGGCCGGAGTGACGCCCTCGCACTGGGCGCGGTAGAAGTCGTTGCGTTCGTAGTGGTAGGCGAACGCCGACCGCACGGCGTCGGTGAGCGACTGCCGCCACACCGGACGCGGCACCCGCAGCGCCTCTCCAGGCATACCCACCATCGCCGCTATGTTCACGTTCTGCTCCTTCTCCGCCCAAGGGCGGGCCATTCGCGGGATGTCATGTCGCCGAGAGCCATTGCGCTACGGAGCCACCGTCGCGGCCATACCGTGCATGCCGCCACCCATGCCGCCCCCGCCCATACCGCCGCCGCCGCCACACATCGGG
>NZ_JBIIOV010000216.1:0-4658 GCF_044342925.1 Mycobacterium sp. | reverse complement strand
TCGACCTGCTGCTCCAGGCGCACCCAGTGCTGGCTGGTCACCTGGAGAAGGGTGCCGACGGCCGCTACGAGATCGTCCTGGA
The DNA here is from genome assembly GCF_044342925.1 of Mycobacterium sp. Lineage (GTDB taxonomy): Bacteria > Actinomycetota > Actinomycetes > Mycobacteriales > Mycobacteriaceae > Mycobacterium. The sequence goes on along the minus strand of NZ_JBIIOV010000216.1, from coordinate 4,576 downwards.
CGACCTGCTGCACCCCGGCATCGACGTGATCGAACTCGACGGTCCCGACGCCGAGGCGCCGGCGCCGTTGTTCGACCAGAGTGCGGCGCTGGTCGGACTGCGGGTCGTGGTGCGCGACGGCGCCGGTTCTGACATCAAGGTCGAGCCGACGCTGTACATCCATCACAGCCTCGCCGACGGCCACCACCAGTTCAGCTTGGTGGAGGAGTTGTTCACCACCTACACCGATCTGGTGACGACCGGGCAGGCCCGGCCGGTCACCGTACACCCGGCGCCGGATTCGATGGAGAAGATCCTTGCCGACCGCGGCATCGAGAAGAAGAACCGCTCCGGTCTGGAGCGGCTGATGGGCGCGATGTTCGCCTACGATCTGCCGCCGTCGCGGCGGGCCGCCGCGGCGTCCGATCCGGTTCTGCCGCAGCTGGTTCCGATGGTGTCCTGCACGCTGGGCTCGGAGGAGACCGAACGCATCATCGCGTTCTGCCGGGCCAACAAACTCGGACTGAACGCGCTGCTGTCCGCGGTGGTCCTGACCGCCGAGTGGCAGGTCCGCAAGACCCCGAACATTCCGGTGCCCTACGTCTACCCGGTGGACCTGCGGTATCTGCTGTCACCGCCGGTGTCGGCGACCGAGTGCACCAACCCGGTGGGCATCGCCACCTATCTGGCCGAGATCCGCCGGGACACCGACGTCGTCGACCTGGCCCGCGACATCAACGACACCTTCAAGAGCGATATCGCCGAAGGGGTGATCCAGCAGTCCTTCCTGCACTTCAGCCCGCAGTACGTCGGCAACCCGCCCGGGATGCCCGACGTGGTGATGTTCACCGACAACGGCGTCGTCCCGCCCATGCCCACCCCGCCGGACATGGAGTTCACCGGCAGCCACGGCGAGCTGTACTTCGCCGTCGGAGCGGGCATCGAGATCTATACCAGCAAGATCTTCGGCGGCCGACTCACCATCGAATACCACTCGCACGGGCCCGATCCCGAAATCCGCACCGCCGCAATCGAATCGCTCCTGCGTGAAGTCGCGGCGCGCAAGGCGTAGCATGCGCGGAGGCTACCGGCCGGGCCCGAACTCGTAGACGTGGTACTGCAGCGACTTGCGCAGCGCGGGCGCCAGACGGGCGGCCCGCTTGACGGCGCGGAAGCGTGCGGAGACCCGGGCGAACGTGCTGGCGTCGAAGAACGTCGCCGATTCGCGCAGCCGCAGGCCGGGCACCCGGCTCAGGATGTCCTTGGGCGAATTGACGGCCCAGTACAGCGTGGACCCGGAGTTGCGCACCAGGGTCTGGCTCTTCTGCGACTTGATGGCCAGCCAGTTGAAGAAATCGATCTGCAGCTGTCCGGACGGGAAGTGCTCGACGACTCCGCGCAGCAGTTCGACGCCCTGGTCCTCGGTCAGGTACATGCTGATGCCCTCGGCGAGGAACAACACCGGCCGGTCGGCCGGGATGCGGTCCAGCCAGGACGGGTCGGTGGCCGACGTCGGGAAGAGGTGGTAGCCGGGCCGGGCCGGGTACACCTGCTCGCGCAGGGCGATGACCTCGGGGAAGTCCACGTCGTACCACGCCACGTCGGGCCCCGGGTCCAGCCGGAACACCCGCGCGTCCAGGCCGCAGCCCAGGTGCACCACGGTGCATCGCGGGTTGGCCGCCAGGAAGCGACGAGCCCAGATGTCGTACTGCGCGGTGCGCACGGTGCACACCGGCGCCCACGCGCCGCCGATGCCCAGTTCTTCCCAGTCGTAGTCGATCCGGGCGATCGCGTCCTTGGCGAACCGGTCGCCGAGAACGGGTCGCTCGAAGTCCGCGTCGAGGGCCTTGAGGTACAGCGTGGAGAGCATCGTCTTGGCCGGGCCGGTGAGGTTCACGGCAACTCTGTCGCTCACCCGTGTGAGAGTATTCGTAGTTGCTGGAGTGCGCGAAATCCGGCGTTCATCACAACCCGTCCGAGGAGGCGCAGCCGTGATCGACGTTGCCGAGTCGCCGGACCGGCCGAGCCGGGTCCTGCTGCTGTATTACAGCTACACCGGCCAGGCTCGAAAGGTTCTCGACGCCGCGGGGGAGGTGTTCCGCGAACGGGGCTGCGAGGTGTACAGCGCGCCCATCGAGTTCATTGACCCGCGATACGCCGAACGGTTCTCCCGGTTTCCGATGCACAACGTCTGGCCGGAGTTCATCGGCATGCTGCCGGCCCAGACGCGGCGGGCCACCGGCGAGATCCGCACCCCCGACGAGGTCCGCCGCCACGATTACGACCTGATCTGCATCGGCTCGCCCACCTGGTGGCGCAACGTCAGCATGCCGCTGCGGTCGTTCCTCACCTCGGCGGAGGCGCGCCCGCTGTTCGACGGCACCCCGTTCGCGGTGTTCGTGGTGTGCCGGCGCTACTGGCGGGAGAACTTCACCGCCGTGCGCAAGCTCGCCGCCAAGGCCGGTGGACGCTATGTCGGCGAAATCCATTTCACCTACCCCGGCGACCAGCTGCGCTCGATGCTGTCGCTGACCAGCTACCTGGGCTCGGGGGAGTACCGGGACCGTTACCTGGGCATGCGGATGCCGCCCACCAACGTCAGTTCCGACCAGCTTGAGGAGAGCAGGCGCTTCGCCGCCAAGCTCGCCGACCGTCTGCAGAAGGGTCGCCGTGGCGCGCAGCTTTGACGTGAGCACCTCCAACAACTCCAGTGTGACGGAGGTGATGGCGGTCTTTCAGAGTCGCAGTTATTGGATCGCGCGGCTGCAGGCGTACGGCGGCGACTCGATGACGCTCGACGACCTGATCGTCGCCGACGACGGCACCGTCGAAGTGATCAGCACCCAGGACATGCGCCGCGGCGCGCTGCCCGCCGCGATCGCCAAGGCGCTGCCGGGCGACTTCGCGCTGCACCGCAATGAGGTCTGGCGCCCGACCGACGGCGGCCGGGTGCGCGGGGACATCAACGTCAAGGCGTCCGGTGTGCGTGGCACTGTCGTCGGCGGTGCCGAGGTGACACCGCTGCCCGGCGGATCGGCCATGCGTTTCACCGGGACCGTCGAGGTGCCGGTACCGATCCTGGGTAGTCAGATCGAGAAGTTCATCGCCACCGCGATCGTCAAGGAGATTCCCGGTGTGGGCCAGTTCACCGACGAATGGATCGCCGCCAATGGCTGAGCTGTCCCCGATTCCCCACTCGATTCCCACGACCGTGGAAGCCGTTGCGCGACTGGACATGCCGCTCGTCGAGGCGATGATGACGCAGCGGGCTATCCGGCGGGTCCGCCCCGACCCGGTCGACGACGCCCTGATTCTCAAGTGCATCGAGCTGGCACTGCGCGCCCCCACCGGCGCCAACGGCCAGAACTGGGAATTCATCGTCGTCAAAGATCCCAAGGTCAAGAAGAAGCTCGCCAAGCGCTATCGGCAGATGTGGAAGCTGTACTACAAAACGGTCATCGAGAGCGTCACCGAGTGGGACGAGTCGATGGCCAAGACCGCCCGCGCGGTGCAGTGGCAGGTCGACCACTTCGAGGAGATCCCGGTACTGGTGGTCGCGTGCCTGCGGCTGACCGCGCGGGAGGGTCGGGTGCCGTATCTGCCGATGCCGCATGCGGCGCTGTCCGGGTTCTTCGGGTCGATCTACCCGAGCGTGCAGAACCTGCTGCTGGCCGCGCGCAGCATGGGGCTGGGTGCCTCGCTGATCACCTTGCCGCTGTGGAGCCTGGCCTCGGCCCGGCGCACGTTGCGGCTACCGATGTCGGTGACGCCGTGCGCCATCGTGCCGATCGGCTGGCCGAAGGGCCGCTACGGCCCGACGACGCGCCGGCCGGTCGACGAAGTCGTGCATCTGGACACCTACGGCAACCGGGCGTGGTTCGGCCGGGTTCCGCTTTCCCCGCGGACGCAACTGCTGCAGATCGAGGGGTGCGAGCCCGGCGGCTGAGGGGTCTCGTCTGCCTGCCTCAGCGCTGCTTCTCGGCGGCGCGACGCAGCGCCGGCAGCAGCAGCCGGCGCGGCGTCAGGCGGCCGCCCGCGCCCATCAGCTTGGGCGCTAGGCCCGGCACCACCAGTCGTTTGCCTTCCAGCATGCCGGTGATGCCCGCCTCGGCTACCGCGGCGGCCGACGTCGCGGCGAATCCGACGGCCGAGCGGTCCGCCCCGGCGATGTCCCACCACTCGGTGGGAACCGGGCCGGGACAGAGCACCGTGCAGGACACGCCGGTCCCGTGCAGACCCTCGTGCACGGCCTCGGAGAACGTCTGGACGAACGCCTTGGTGGCCGAGTAGACGGCAGCGTCCGGCAGCGGCTGAAAACCGGCGATCGACCCCACGTTCAGCACCGCACCGCAACCCCGCGCGACCATCCCGGGCAGCGCGGCATGGGTGAGTTCCATCAACGCCAGCGCGTTGAGGGTCACCTGCTCGCTCTCCCTGGCCGATGGCAGGGCCTGGAAAAGGCCGTTGGTGCCGAAACCGGCGCTGTTGACCAGCCCGGCGGGGGAGAGTTCACCGATGCGCTGCACCAGCTGGGCGCGGGCGTCGGCGTCAGCGAGATCCAGCGGCATCGCCTCGGCAGGTGCCGACATCTCGTCGG
>NZ_JBIIOV010000027.1:0-24399 GCF_044342925.1 Mycobacterium sp. | reverse complement strand
CAGCCGGTATCCGCGACGCCCCAGGCCGCGGGCGATCTCGGCGCCGATGCCCGACGACGCGCCGGTGACGACGACGGTGTTACCGGTGCCAGGTTCGGGAAGGCTCACGCGGCCGATCCTATGGCCACCGGCACAAGCTGGCGGCCTACCCTGATCGGCAATGCTTGAAGTCATCGACAAGGGGACCGCCGCACCGGGCCACCCGGTACCGCTGCTGTTCGTGCACGGCGCCTGGCACGCTGCCTGGTGCTGGGACGAGCATTTCCTCGACTTCTTCGCCGCCCGCGGCTATCGGGCGGTGGCACCGAGTTTCCGCGGACACGGCAACAGCCCGACGCCGAAGCGGCTGCGGGACTGCTCGTTCGCCGACTACCTCGACGACGTCGTCTCGGTGGCCCGCAGCCTGCCGACGCCGCCGGTGCTGGTCGGCCATTCGATGGGCGGTGTCATCGTCCAGAAGTACCTGGAAACCAATGACGCACCGGCCGCCGTGCTGATGGCCTCGATGCCCCCGCAGGGCTATCTCCGATCCGGGCTGCGGTGGCTGCGCCGGCACCCGGTGCACTTTGCCAAGCTCACCCTCACCGGCCGGTCGCTGGCCTACGTCAGCACACCGGAACTGGCGCGGGAACGGTTCTTCTGCGCGCACACCCCTGAACCGCTGGTGCGTCGCTACGCCGCCCGCCTGCAGGAGGAGAGCGCGCGTTCGGGTCTCGACGGGCTGGTGACGTTGCCCAAACCGGACCGGGTGCGGGCGCCGTTGCTGGTACTGGGCGCCGAGGAGGACGGCGCGGTGACCCGCGACGAGGTCGTGGCCACCGCACGCGCCTACCGGACCGAACCGGAGTTCTTCGCCGGCATGGGCCACGACATGATGCTCGAAACGGGCTGGCAGGCGGTCGCCGAACGCATCGACGGCTGGCTGGGCGCCCGCGGCCTGTGAGGGGCATCACCCGGCGTGCTGGTTTGCTGGTCGCGGCATATTTCGTTACTGTCAGGTCAACACTTCCCCTGATTCGTTAAACCCGAAAGGGCTTTTTCATGCCTGCTGTCTCACGTTCGTACTACACCACGGGCGTAGCTCTGGTGGGGGCCGGCTTCGTCGCCGCCGCCCAGCTCGCGCCGCCGATGCACGAGGCCCAGACCCGGGTGATCGAGGCTGCCGTGAATCTGGCGGCCGCGGTGAGCAACGGTCAGGCCTGCTCGGGGTACAACACCCAGGGCTGCGACATCTGGGCCCGGCCGAGCTACACGCCGGTCGCGGTGGACCCGGCCGGTTCGGCGTCGAACATCCCCGCCAACCTGCTCAATGCGGTGCTGAGCATGCCGGGAGCCTGGCTGGACGGCATGAATGACTTCTCCTACGCGCTGGAGGTCACCGGCAACTGGTGGGTGTACAACCCGACCAACGTGCTGGGCTTCGACCCGGCCGATCCGCCGAAGATCACTGCTCTGGCCAACTGGATGATCCCGTTCAAGGCGCTGTCCAACCCGCTCGGCGACCAACTCGCCTGGTGGGGCCGGGCGAACCTGCCGATGGACTCCAGCTGCACCGGCACCGTGGGCCCGGCCTGCAGTGATATCGCCCCGATCTTCAGCAAGATGTTCCTGGCTCCGGCCTGGACGCTGGCCGCGGGCTACCAGTTCCCGACGCTGTTCAATCCGGTCAGCGAAGCTGAAGGGGCGATCGGCGAGGAGATTCCCGGCTCCACCGGCGCGGAGGTTCCGTGGTCGGGTGCGTACGTGCAGCTCGACGCGATGGATCCGATCAACTCGCTGATCAACTACCTGCAGGCCGACCCGTCGCTGAACGCGCCGAAGTCCTTCACGATGGACGATGTCGCCGCCTCGCTGGACCGCTTCGTCAAGGCCCTCGTGCTGGCCTTCAATCCGATCGTCCCGATGAGCTACCTGCTGAAGGGCTGGCCCTACACCGCCCTGACGCCGCTGTTCCTCCCGTTCGTCCCGCTGGCCTGCCCGCAGTGCAACCCGGAGAATCCCGGCGGTCCGCCGCTCGCACCGTCGTCGGCCGCCGCCGAGGCGCCCTCGGTGACCACTCTGGTCGCCGACGTCTCCGCTGAAACGTCGCCCGCCTCGCCGGTGAGCAACGTGGCCCCGACGGAGCCCGCTGCCGACAGCGCGGAGCCCGAGGCCGCCGCCACCGGCGACCGGTCCGAGTCGGGCACCCCGGCCGCCGTCGCGGCCTCGCGCACGGAGACGGAATCGGCGGCCGCCGCCGACTCGGTGCCGGCCGCTCCGGTGGAGGAAGCCGACAACACCGCTCCCGAGGAGACGGCCGCTCCGGCCGACCTGACCGATCCCGCCGAGCCTGCGGAAGCCGCCGAGCCCGCGGAAGCCGCCGAGCCCGTGGAAGCCGCTGAGCCGGCCGAAGCCGCCGAGCCTGCGGAAGCCGCCGAGCCGGCCGAAGCCGCTGAGCCGGCCGACACGAGGCACCGGGGCGCGCCGTCCCGTTCGAGCGCCGCGGCGGACAGCCCGGGATCGGACCAGGACGGGGCCGACGCCGGTTCCGGTGCCGGCCGTTCGGCCGGAACCCCCGACTAGCCAATCCGTTAGGATCGCCGGAGTGAGTGCCGAACTGCTCGATGCCGTCATCGTCGGGGCCGGCTTCGGCGGGATGGGCGCGGCGATCCAGCTCAACAGACTGGGCTACGACAACCTGGTGATCGTCGACCGCGAGGACGATCTCGGCGGTACCTGGCACGTCAACCACTACCCGGGTCTGACCGTCGACGTCCCGTCGACCACCTACTCCTACTGGTTCGAGCCCAACCCGTTCTGGTCGCGGCTGTATGCGCCCGGCCGGGAGCTGAAGCGCTACGCCGAGCACGTCGCCGACAAGTACAACCTGCGCCGGTACCTGCGGCTGAACACCGTCGTCGGCGGGGCCCGCTGGGATGAGGACGCCAACCAGTGGGTCGTCACCCTCGCCGGTGGCGAGACGTTGCGCGCCCGATTCCTGATCGCCGCCACCGGGTATCTGTGCCAGCCGAAGATGCCCGACATCCCCGGCCTGGAGACCTTCGCCGGCAAGGTGATTCACGCCGCCAAGTGGGACGACAGCTACTCGATGCAGGGGCGTCGGGCAGCCGTGGTCGGCACCGGTTCGACTGGCGTGCAGCTGATTCCGGAGTTGGCCAAGCAGACCGCGGACCTCACCGTCTACCAGCGCACCCCGATCTGGGTGCTGCCCAAGCTGGATTTCGGGTTCGCACCCGCTGTCCAGCGGACGTTCGCCCGCCGCCCGATCACGCAGCAGGCCATTCGCCGCACCACCGACAACTTCACCGATCTGCTGGTTCTGATCGCGATGTGGAAGTACCGGTACTTCAAGCCGATCAACAAATTCGCCGGCCTGGTCGGGGGGGTGCACCGATTTGTGTCGCTGCGGGACAAGAAACTTCGCCGCGCGCTGACCCCGCACTACGACTACGGCTGTAAGCGCCCGACGTTGTCGAATTCCTACTACCGGGCATTCAACAAACCCAACGTTCACCTGGAGACGGCCGGGATCGAGCGGATCGAGCCAGACGGTGTGATCTCCCGGGACGGCACCAAACGGGTTGTCGACACACTGGTGTTCGCGACCGGATTCGACGTCTGGAACAGCAACCTGCCGGCGATCGAGGTGATCGGCCGCGACGGCCGGAATCTCGGAAAATGGTGGCGGGAGAACAAGTTCCAGGCCTACGAGGGTTTGACGGTGCCCGGGTTCCCGAATTTCCTGTCGCTGTCGAGTCCGTACGCCTGGGTGGGGATGTCCTGGTTCGACACCGTCGAGTGCCAGATGCGCCATATGAATCGGCTCTTCGGCGAGTTGCAAGGCCGCGGGGCCAGCACATTCGAGGTGACCGACGAGGCCAATGACCGCTTCCTGAAACGGATGAACGAACTGCTGGGCGATTCGGTTTTCATGCTCGGAAACTGCGCGACGTCCAATTCCTACTGGTTCAGCGGTTCTGGCGAAGCTCCGCTGTTCCGGCCGACATCGATTCGCAGTGCGGTCAGGGAGCAGGACCGCTTCCCGCTGACCGACTACGCGATCGCCTAATTGACGCACAAGAAATAGCGGTAGTTCACGGCTCGCCGAATCGAGCCTTTTCCAAGGCGTTTTCGGCGTCCGGTCACCATTGCGGTAACCTTACTATTTGCTGCGGGGGCTTTAGTGCAGCGCAACCTCGATCTCAGGGAGGCGTCATGTCTGCTGCGGTGCGCGCTTATCTGGCGGCGGGGGTGGCGGCGATGAGCGTCGGCACGCTGACCGTGACCACAGAGGGGCCGCCCGCCGGCGCCCCGCGTGCGGGTGACCTGAGCTACGCCCTCGCGGCGCAGTCCTCGTCACTGTTGAACGTCCCGGCGAATCTGTTCGCCATGGTGTTGAGCATGCCGGCCTGGGAGTTCCAGGCCGCTGACCGGTTGGCCGACGCGATGATCGCCACCGGCAGCTGGCAGGTGTGGGGTCCCACCAACGTCGGTGGGTTCGATGAGCAGGACCCGCCGAAGCTCAAAGCCGCCGTCGACATGCTGATGCCGGTCGCGCCGTTCTCCTCGGTGTTCGGCACCCAGCTCAGCTGGTGGGCGCAGGCGAACCTGCCGATGAACGCCGGTTGCGCGGCGGTGCCCGGCGCGTGTCCGGATATCACCGCGTTCATGAAAGGCACCTTCACGGTCCCGTTGTCCACTCTCCAGGACGGCTATCGGTTCCCGACCTCGACGAATCCGTTCACCCTGCAACCGACGACGTGGTCGGGGCAGAGCGTGCAGATGACGCCGGGCGCCGAGTTCATCGCATTGTGGAACTACCTGACGGGGCCGCCGGCGAAGATCGAAACGATGCCGCTCGGCGAAATGGCCCGGGCCACAGGCAAACTCACGAAGTCGATGGTCGACGCCTTCTACCCGTTCGTCCAGAACAGCGAGTGGTACAACCCGCGGACGCCGTTCTCGAAACTGTCCACCGCACTGGCGCCGGCACTGTGCCCGTCGTGCGATCCCGAAAACCCGTACGACAACCAGTGGCTCTACGAGAATTACCCGCCGAGCCCGTCGGCCGCGCTCCAGCCACGGATGGTTGCTCCGGCTGCGGCTGCCACCGCGACAGACAGTTCGCCGACTGCGACGCCGTCAGCGACGCCCGACCCGGATTTCGACGTCACCGCCGCTGCGCCGGTGGATGAGCCCGCCGTCACGTCGCCGGCTGCCACCCGGCCAGCCCGGTCGGCCGAGCCCGAGGTTCGTTCGGGGGCAAGCAGTGTCGGATCGAACGCCGCGGATTCCGCCTCCCGTACGGTCGATCGGCAGCCGAATCGGCACCGCCGCCAATGATCGATCATTCCGACGAAATGCTGGATGTGCGTCACAGTGCACCGGAGCCCGTGACGGTGCGATCCCGGCGCGGTCCGCTGCCCCTGGTGGCGCTGTCCTGGGTGTTCTGTTCCTGATCGCGAACATCGTCACCATGAATCGTTTTTCCGACGGTGTTCTTCACGCCGAGTGTGCAGTCCGCCATGTCTCTGCTGCTGATGATCGTCAGCGTGGTGATCTGCGTGCTGCTGATCGTCGCCGCCGTGGCGCTGCGGCGCACCGGGGTCGACGACGGGTCCAAGGACCGTGACGAGATCCGCTGCACCGTCAACGCCGTGCTCGGACGCTGACCGCTACCTGACTCCGGGTTCGCCGCTGACCTCGATCAGGGTCTCTTCGTCGCAGAGTCCCATCTCGCAGGCCAGCGCGGCGGCGGCGGTGGCGTCCGCAACGAGGTACAGCGGAATTCCCTCGTCCCGCAGGACGGCTGCGCGGGATCGCACGACGGTGTTGCGTTCGTCGTCGTCGTCGCCGACCTGACGGATGAGGATCAGTGCGACGCGGCCGGGGAATTCGCGCGCCATCTCCTCGTAGGTGAGGGCGTCGCGTTGGCCGCTGTCGCCGACCAGGACGAACTGCATGCCCGGGTACGCAGCCAGCAGCCGGCGGATCGCCGCCCGTTTGTGCTCGGCGCCACTGCGTCGCAGATAGCGTTCGGTCGGCCCCCAGTCGGTGAGGAACATCGGCCCGACCGGGAATCCTCGCAGCTGGACGAACTCCTGCAGCGTGGGATAGAACGACCAGCTTCCGGTCGAGACGTAGAAGAACGTCGGCTCCGGCTTGCGGTTCCCGGTCGGTGACGGCACGCCGCGGGCCAGCCCCCGGTACAGCGCCGACATCCCCGGGATCGCAGCGCGTTCACTGGCCTCCCGCAGCACCGTGCGGGCCACCATGGCGACGCCTTCGGTCAGCCCGGTCAGCAGGATCGTGTCGTCGATGTCGGAGACCACCAGGAACGGCGCCTTCAGCGACGGCTTGACGACCCGCCCTGTGGCCGAAGCGGTTTCGCCGCCCTCGATGGGTGTGGTCACCGCGTGGGCCTGATGCCATCCGGTGCGCAGCTTGGGCACCGGGAGCGAGAAGCTGGCGAACCCGTGGCTATCGGTGACCTCGGTGGCGGTGTGCTGACCGATCCGCAGTTGCACCTCGGCGCCGACGATGCACAACGCCGCGTGCCGGCGCAGATTCGCCTGCGCCACCTCCCAGTAGGGGATGCGGCTGTCGCCGGGCAGTTCAGGGGCCTCGAGCAGCCGCACCCTGACCTTCGCGACATCGTCGGCGACGTAGCCGCGGTAGACGACCAGATGCATGCCGCGGAACGCGCCGGACTTCATCTTCTGCTCGCGGCGGCGCTTGGTGAGGCCGCTCTCCACACCGGCCACGAAGGCGGCGGTCTCGGTACTGCGCAGTTTCGAGTTCAGGTCGGAGGCGATCCGGCGCGGCAGGCTTGGCACGCCTCCAGCATCCCAAACACCGGCAGGTATCCGTGGCGGTTATCGGCGACGGCTACGGGGTGATGGTGGCTACGGGGTGATGGTGGCTACGGGGTGATGGTGGCGGCCTTGTCGATCGCCTCGGTAGCCTCGCCCAGCTTGGGGGCCGCGTCCTTGGTCCCGTCGGCATTGAGCTGCATGACGTAAAGCCCGTCCTTACCCGGGATGACGACCGTCTTCTGGGCGATGATGCGCGCCTTGCCGTCGCGAACGTAGGTGCCGCCGATCTGGATGGAATCGAAGTTCGCGAGCTTGCCCGGACGCGCTTCGCCGCCCCGGAACTCCGGCAGGTTGCGAATCTCGTTGGGCGCTAATTTGAGAATCTCAGCCGGGTCCGCGTCCGTCAGCTTCGCCATGATGACGACGATCGACGGCGGGTCGGCCCTGAAGGCCGGATCCGTGTTCACCATCGCGCCGTACGCCGACGGCGGGGTGCCGGCGCCGGCATCCTGCCAGCCCGGCAGAGCCGGCAGCGTGATCGCCGGGGCGCCTGCGTCGCCGCGCTTGACCACCGTCTGGCTGATGTCGTTCTGCTTGAGGTAGTCCGACAACGTCGGCAACCGTCCAGCGGTAGCGGTGAGCGGTGTCTTCGGCCCGTCGGAAGCCTGCGACTGGCTGGCGGTCCCGGAGGCCCCGGTGTCCGACTTGTCGCCGGAACACCCGGCCAGGCCGCCCGTACCGGACGCCAGGACCAGGCACATCGCGGCGAACGGCAGCCATCTGCTGCGGCCTGCTGGCATTCGGAAGCTCCTTGAGGTCTGTGGGTGCCTTCTGGGTGCCTTCGTACGAGGCGAACCGTGACGAACCCACCCCGACGGCCATTATGCCTGTCACGTCAGGTGCAGAGCTAACCAGTCCTGCAGCCGCCGCCACGCGTCGGAAGCGGCCGCCGGGTTGTAGCGGGGCCCCGAATCGTTGAAGAAGGCGTGGTCAGCGTCGGGCTCCATGACCAGTTCGTGCACCAGCCCGGCCCGCTCCAGGGCCGCCCGGGCTGCCGGTTCGGAGGCGTTGACACGCTGATCCAGGGCCCCGTAGAAGGCCAGCACGGCTGCGTTCGGCGAACCGCTGAAGTCGGGATCGTCCGGCGTCGGCCCGTAGAACGGAACGGCGGCGGACAGCCGTGGTTCGCCGGAGGCCAGCAACCGCCACACCAGGCCGCCGCCGAAACAGAACCCGACCACCCCGAGGGTGTGCCCGGGAACGCGGCGCTGCAGTTCGTCGAGTCCGGATTTGAGGTCGGCGATGAACAGCGGCGGGTCGATGCCCGACAGCGCGGCGGTGGCGGCCGCCGGATCGGCGAATTTCGCCGTCCCGCCCTGACTGGACAGCAGGTCGATCGCCAGCGCCGAGTAGCCGACTCCGGCGAGCCGGGCGGCGACCGACCTCACCCAGTCGTTGAGCCCCTTGTTCTCGTGGATGACCAGCACCGCGCCGATGGGGCTGTCGGCCGGCGCCCAGCTGCCTTGCAACGGACCCCGTGGCCCGGCCCAGCTGATCGGCTGGTGCGGCCGGGCGCCCTGCATGCCGGGCGGTGTGCTGGCGGGCTCCGCCGTGCCCGACGGCGGTGCTGTCACACGGCGCTCGCCGCAGGCGCTGATCAGTGCCGCGGCAGCGGCGGTTCCCATTCCCATCAGGCCCAGCCGGCGCAGCGCCTCCCGTCGTGATAAGAGTCCGTCGACGTGGTCGGTGGCGATCTCTTCGGCGATGTAGCGCTGCAGTGGGTCCACCTCCACCAGTATCGCGGGGTGCGTACCGTGCTGCACAACTATGGTCATCGGCGCGGGTCATCGGTCGCGGGTCATCGGCGCGGGTCATCGGTGCGGTGAGGAGGTGGTGTGGTGTCGCTCTCGGTCACGGGTCCCCCGACGGGCGGCACGAGCGGTGACCCACGCGGCCCGGGTCCGATGTCGGGTGGCACCGGCTACGACGAGTTCGTCGACGAGGCCGGCCAGGTGCGCCCGGAATGGCGGGAACTGGGCGAGCTGATCGCCGAACGCGGCCGGGACGGACTCGACCGGCTGCGGGACGTGCTGCGCGGCCTGGTGGACAACGACGGCATCACCTACATCGACATCGAGCGGCATGGGGCGAACGACTCCGACGGGCAGGGCATCGCGATGCCCGGACCGTGGCAACTCGACGGCATCCCGCTGATCGTCTCCGCGCCGGACTGGCAGGTGCTGGAGGCCGCCGTGCTGCAGCGCTCCCGGCTACTCGACGTCGTGCTCGACGATCTCTACGGCGAGCGCCGGGCGCTCACCAGTGGAATCCTGCCGCCGCAGTTGCTGTTCGGACATCCCGGTTACATTCGCGCGGCCCGGGGCACGCGAAACCCCGGACGCCACCAGCTGTTCATGCTCGGCTGCGACGTGAGCCGGGGCGCGGACGGCCGGTTCATGGTCAACGCCGACTGGACGCAGGCGCCGTCCGGGGCGGGATATGCGCTGGCCGACCGGCGGGTGGTCGCCCATGCCGTGCCCGACATCTACGAACGGGTCCGGCCCCGGCCGGTCACGCCGTTCGCGCAGGCGCTGCGGCTGGCACTGATCGACGCCGCCCCGGATGCCGCCGAGGATCCCGTCGTGGTGGTGCTGAGTCCGGGTATTCATTCCCAGACCGCGTTCGACCAGGCCTATCTGGCGACGGTTCTTGGTTTCCCGCTGGTCGAAAGCGCCGACCTGCTGATGCGCGACGGTGCGCTGTGGATGCGGTCGCTGGGCACCCTCAAGCGGGTGGACGTGGTGCTGCGCCGGGTGGACGCCGACTACGCCGATCCGCTTGACCTGCGGCCTGATTCACGTCTGGGGGTCGTCGGGCTGATCGAGGCGCAGCGTCGTGGCTCGGTCACCGTGGTGAACGCCCTGGGCAGCGGAGTCCTGGAAAGCCCAGGGCTACAACGGTTTCTGCCCGAACTCGCCGAACTGCTGCTGGGTGAGAAGCCGCTGCTGGACACCCCCCGGTACTACTGGGCCGGCAACGACGCTGAGCGCTCGCACATCATCGCCCGGCTGCCGTCGCTGCTGGTCAAGTCGGTGGTCGGCGCCGAGGTGATCGTCGGTCCGGTGTTGACGGCGGCGCAGCGCGCCGAGATCGCCGCACGCATCGAGGCTCAGCCCTGGCAGTGGGTCGGCCAGGAGTTGCCGCAGTTCTCCTCGGCGCCCACGGTACGCGCCGGCGGCGCCCTGGTGTCCGCCAGTGTCGGACTGCGGCTGTTCACCGTCTCCCAGGGCAGCGGCTACGCGCCGATGGTCGGTGGTCTCGGTTACGCGCTGAGCGCGGGTCCGGGTGCCTACACGCTGGATAAGGTTGCGGCCAAGGACATCTGGATTCGCCCCGCGGCCCGTGCCGGTGCCGAGTACTCCGCCACGGTGCCGTCGGTGAAGCTGCCGAGCGGGGCGCAGTTCGCCAGTTCCCCGCGGGTGCTCGCCGACCTGTTCTGGATCGGCCGCTATGCCGAGCGCACCGAGGATCTGGCCCGGCTGCTGATCGTCACGCGGGAGCGCTACCACGAGTTCGCTAACCGTCCCGATGCCGAGGCGCGAGCGTGTCTGCCGGTGCTGCTGTCGGCCCTGTACGAGGTCGCCGACGCCGAACCCGCCCCGGTCATGGCCGATGAGGACCGAATCGTCGACGCGCCGCGGGCGTTGTGGTCGTTGACCGCCGACCGCGCGCTGGCGGGTTCGCTGGCGCATTCGGTGGACGGCCTGGGTCTGGCTGCCAGGGCGGTGCGCGACCAGATGTCCAACGACACCTGGATGGTGCTGTCCGACGTCGAGCGCGCGCTGGCCGAGCAGGCCCAGCGGCCTCCGGAGCAGCGGCCTGTCCGCCGCCGCGGCGACGACACCGCACTGGCGGTGGCTCAGCGCCGCGCGCTCTCCGGCATGCTGGCGCTGTCCGGCATGGCGGCGGAGTCGATGGTGCGCGACGCGGGCTGGACCATGATGGACATCGGCCGGCGGATCGAGCGGGGGCTTGCTCTGACGGCCCTGCTGCGGTCCACTCTCACGGTGCGGCGCGCCGCCGGAGCGGAACAGGCGATCACCGACTCGGTTCTCATCGCCTGCGAGTCCTCGGTCATCTATCGCAGGCGCAACCTCGGGCAGGCCAGTGTCTCCGCGGTGGCCGAACTGCTGCTCTTCGACGATCAAAATCCCAGATCCGTTGTCTACCAACTCCATCGACTGCGTGACAACCTGCGCGCGCTGCCCGGAACGTCCGGCTCGTCGCGGCCCGAGCGGATGATCGAGGAGATCGCCGCACGGCTGCGCCGGCTCGACCCGACCGACCTGGAGCACGTCGGCGCGGACGGGCATCGCGCCGAGCTCGACGGGTTACTGGGCGCCATTCACGCCGCCCTGCGGGACGTGTCGGACGTCATCACCGCGACCCAGCTGTCGCTGCCCGGAGACATGCAGCCGCTGTGGGGCCCGGACCAACGGCGGGTGCTGCCGTGAGCATCCGCCGCTACCGGGTCACCCACCGCACCGACTACCGGTATTCCGACGTGGTGACCAGTTCCTACGGTCGCGCGCACCTGACGCCGCGCGACACCGGCCGGCAGCGCTGCCTGGAGTTCACACTCGACGTCGACCCGGAGCCCGCCGACAGGTCCACCAGCCGTGACGCCTACGGCAACATCAGCTCCTTCTTCCACGTCACCCGGCCGCACCGGGTTCTGTCGGTGGTCGGATCCTCCGTCGTCGAGGTGAGCCCGCCGTCCACGGCCGGCTACCGGTCCGGGGCCGCGTCGCGGCCGTGGGAGGCATCGCGTCCGACCGGTCCCGCCGGGGTGCTGGCAACGGAATTCACCCTGGATCTGCGGCCCCCGGAGATCACGGCGGAGGTGCGGGACTACGCCGCGGCGAGCTTCGAGCCGGGGCGGCCGCTGATCGAGGTGCTGGCTGACCTCAACGCCCGCATCTTCGCCGATTTCGCCT
The DNA here is from genome assembly GCF_044342925.1 of Mycobacterium sp. Classification (GTDB taxonomy): domain Bacteria; phylum Actinomycetota; class Actinomycetes; order Mycobacteriales; family Mycobacteriaceae; genus Mycobacterium. Next base: position 12,587 of record NZ_JBIIOV010000027.1, on the reverse strand, counting down.
ACCGGTCGGGGTCGACCACGGTGTCGACCCGGGTGAATCAGGTTCTGGCGGCGCGGGAAGGGGTATGTCAGGACTTCGCCCGGTTGGCCATCGCGTGCCTGCGGGCCAACGGGCTGGCGGCCAGTTACGTGTCGGGGTACCTCGCGACCGATCCGCCGCCGGGAAAGGAACGGATGTTCGGCATCGATGCCACCCACGCCTGGGCGGCGGTGTGGACGCCCGACAACGGCTGGCTGGGCATCGATCCCACCAACGACCAACTGGTCGACGAGCGGTACATCACGGTGGGCTGGGGTCGTGACTACGCCGACATCCCGCCGTTGCGCGGCATCATCTACACCGACTCCGAGCACAGCGCGATCGACGTGTCGGTGGATGTGGCGCCGTTGGACGGGCCCCCGTTGGGCAGCGATGCGTGACTTCCTGTGCCCCACCTGCGGTCAGCATCTGGCGTTCGAGAACTCGGTGTGCCTGTCCTGCGGCAGTGATGTTGGATTCTCACTCGCGGAGATGGCATTCCTGGTGATAAGCCCGGACGGGGGAGCTGGACATCGCGGCGCGGTGAACGGCGAGGAGTACCAGCTCTGCGCGAACCTGCATCTGGCGCAATGTAATTGGCTGGTTCCGGTGGCTCCGGTCCGCAAACTGTGTGTGTCGTGCTCGCTCACCCGCACCCGGCCCCGGGACGATGACGCCGTCGCACTGAGCGCCTTCGCCGAGGCCGAACAGGCCAAGCGCCGGCTGCTGACCGAACTGTGCGAACTGGACCTGCCGGTGGTGGGCCGCGACGCAGACCCCAGCCACGGTCTGGCGTTCGACCTGTTGTCCAGCGCCGATCAGAAGGTGTCCACCGGGCATGCCGACGGGGTCATCACGCTGGATCTGGCCGAGGGCGATGACGTGCACCGGGAGCGGTTGCGGGTGGAGATGGCCGAGCCGTACCGAACCCTGTTGGGGCACTTCCGCCATGAGATCGGCCACTACTACTTCTTCCGGCTGGTCGACGGTTCGCCGGAGCGCCTCGCCGAATTCCAGCGCCTGTTCGGCGATCCCGACGCCGATTACCAGGCCGCCGTGCAACGCCACTACCGCGAGGGGGCGCCGAAGGGGTGGGAACAGGATTACGTGTCCTCCTACGCCACCATGCATCCCGCGGAGGATTGGGCCGAGACGTTCGCGCACTATCTGCACATCCGGGGCACCCTGGACACCGCCGCCGCCTACGGTCTGGCACCGGCCTCCGCGACCTACCAGCGCAGGATTCTGGGGCCCAGCGGCTTCGACACGATCATCGACATGTGGCTGCCGCTGGTGTGGCCGCTGAACATGGTGAACCGCGCGATGGGCAAGCCGGATCTTTATCCGTTCGTGCTGGCGGTGCCGGTCCTGGAGAAGATGCGGTTCATCCACACCATGGTCGACGAAGGGTCACGGCCGGGCTGAGGTGCCGGGGCTGAAGCTCATCGGGGTGCGGGTGACATTGATGCGGGGGCCGTCGGAATCGGCCGGCGCGCGCTCGACGGCCGGGGGCTCCGCCGGTGGCGGGGGTGGCGGCTCGGCGGGTTGCTCGACGACCGGCGGCGGCTCGGCCGTTGCCGACGGCGTCGTTGACTCGGTGGTCGACGGGCCCGTACTGGTCCGGCGCTGCGCCGGAGGCGGTTGCGGCGCGGCACTGGGACTCGGTGTGGCCGTTCTGGTGTTCAGTTGCGGGCTGGTCGGGATATCCCCGCCGAACCGACCGCCGACCAGCAGCGCCGTCGCCACCACCAGTACCGCCGCGGCCGCGCCGATCAGTGCCAGCAGCAATCCCGGACTGCGGTACCAGGGCGGGGAAACCTTCTGCGGCGCCGGCGGAACCGGGTAGGAGTCCCACTCCCATTCGCGGTCCCACTCGCGGTCCCATTGGCCGGCCCACTGGTCGTTCCATTCGTTGTAGCCGCCGTCGGCGTAGAAATCGTCGGCGTAGAAATCGTCGGCGTAGAAATCGTCGGCGGCGACCGGCCGGACATCGAGGTCGGCGTCCGGGACTGCCCGCTGGTCGGTCATGACGAGCCTCAGTAAGTACCCACGACGAGGGCCGCCGCAGCCGGGTGGCCGGCGGAATGCCCCGGTTCGCCGGGTTGCCCCTGCCGGCTGGGGCGCATGGCCCACAGCGCCAGGAGGGCGATCAAGACCAGCAGAGCCAGCCCGGCGATCACCCATCCCTTCCAGTTCCGGTCGCCCGGGGGATGAGGTTGCATGCCGCGATGATACGCAAGCGAAAGGCCTTGGGAACCGACCTCGACCTGCTGACCGGCGCCGCCACGTCAGTCCTTGCGGCGCATCCGGCGGGTGACGAAGAAGCCGACGACCATCAGCGCCGAAGTTCCCGAACCGCTGGAGACCTGGTAGCCGATGTCTTGCAGGATGCCGAGTTCCACCGGACTCAGCGTGCGGATGTTGGTCCCCGTGGTGCTGACGGCGTTCATCAGCTTTCTGCGCGAGCCGCTGAACACGGCGTCGTTGAGATGGGACAGTGAGCTTCCCGAGGTCCACGTGCTGGGCGTGTACAGCGACACCAGTCCGTTATTGGCCGCGACCGCGTTCGGTCCGCTGAAGTACAGCCCGCCGTTGCCGCCGGTGAGGTTGGTGTTGTAGGCGGGGTTCCAGCTGTAGGTCGTCGAGATGACTTCTGTCCCAGCAGAGTTCACCAGATAACCGTCGTACACGGTCCAGATCCGGCCGGTGTTGGAACTCGGTGCGTCGACGTAGGACAGGAAGCCGAAGGTGTGCAGGAGTTCGTGCATCGCGATCGACTGGAAGTCGTACTGGGTGCTGCCGACGGTGTTGCCGTACCCCCAGGGTTTGCCCATGTTCCAGTCGATGGTCCCGTCAGCCGCCGCTCCGTTGGCGTCGACTCCGTTCTGGATCTTGTTCTGCACGACGGTGTTCATGAAGCCGGTGTTGATGAAGCCGGCTTGCGGGGCGACGAAGTCGCTGCCCGCGGTTGCCAGCGTCGAGGACAGCGGCGAATTCCGGGCGGTGACGGCGTAGGTGATGACCACCGGCGAGGAGACCACGACGGAGGACGCCAGCTTCGCGGCCGCGGCCTCCAGCGCCGCCCGGGCCTCCGGGGTCCAGTACTGCGATCCGCTGCCGTAGAGGAATTGGAAGCGCAGCGCCGCTGCGCTCAGCGCGCTCTGGGTCACGGCGACGTTGGCGGCGGTGCCGGCCGGCCGGCCCAGGTTGAGCAGGTTGATGTGCAGACCGGTGTCGGTGGCGGTCACGACGAAGCTGTCGGCCCCGGTGAAGCCGGCTCCCGGGGTGTAGGTGTAGCTGCCGTCCTGGCCGATCGTCACCGTGCCGTAGCCGGGGGAGGTGCTGACCGTGTAGGACAGCGGATCGCCTTCCGGGTCGACCGCGCCGAGGGTGCCGGTGATCGGTCCCTCGGTGAGTCCGGTCAGCTGAACGGGGCTCACCGACGGAACTTCGTTGAACAGGCTGCGGCGCAGCATCAGGGCGGCGCCCTCGAACAGCGACTGAATCGGTGCCAACAACCCGTTGACGAGGTCGGTGAACGACGAGGTGGCAGCCGCACCGACCGGCGTGGTCAGTGCGGCCAGGCCGGGGGGCGCGGGAACGGGCTCGGGAACGGGCACGGGAACGGGCTCGGGAACGGCGCGCGCTGCGGGCGGCTCGGCGGCCGTGGTGACCGTCACGACCGCGGTGACGCGGGGCGGTGAGGGATTCTGCGCTGGCTGCTGAGCCGCCGGTGCGGCGGCTGCGACGACGCGGTCCGGCTGGGCGGCGAGCGTCGACGACAACTCCGGCGCCAGGGCCTGCGGCGCCGCCGGCGTCTGCGGTGCGACTGGCCGGTCGGGGAGCGGGTCGGGGGCGATGTCCTTCGTGGCGTCCGTGCTGGGGGTGCCGCGCTCAGGCTGAACTGTCAGCGGCTCGGCGGAAAGCTCCTCGGAGACTGCCGACGGCCACATCGTGGCGGCCGGCGCCCTCCCGGTGTCGGCGTTCCGATGGGCACCGCGTGCCGAGGTGGGCCGCGGAGCGCGGGCGGCCCGCTGCGGGGCGCTGTCCGCTGCACCGGGTGGGCCGGCGGTGTCCGACGTCGGCGCGCTCTCGCTGCTGTCGGCGACGGCCACGGCCGACTGCGGACCGGCCAGCGAGAGCCCGAGCACGAATGCGGCCGCACCCACTCGCGCGGCGTATCTGGCTACCAACTGGGTCCCCCGTCTTCTGCCTCTGAGCAGGTCACTGTGGCTGCCGAATGTAACCGCGCGGCAAATCGACAGTCAACACGACCACGTGTCCGGGGCCGGCGGCGGGAACGCCAAACACCCCCGCGCCCCAACCGCAGCACGTAGATTCCCTCGCGTCACAGAGCCCGGAGGTCGCAGGTGAAGACTGAGAACATCAATCACGCCTTCCTCGACGGGGTGATCGACGGAAGCCGCGAGGACGTCTACTACCACTTCGGGGTCACGTCGTCCGATCCGATCCTGGGAACGCTGCGGGGTGTCCGGGCGGTGATCATGGCGGGTTCGGGCGCCCGCATCAAAGAGTTCGCGCAGCGGTGGAGCGCTTTGAGCGGAGACCCGGAGATCGTCGCGTTCCCCAAGGAGGACCGGTTCGTCACCCGCTACACCGGCGGCGTGCTGTTCGCCTCGCACGGCATGGGGATGCCCAGCGCGTCCATCGCGGTGCAGGAACTCATGCGGCTGGTGTTCTTCCTCAAGCGCGGTGATCTCGACGCCATGGCCGACGTCTTCTGGTGCCGGGTCGGCACCAGCGGTGGCGTCGGACTGCCCGGGGGCACGGTGGTGGTCTCCTCGGAAGGCCTGATGGCCGACCTGAAGCCCTATCGACTGCTGCGGGGCCGGGAGGGTGAGTACTGGTTCGACGGCCATTTCCCGGCCGCCACCTATGACGCCATCATCGCGGCGAACGCCGACACCGATTTCGACATCGTCGTCGGAAAAACCGTGGCGGGCAACGAATTCTTTCTGGAGCAGTACCGCCTCGACGGTGCGGTGTGCTTGGAGACTCCGGAGTCGAAGATGGCCTGGCTCCAGTGGCTCGACGAGAACGGGGTGCGCAACATCGAGATGGAAGGCGCGATGCTCGCCGGCTATCTCAACCACTGGGGTTTCGGAAAATTCGGCATGATCTGCTGCACCCTGCTCAACCGACTGGAGGGCGACCAGGTCACCGCCACACCTGCGCAGCTGCACAAGTTCAGCGAGGACTCCGGCGTCGCGCTGTTCAACTACCTCACGACCAGCCTGCTCGACGGCTGACACTCAAACGTCAATGCTGGCGGCGCAGCCGCCGGACTTCTCTCAAGGGGAAACCTGTGAACACCTACGTCGCCGACTACTCCGCGCTGTTCAACCGTGCCAACGGCGCGGTGACCGCCGCCCTCGGCACCGCCCCGGACGGTGTCGAACGTCCGGCCGTGCTGCGCACCTCCGGGACCCTGGCCGGGCGCATCGACCACACCCTGCTCAAGGCCGACGCCACCCTCACCGCCATCCAGACCCTCTGCGACGAGGCGCGCGAACACCGCTTCGCGTCCGTGTGCGTCAACACTCGATGGGTTCCCACGGCCGCCGAGCGGCTGGCCGGGTCCGGCGTCATGGTCTGCACCGTGGTCGGTTTCCCGCTCGGGGCGATGACACGGCTGGCCAAGGCCGAGGAGGCTCGCATCACGGTGGCTGAGGGCGCCGACGAAGTCGACATGGTGCTCGACGTCGGCGGCTTGCTCTCCGGCGATCTGGCCGCGGTCTACGACGACATGCTCGGGGTGGTGGGTGCGGCCCGGCCGGCCCCGGTGAAGGTGATCCTGGAGACCAGCATGCTCGACGACGACCAGAAGGCCATCGCCTGTCTGATCGCGTTGCGCTCCGGCGCCGCCTACGTCAAGACCTCGACGGGTTTCGGTGGCGGCGGCGCGAGCGCGCACGACATCGGCCTGATGCGGGCCATGGTCGCAGATGCGCTGGGCGTCAAGGCATCCGGCGCGGTGCGCACCCGCCAGGACGCCACGGCGATGATCAAGGCCGGCGCCGACCGGATCGGGGCATCGGCCTCGGTGGCGATCGTCTCCGGGACTGAAGGTGCAGCGGCGGACTACTGATGAGCCTGGACACCACCCTGCTCGGCACCGCCCGGGCCTGGCTGGCGGAGGACCCGGATCCGGCCACCGCCGGGGAGCTTTCGGCGCTGATCGCTCGCGCTGAGGCGGGTGACGCCGACGCGGCAACCGAGCTGGCCGACGCCTTCGACGGCACCCTGCAGTTCGGAACCGCCGGCCTGCGCGGCCGGTTGGGCCCCGGCAGCAACCGGATGAACCGCTTGGTGGTGGCGCGCGCGGCCGCCGGCCTGGCCGCCTACCTGGTGGCCACCGGCGGCCGCGATCTCAGGGTGGTCATTGGATACGACGCCCGCCGCAACTCTGACGTGTTCGCCCGCGACACCGCCCGCATCGTGGCCGGCGCCGGGATCACCGCGATGGTGCTGCCCACGGCGCTGCCCACGCCGGTGCTGGCCTTCGCCATCCGCGAACTCGGTTGCGCGGCAGGGATCATGGTCACCGCATCCCACAACCCGCCGGACGACAACGGCTACAAGGTGTACCTGGGCGACGGAAGTCAGATCGTGCCGCCGGCGGACAGCGAGATCTCCGCCTGTATCGCCGCGGTAGGTCCGCTGGCGTCCATCGCCCAGTCCGACGACTACCGCACTCTGGACGGCGCCGTGCTCGACGCCTATGTGGCGCGGGCGGTGTCGTTGCTGGGCAACGGCTCCCGTGCGGTGTCGTCGGTCTACACCGCCATGCACGGGGTCGGCGGCGAGGTGTTCATGCGCGCGGTCAGCGATGCCGGTTTCGCTGCGCCGACGGCGGTGGCCGCCCAGTTCGCCCCGGACGGCCGGTTTCCCACGGTGAACTTCCCGAACCCCGAAGAGCCTGGTGCGATGGACCTTTCGCTGGCCGACGCCCGCACCCAGGACGCCGACGTGATCATCGCCAACGACCCGGACGCCGACCGGTGCGCGGCGGGTGTCCGCGCCGGCGACGACTACCGGATGCTCACCGGCGACGAGGTGGGAGCACTGCTGGGGTGGTGGATCGCCGAACGCGGCCGGCGCGACGGCACACCGGCCATCGGCGTCTACGCCGAGTCGATCGTGTCCGGCACGCTGCTGGAGCGCATCGCCACCGACGCCGGACTCGGCTACGCCACCACCCTGACCGGATTCAAGTGGATCTCCAAGGTGCCGAATCTACGGTTCGGCTATGAGGAGGCGCTGGGTTACTGCTGCGACCCGACGGCGGTCAAGGACAAGGACGGCATCACCGCGTCGCTGCTGATGCTGGAGATGGTGGCCGCGCTCAAGGTCGAGGGCCGCAGCGTCCAGGACGTCCTGGACGACCTGGCCCGCAAGCACGGGTTGTACGCGACAAGCCAACTGTCCGTGCGGGTTTCGGACCTCTCGCTGATCAGCGATGTGATGGCGCGGCTGCGCGCAAACCCGCCCGCTGCGCTGGCGGGCCGGGACGTGATCGCGATGGACGACCTCGAACGGGGCGTCGACGGGCTGCCGCCCACCGACGGCCTGCGGTTCACCCTGCCCGACGCCCGGGTGATCGTTCGTCCCAGTGGCACCGAACCGAAGCTGAAATGCTATCTGCAGGTGGTGGTCCCGGTCACCGGTGACATCGTTGCCGCCCGGGCCGGCGCCCAGGCCGAACTGGAAGCCCTGCGGGCCAGCGTGGCTGAGGCGGTCGGCCTGTAGCGCTCCGACCGGGTCCAGACCGCAGCGGCCTGCGTCACGTCATTGGTCACGGAGGGACTTCCTTTCCACGAGATCCCAGGGACCGAAGGCCTGCGGAAGGATCTCGGCCATGGTCTGGACGCCTTGGGGCGTCATCACCAGAAGGCCGGGACCGCCGTGCTCGTAGAGCAGTTGGCGGCAGCGGCCGCAGGGCATCAGCGGGTCGCCGTTGCCGTCCACGCAATACACCGCGGTGAGCCGGCCGCCGCCGGTGGCGTAGAGCGCCGAGACCATGGAGCATTCGGCGCACAGGGTGATCCCGTACGAGGCGTTCTCCACATTGGCGCCCGAGACCACCCGGCCGTCGTCGACGAATCCGGCCACTCCGACCGGGAAATTCGAGTAGGGGGAGTAGGAGTTCGCGGTCGCGTCTACGGCCACCTTGTGCAGCGTCTCCCAGTCCACGTGCCCGTTGTTGTGACCCATGGTGAGGTGTCTCCTGGCATCCATCGGCAGCCGCGGACCGGCTGGCGGGGTTAATCAGGTGGTCATGGCCCGGGTGTCAGCGGATGCAGACGCCGTCGACGACCTGCTTGCACACCGAGCCAGGGGCAGCCGGGTTGACCGTCGGGGAGGTGGAACTGGTTGCCGGCGCGTCCTTTTCGGTGGTCGGGGTGCAACGATCCATGATCCGTCCCGTCTGTATGGAAAGTGACGCCGGTCACCGTAATCGGTCAGGGGGCGGTGAAGCCCTCCTTCTTGTGCGACCCGTCGCAGAACGGCTTCTTCTCGGAATAGCCGCAGCGGCAGAGGTAGGACTTGCTGGTTTCCTTCACCACCGAGCCGTCCGCGGCCAGAATTTCGACCTCCCCGGAAACCTCGAGGGGACCGTCGGTCAGGGCCTTGATCGTCACATCGCTCATAGGTCCGCATTCTGCCGTACCGGGGGCGTTATGCGTCGATGAGCGCGCGGATTCCGTCCCGGGTGAAGTACAGCACGAACCCCGCAGCGACGACCCACAGCAGCGGACTGACCTCTCGGGCCTTGCCGACGGCCGACCGCAGCACGACCCAGCTGACGAAGCCTACCCCGATGCCATTGGCGATCGAGTAGCTGAACGGCATGACCGCCACGGTGAGCAAGACGGGCAGCGCGACGGAGAACTCCGAGATGTCGATGTGCCGCAGCTGCGACACCATCATCGCTCCGACGATCACTAGCGCGGCGGCAGCGACTTCACTGGGAACCACTGAGGCCAGCGGCGCGATGAACATGGCGGCCAGGAACAACGTGCCGGTGACGATATTGGCCAGGCCGGTGCGGGCGCCCTCCTCGATGCCCGCGCCGGACTCGATGAACACCGTGTTCGACGACGCCGACGTGCCGCCGCCGAGCACCGCGCCGGCGCCTTCGGTGATCAGCGCAGACCGGACGCCGCCAGCGCGACGATGATCAGACCCTCGATGACCACCAGTCCGCCAGCCCTTAGGCCTTATCGCGTTTTCCCAGCGGTGTCGGTTCGACGACGCCGATCTCGGCGGGGTTGACGATCGCGGCGGGCAGGAACCGCTCAATGCAGAACACGAACAACCCGCCACCGATCAGCCCGCCGATCAGCGGGGCGACGATGGGCAACCAGAAGTACAACTCCGGCCCGTTGGCCGAGTACCAGGCGTCCTGATAGCCGGTGACGAAGGACGCCAGCCGCGGGCCGAAGTCGCGGGCCGGGTTGATCGCGTAGCCGGCGTTGGCTCCCCAGCCCAGGCCGATGGCGACCACCAGCAGACCGATGATCAGCGGCCCCATGTTCGACAGCGGCGGGTTGTTCACCGCACTGGTCAGCGCGAAGATCACCGCGACCAGAATCGCGGTTCCGACGACTTGGTCGGAGAACGCCGTCCAGATCGACACACCGCTGTCGGGCGAGGTGGAGAAGATGCCCTGGGTGGCCTTGGTGTGCCCCGGGTCGACTTTGTAGATGAGGTCGCTGTAGTTCAACCGGACGATCAGCGCGCCGACGAACGCGCCGGCCACCTGCGCCCCGATATACGGCGCGATCTTGCGCACCGGAAAACCTTTGAAGGTGGCCAATGCGACGGTCACCGCCGGATTGAGGTGCGCCCCGCTCAGGCGTCCGGCGACGTACACGGCCATGGCCACGCCCAGACCCCATCCCCAGGCGATGGAGTTGTAGTCCCCGGTGGCGCCGGGTGCCGTCGTCAGCGGGGTTCCGCCGGTGACCACCTGGGCGACGACGCCGCAGCCGAACAGGATCAGCAACATCGTGCCGAAGAATTCCGCCGAGCATTCGCCGAGCAACGGGGTTCGTTTCACGTCGATCACACCTTTCCGCGACAACGATGACTTTCCGCGACAACGATCACCGGAAGGTAGCAACGACGCAGATACGGCGGGTCGATTTCGCTCAGCTTGACCGGGTGTTAGAACCGTGGGGTGGCCCCACGTACCCCCGCCTCCGCCCAGCGCCGCCGGCGGCGTCGCGGCGTCGGCGTCATGCTGGCCCTGCTGCTTGTCGCCGGGGTGGCCGGTGTCCTGATGTGGCAGCACCGGGCCGCCTCCAGCCGGTTGTCCGGCCCGTCACCCACCTGGCGGGCCCCCGAACCGGCTCGGTCACCGGCCGGTGTTCCCGCCGGTCCGCCGGCCGGCCGCACACCGACGTTCGACGAGGCGCGCCGGCAACTCGAGGCACTGCCGGTCCGCGGCTGGGACCGCACCTCGGACTTCCAGCGCCAGCAGTTCGGCCAGGCGTGGAGCGACGACGTCGACGTCGAATTCGGGCACAACGGCTGCAACACCCGCGACGACATTCTGCGCCGCGACCTGAAAAACCCTGTGGTGCGGCCGTTTACGTGTTTCGCGCAGAGCGGCACCCTGACCGATCCCTACACCGGGGCGGCCATCGACTTCGTCCGGGGCCCGCAGACCTCCAACAGCGTGGAGATCGACCATGTGGTCGCGCTGGCCGACGCCTGGTACAAGGGTGCGCGGGCCTGGGATCCGCAACGCCGGCTCGATTTCGCCAACGACCCGCGCAACCTGCTTGCTGTCAGCCCGAAAGCCAACTTCGACAAGGCGTTTCGGGATGCCGCCGGTTGGCTGCCGCCGAACGCTGTTTTCCGCTGCGATTTTGTGGCCCGGCAGGTCGAGGTCAAGACGGCCTACGGGCTGTGGTTGTCGACCAAGGAGAAGACGGCGATGTCTGAAGTGTTGTCGCGATGCTGACCCACGGTCGGGTGGCCGTGGTCACCGGGGCAACCCGCGGCGCGGGCCGCGGCATAGCCCTTGCCCTCGGTGCGGCCGGCTGGCGGGTCTACCTCACCGGCCGGACCGCCGGGCCAGCTGACGCGCAGGCCGTCACGGACGCCGGTGGCGAGGGGATAGCGGTCGTGACCGACCACTCCGATAACGCCTCTGTCGCAGCCCTATTCGAGCGGGTGGATTCCGAATGCGGTGCGCTGAACCTGTTGGTCAACAACGCCGCCGCCATCAGCAACGCACTGACCGACCCGGCGCCGTTCTGGGAGAAGCCACTGGCACTGGCCGACGTGCTCGATGTCGGACTGCGCTCGGCCTATGTGGCGTCCTGGTACGCCGCGCCCCTCTTGCTCCGCGCCGAGCGTGCCCTGATCGCGTTCACCTCATCGCCGGGATCGGTCTGCTACATGCACGGCCCGGCGTACGGCGCTCAGAAGGCCGGCATCGACAAGATGGCCGCCGACATGGCCGTCGACTTCGCCGGCACCGGCGTGTGCACGGTGTCGATCTGGATGGGGATCCTGCTGACCGAACGGATGCAGGCGGCGTTGCGGGGCAACCCCGATGCGCTGGCCGCTTTCGCCGAGCACGCCGAAACCCCGCAGTTCACCGGACGGCTCATCGACGCGCTCTACCGCGACCCTGAACTGCCCACCCTCAGCGGGCACACCGTTATCGCGGCGGAGCAGGCCGCCCGCTACGGCATCACCGACGACGGCGGCCGCACACCGCCGTCGCACCGGCACGCGCTGGGCGCCCCGCGTGAGCCGAGTGCGGTGGTGATCCGCTAGCGGGCCCCGATCTCGCCGGCAATCACAACTTGATGCTCCTATTCGTGTCAAGCGGCCTTGAGCCAGTTTCTGTAGGTGTCGGCGAAGGTGTCGTCGCGCTGTAGGCCGCGTTCGATGCGGGAGATGACGGTGGGCCAGACCCCGAAGTGGTTGGCGGCAGCGGTGACGGTGATGTTCTTGGCTTGCCGGGCTGGACGCAGGTCGGCGTAGTCGGGCACGGCGATCTGGCGGGTGAGGAGTTTGAAGATCTCCCGGGCGATGGCCCGTTTGAGCTTGCGCAGGATCTCCATCCGGGTGTGGCCCAGCGCCTGTTGTCGTTGCACGTAGTTCTTCGTCGGCTGGTGGTTGGACATGCGCACCAGGGCGATCCGGAAGAGCGCATTGTTGGCCGCACGGTCTCCGCCACGGGAGAGCCGGTGCCGGCTGGTCTTGCCTGAGGACGCGGGAACAGGCGCCGCACCGCACAGTGCGGCGAATGCGGCTTCACTGCGTAGCCGGTGCGGGTTGGCCCCGGCGGTGATCAACAACTGGGCGGCGGTGTCCGCGCCGACGCCGTAGGCGGCCCGCAGTCCGGGATTGGCTTCGGTCACCCAGGTATCGATCTGGGTTTCGAGGGTATTGGCTTGGGTCTCGAGGAACTGCACCCGCTGGGCGAGCATCTTCGCGGCGAGCAGTACCGACTGTGCCCACGGATCTGCCAACGCATCAGGGCGGCACCGGGCAATCGCCTCGATGAGCTTCAATGTTGTTAA
>NZ_JBIIOV010000154.1:0-7818 GCF_044342925.1 Mycobacterium sp. | reverse complement strand
CGACGTCGTCTATAGCGAGACCGTCAGCACCGAGGTCGTCTACGCCGAGCCGGTTGCCTACCAAGACGCCACCACCTACGAGCAGGCGGTGACCGACGCCGAGCCGGTGACCGACGCCGAGCCGGTCACGTACGCCGAGCCGGTGACCGACGCCGAGCCGGTGACCTACGCCGAGCCGGTGACCTACGAGGAGGCCGTCACCTACGAGGAACCGGCCGTCGTCGAGGAGCCGGAATCCGCCCGTCCGGCACCGCTGAAGTCCAGCGATCCGCTGCCGCAGCGCGCCCGGCCCGGCCTCGAACGCGGCTACGACCCCCGCCCGCAGCGACGCTCCTCCGGCGCCGAGCAGATGACCTACGACCCGGTGGACGAGTCGGTGGATCTCGACGATCTCGTCGACGAGCACAGCGACGAGTGGCGTTCCTACCTGCAGGCCTCCAGCGGGACGCTGTTCTCCGGCGGAACGATCGCCGACGATATGGCCCGGCGGGGGCCGCTCAGCGAATCCGGTGACTACGACTACGACGATGGTGAGACCGGCCGGGACGGGCACACCGAGGTGGCGGCGGTCGCAGCGGTCCCGGCGGCACCCAGCGGGTCGCGAGGGATAGCAGAAGGTGTGTGGAACGGCCTGGTGGCCGTGGTGCAATCCTTGCTGGCCGTGGTGTTCGGCGCTGGGCTGTTCATCGCGTTCGACCAGCTGTGGCGCTGGAACAACCTTGTCGCCCTCGTGCTGACGGTTCTGGTGGTCCTCACCTTGGCCGCCGGGGTACGGATCGTTCGCAAGACCGAGGACATCGTCAGCACGCTGACCGCCGTGGCCGTCGGCCTGTTGGTGACCCTGGGTCCGCTCGCCCTGCAATCCACCTGACCCTGTGCGCCCAGCGATCAAGGTCGGCCTATCGACGGCATCGGTCTATCCACTGAAGACCGAAGCCGCGTTTGAGGCCGCCGCCGAACTGGGTTACGACGGCGTCGAACTCATGGTGTGGGCCGAGACGGTCAGCCAGGACATCGGCGCGATCTCCCAGATGTCCCGGCGCTACGGCGTCCCGGTGCTGTCGGTCCACGCGCCCTGCCTGCTGATCTCGCAGCGGGTATGGGGCTCAGATCCGATCCCCAAGCTCAACCGCAGTGTGCAGGCCGCCGAGCGGTTGGGCGCACAGACGGTGGTGGTGCACCCGCCGTTCCGCTGGCAGCGTCGATACGCCGACGGCTTCAGCGACCAGATCGCCTGGCTGGAGGACCGCAGCGACGTCATGGTCGCCGTGGAGAACATGTTCCCGTTCCGGGCCGACCGGTTCTTCGGCTCCCGGCAGCCCTCGATCGAGCGGATGCGCAAGCGCGGCGGCCGGCCCGGTGCGGCGGTCTCCGCCTTCGCGCCCTCCTACGACCCGCTGGACGGCAACCACGCGCACTACACGCTGGACCTGTCCCACTCCGCCACCGCGGGCACCGACGCGTTGGACATGGCCCGCCGGATGGGGGACGGCCTGGTGCACCTGCATCTGTGCGACGGCACCGGTGCCTCCACCGACGAACACCTCGTTCCCGGCCGCGGCACTCAGCCGGCCCAGGAGATCTGCCAGATGCTGGCCGGTAGCGACTTCAGCGGGCACGTTGTTCTGGAGGTCACCACCTCGGGTGCGCGCACGAAAGCCGAACGTGATGCCTTGCTGACCGAGTCGTTGGAGTTCGCGCGCACCAATCTGCTGCGCTGAGAAAGGCTTCCAATGATTCCGGAGACCATCCCGCGGTTCTCCGACGCGATGGCGTTGCGTCCGGTCGACGGATGCGCGGGCGAATTCGCGGGATTGCTCAACGAGCACTGGACCATCGGACCGAAGGTCCACGGCGGCGTGATGGTGGCGTTGTGCGCCAAGGCCGCTCGTGAGGCCTACGGCGGCACCGCTCACCCGGTGGCGGTGTCGGCCAACTTTCTGGCTGCGCCCGATCCCGGTGAGGTGCGCCTGACCGCCGTGGTGCGCAAACGAGGACGCCGGGTCGGGCTGGTCGACGTCGAGCTGACCGACCGGGGAAGAATCTCCGGCGGGCAGGAGCGCAGCGACCTGGGAAGAATCTCCGGCGGGCAGGAGCGCAGCGACCGGGGAAGAGTATGCGTGCGTGCGGTGGTGACGCTCGGCGAACCCGAGCACCAGACCCAGCCGTTGTTCGCCGACGCCGCCGTGACCGAGTTGATGACGCCGGAACCGCCCGCCGAGGCACTGTCGATCGGCCCCGGCGACCCGGCGGCCGACATCAACCACCTTGCCCGCGGCTGCGACATCCGGCCGCTGGTGGTCGAGTCTTTAGCGACGGGTGAGGCGCCGGTGTTCCGGATCTGGGTGCGGCCCCGCGACGGGGCGGTCGACGAACTCTTCGCGCTGATGTGCGGCGACATCTCGCTGCCGGTTCCCTACGCGGTGGGCCGGCGCGGCTGGGCACCGACCGTGCAGTTGACGGCGTATCTGCGGGCGCTGCCGGCAGACGGCTGGCTGCGGGTGGTGTGCACCGCTACCCAGATCGGGCAGGACTGGTTCGACGAGGATCACACCGTCATGGACAGCACCGGGCGAATCGTCGTGCAAACCCGCCAGCTAGCCCTGGTCCCTGCTGGGTAGGGTCTTGCGCTATGGCCAGGATTGCGATCATCGGTGGCGGCAACATGGGCGAGGCGTTACTCGCCGGCCTGATCAACTCCGGGCATCCGGCCAGGGATCTGGTGGTCGCCGAGAAGTCGACCGGACGCTCCGAGTACCTCACGCGGACCTACTCGGTCCGGGTTGCCCCGCTGGCTGATGCGGTGGAGACCGCGGAGTTCCTCATCCTGGCCGTCAAACCCGGCGACGTGGAATCAGTGGCCGCCGAGATCGCCGCGGTGGCAGCCGCGGCCGACGCCACCAGCGCCGAGCAGGTTCTCATCAGCGTGGTCGCCGGGGTGACGACGAGCTTCTACGAGTCACGGCTGACCGCCGGTTCACCGGTGATCCGGGTGATGCCCAACACCCCGGCGCTGCTGGGCCAAGGAGTCAGCGCACTGGCAGCGGGCCGGTTCGCCACCGCCGAGCAGCTGTCGCACGCAGCCGAGCTCTTCACATCCGTCGGTTCTGTGCTCACCGTCCCGGAAAGCCAGATCGACGCCGTCACCGCGGTGTCCGGCTCAGGTCCGGCGTACTTCTTCCTGTTCGTGGAGGCCCTGGTGGACGCCGGCGTGGCGGCCGGGCTGACCCGCGCGGTGGCCACCGATCTGGCCGTGCAGACGATGGCCGGTTCGGCGGCGATGTTGGTCGATCGCGTCCATGCGGCGCGGTCCGAGCAGTCAGGGCGCCCGGACACCGCGGCGGTCGAGCTGCGCGCCATGGTGACCTCGCCGGGCGGCACGACCGCTGCTGGCCTGCGCGAACTGGAGCGGTGTGGGCTGCGGACGGCCGTCGCCGCCGCGGTTGAGGGCGCGAAAACCCGGTCTGAGCAGCTAGGAATTACAGCCGAGTAGTTTGAGAAATCTCTGGCGGATTAACAAACACCCGTCGCAGTAACCCCATTGGCCACGCTATTCTCCTCGTAACGCATGGGTCGGTGCCAGCGGTGGGGAAGCCGCTGGAACTGCCCGTGCCTGACGGAATGGGTTGCGATGACCTCTATGAACGGGCCCTCGGGGCGGGACTCCGCCGGCGGCAAGTCGGCGCGCGACGCCGGTGCGGCCGATGCGCAGCCGGTCACCAGAACTCAGTTCCTCACCGTCGCCGAGGTGGCATCCCTGATGCGGGTCAGCAAGATGACGGTCTACCGGTTGGTTCACAACGGTGAACTGCCGGCCGTCCGGGTGGGCCGCTCGTTCCGGGTGCACGCCAAAGCCGTCCACGATCTCCTGGAGACGTCGTACTTCGACGCTGGGTAGGGGCGGGGGGTCGGGGTGCGTACTCAGCCGCGAGAGAGCCGGCTGACGGTCGCCCCAGCCACTTGGGTTAAGGTAACCCCGACACAGGCCGCCCGGCATCGGGCATTGGTACTTAGGTAGCGGAGTTCATGGGTTCAGTCATTAAGAAGCGGCGTAAGCGCATGTCCAAGAAGAAGCATCGCAAGCTGCTCCGGCGTACCCGGGTTCAGCGCAGAAAACTCGGTAAGTAGCCCCAGGCTGACCCGCCTCACGCGCCGCGCACGGCTTTGCCGTGCCAGCTGGGGCGATCGTCGTTAGGCTCTAGCGCATGGAATCCGGCCGGCCCGACCTACCGCACTACCCGAAAGTGGTGCTGGTCACCGGCGCGTGTCGTTTTCTCGGTGGATACCTCACCGCCAGGCTGGCGCAGAACCCGTTGATCAACACAGTGATCGCGGTCGACGCGATCGCGCCCAGCAAGGATCTGCAGCGCCGGATGGGTCGCGCGGAGTTCGTCCGCGCCGATATCCGGAATCCGTTCATAGCCAAGGTGATCCGCAACAGCGACGTCGACACGGTGGTGCACGCGGCTGCCGCTTCCTACGCTCCGCGGTCCGGTGGTCGGGCAACTCTGAAAGAGCTCAACGTGATGGGCGCGATGCAGTTGTTCGCGGCCTGTCAGAAAGCGCCCTCAGTGCGCCGGGTGATCCTGAAGTCCACGTCAGAGGTCTACGGGTCACACCCGAACGACCCCGTGGTGCACACCGAGGACAGCAGCAGCCGCCGGCCTCCCGGCGAGGGCTTCGCCCGCGACAGCATCGACATCGAGAGCTACGCGCGCGGGCTGGGTCGGCGCCGGCCCGACATCGCGGTGACCATCCTGCGGCTGGCCAATATGATCGGCCCGGCCATGGACACCGCCCTGGCGCGCTACCTGTCCGGTCCGTTCGTCCCGACCGTTCTTGGCCACGACCCGCGGTTGCAGCTGCTGCACGAACAGGACGCGCTAGGTGCGCTGGAACGCGCCACCATGGCCGGGCGGGCCGGAACCTTCAACGTCGGGGCCGACGGCATCATGATGATGTCGCAGGCCGTCCGGCGCGCCGGGCGGCTCCCGGTGGCGGTGCCGACCTTCGGTATGCGGGCGGCGGACTCAGTGCGCAAAGCGACCACCAACAGCGAGATGACCCGCGATCAGCTGGACTACCTGAGCTATGGGCGAGTGATGGATACTACCCGGATGCGGGCCGAACTCGGCTTTGAGCCGAAATGGACGACGTTGGAGGCGTTCGACGATTTCGTCCGCGGCCGGGGGCTGACACCCATCATCAACCCGGAGTGGGTACGCTCTGTGGAGAGCCGCGCGTTGTCCTTGGCGCAGCGGTGGGGAGGCTCAGATGAAAAGCGGGGGGTGTAACCGTGACCGGTGAGAAGGCGAAAGTCATTCCGCTGCATGCCGATTTGGGCCGTGCGGCTTCGCGTTCCGCGCAGCGTGCGGGCGCCCTGCGACGACATCCGTCGGTGTCGGCGCAGCTGTCCTCCGAGGAAAACATCGACGCCGTCATCCGCGAGCTCGACCAGCACCGCACCGATTCGCCGACCAACGACCTGGTGGCCCGCATCGCCGGGATGGCCGACTTCCTGCGTAAGCGGCTCACCGGCGACTACAGCGTCGACGAGTTCGGCTTCGACCCGCAGTACAACGACGCCGTGGTGCTGCCCACGCTGCGGTTTTTCTACGACAAGTGGTTCCGCGTCGAGGTCACCGGTATCGAGAACCTGCCCTCCAGCGGCGCCGGCCTGGTGGTGGCCAACCACGCGGGCACACTGCCGTTCGACGGCCCGATGCTGGCTGTGGCCGTCCGCGATCATCACCCGGCGCACCGCGACCTGCGACTCCTGGCCGCCGACATCGTCTTCGACATGCCGGTGATCGGCCCGATCGCCCGTAGGGCTGGTCACACCATGGCCTGCAACACCGACGCCAACCGTCTGCTCAGCGGCGGCGAGCTGACCGCGGTGTTCCCCGAGGGCTACAAGGGCCTGGGCAAACCGTTCCGGGATCGCTACAAGCTGCAGCGGTTCGGCCGCGGCGGCTTCGTGTCGGCAGCGCTGCGGGCCAAGGCGCCGATCATCCCCTGCTCGATTGTCGGGTCCGAGGAGATCTACCCGATGGTCGCCGACGTCAAGCTGCTGGCGCGGGTGCTCGGGGTGCCGTACTTCCCGATCACGCCGCTGTTCCCGCTGGCCGGACCGGCGGGACTGGTGCCGTTGCCGTCCAAGTGGCACATCGCCTTCGGTGAGCCGATCGACACCACCGGGTACGACGAGACCGCGGCTGACGACCCGATGACCACCTTCGAGATCACCGACCAGGTGCGCGAGACCATTCAGCAGACGCTGTTCAGCCTGCTCAGCCAGCGGCGTAATACGTTCCTGGGTTGAACCGGCCGGCTAGTTCCTGCGGCCCAGTGCGGCCGCCGCGATCGCGGCCACCTGCGCGTTGTCCTCCTCGGAGCCGGCCGACTCACCGAACATGGTGACCAGCGTCGTCATCACCAATTCGCCGTCGGCGTTGGTCACCTCGGTGCGCAGCGTGCTGATGACGGCGCCGAATGACTCCACCACCGACTCCAGCCAGGAGTCGAAGAACAGTTTGTCCCCGGCGCAGATCGGCCGGTGGTAAGTGATCTTCTGGTCTCGGTGGATGACCCGGGCGATGTTGATGCCGACATCGAAGTTGCGGAAGATGTCCAGCTGCACCTGACGGCCGGGGATCGCGATGAACGTCAGCGGCGCGACGACATCGGGGTAGCCGGCGGCCCGGGCGGCGTTCTCATCGAGGCTGATCGGGTCCTGGCACTGGATAGCGTTGCAGTACTCCCTGATCTTCTCGCGGCCGACCAGGTAGTAGTCCGGGTAGCGGTAGTGGGTTCCGATGATGTCGCTGGCGAAGGACATGCGGGGAGCCTATCGCGCGAGCCCATCGCGTCCGGTTCGGGCGGAGGCTACTCGTGCTCCTGGCGTCGCGAGACGGCCGCCGCGACCGCACCGCCGACCGCGCCCAGCGCCAGCGCCGAGGGCACCCCGATCTTGGCGGCCTTGCGAACAGTGCGGAAATCGCGGATCTCCCAGCCCTTTTCCCGCGCGAGTTCGCGCAGGTCGGCGTCGGGGTTGATCGCTACCGCGCTACCGACCAGCGACAGCATCGGCACGTCGTTGAAGCTGTCGGAATAGGCCGCGCAGCGTTTGAGGTTCAGCCCCTCCCGGATGGCCAGCGCCCGCACCGCGTGCGCCTTGCCCAGCCCATGCAGGATGTCGCCGACCAGCCGGCCGGTGAACACACCATCCACCGACTCGGCCACTGTGCCGAGTGCGCCAGTGAGCCCGAGTCGCTTGGCGATGATCTCGGCCAGTTCGTAGGGCGTCGCGGTGACCAGCCAGACCTGCTGGCCGGCGTCGAGGTGCATCTGGGCCAGCGCGCGGGTGCCGGGCCAGATCTTGTCGGCGATGATCTCGTCGTAGATCTCCTCACCGAGCGCGGTCAACTCCGCGGTGGTGCGGCCTTCGATGAACGCCAGCGCCTTGCGCCGGCCCTCGGCGACGTCCTCGCTGTTCTCCCGCCCGGTCAGCTGGAACTTGGCCTGGGCGTAGATGAACTTCCAGACTTCGCTGTATTGGAAGTACTTGCGTGCTGCCAGACCGCGTCCGAAGTGCACCAGCGACGAGCCCTGTACCAAGGTGTTGTCTACGTCGAAGAACGCCGCGGCGGTCAGGTCGCGGAGCGGGACAGTGTCCGGCCGCTGGTCGGCCTTGGCCGCCAGGCGCGCGTCGGCGACAAGGCCCCCGACGGCCCGTTCAGCGCTGGCATCGCCGGCAAGGGCCTGTTCGTCCCCGGAACCCATGCTGCTCACCCTATCCGCGAAGGTGTCAGACTGGCC
>NZ_JBIIOV010000018.1:0-29491 GCF_044342925.1 Mycobacterium sp. | reverse complement strand
CGAACACCGAAACTCGCTCCACCAGGGCGGTGTTGCGACCCCGATTGAATCCGCGCCGGTAAGGAATTTTGTATGGAATGGATTGATCAATTTTCTTTGAAGAATCAGGTTGCCGTGGTCACGGGTGCCGGAGGCGGCCTGGGTCGCGAGTTAGTGAAAATCTTGGCCCACGCCGGTGCTTGCGTAGTCCTTGCGGATCGTGACGAATCGCGACTCGATGTATTGGCTCAAGAAGTCGATCCCTCGGGACAGACGGTTCTCGCACAGCAGTGCGATGTAACCAGAGAGTGCGACATCCTGCGTCTCGTCGAGAACGCACACCAGAAATTTAGTAAAATTGACGTATTAGTTAACTCTGCTGGAATTCTAGGTTCTGACACATTACTATTCGGCGTCTCAGAAGAGGATTGGGACAGCGTCTTGGATGTGAATGTGAAGGGCAGCTGGTTGGCGGCAACGCATGTATCTAAATATATGATCGCCCACGAAATTCCAGGCAGAGTCATTAACATATCTTCTTCCCTGGGGCTCAGATCTCAATTAAAACGAGTGCCCTATGCCACCTCCAAGGCGGCGGTTGAGCATTTGACGCGTAACTTAGCAATGGAGCTGGTCCGTTACAACATCCGAGTCAATTGCTTGGCCCCGGGGTGGATGGCTACCGATATGGTAAGAGATATTTTAGAGGGGCCAGAAGGTGAAAAATGGCGTGCTGCAATCCCGATGGGCCGAGCCGCTGACCCATCTGAACTGGCCGGCCCACTGCTGTTGCTGGCGTCGAAGGCGTCCAGTTACATGACGGGATCCGTGATACGGGTTGATGGCGGCTACTCCTATTGTGGAATTGAGTTGCCGGAATAAGGATGTCCGGGGTACTGGGTGGAGCGGTTCCAAAGGGTGGTGCGTAACTCAGACCACCGTCATCGACGCCCGGGCGATCGCCAGTTCCTCGTCGGTGGGGATCACCAGCACGGTGGTCGGCGACTTCTCGGCGGAGATGCGCCGGGCCCCGCGGGCCGGGCTGTCGTTGAGGTGCTCGTCGACCTCGATGCCCAGCCGGGTGAGCCCGCTCAGCGCGTCACGGCGCACCCGAGCGTCGTTCTCCCCCACCCCGGCGGTGAACGAGATGACGTCGACATGCCCCAGCAATGCCAGGTAGGCGCCGATGTACTTGCGCAACCGATGGATGTACACCTCGTAGGCCTGCTGGGCGATCTCGTCCCCCGACGCGATGCGCCGCTGAACCGCACGAAGGTCGCCGTCTCCGCTCAGGCCGAACATCCCCGAGCGCCGGTTCAGCATGGCTTCGATCTCGTCGAGACCCATACCGGCGGTGCGCCACAGGTAGCTGATGACGCCCGGGTCGATGTCTCCGGAACGGGTGCCCATGACCAGTCCCTCCATCGGCGTCAAGCCCATCGAGGTGTCGATGGGCTTACCTGCCGCGATCGCCGATGCCGACGCCCCGTTACCCAGGTGCAGCACGATCTGGTTCAGGGATTCCACTGGAGCGCAGAGGAACTCGGCGGCCTGCCGGCTGACGAATTCGTGGGAGGTGCCGTGGAAGCCGTAGCGCCGGATACGCCACTTCGCGGCGACCTCGCGGTCGATGGCGTAGTTGGCCGCCGCAGCGGGCAGGTCGTGGAAGAAGGCGGTGTCGAACACCGCGACGTGCGGCAGATCGGCCAGCACCTTGCGAGCCACCTCGATACCCAGCACTGCCGGGGGGTTGTGCAGGGGCGCCAGCGGAGCCAATTCGCGCAACTCCTCGACCAGTTTGTCGTCGACGACGGTGGGCCGGTAGAGGTTCGGGCCGCCGTGCACCACACGGTGACCGACGGCCACCAAACCGAGTTGACCGAGACTCTCGCCGGCCTCGGCGACCAGGTCGAAGGCCAGTCGCAGCGCGGCTTCGTGGTCGGCCACCCGGCCCTCGCGATCGATCTTGGTCTCACCGAGTCGCAGCTTCGCTGTGGAGGCGTCCTCACCGATGCGTTCGACGATGCCGTCGAACACCGAAGTGCCCGAAACCGGTTCGACAAGTTGGTATTTCAGCGACGACGATCCGGAGTTGAGGACCAGGACGGTGCCCGCCATCAGGACTGCGCCTGGATCGCGGTGATGGCGACGGTGTAGACGATGTCCTCCACGAGCGCTCCCCTGGATAGGTCGTTGACCGGTTTGTTCAGCCCCTGCAGCACCGGTCCGATCGCGACGGCGCCGGCACTGCGCTGGACGGCCTTGTACGTGTTGTTGCCGGTGTTGAGGTCCGGGAAGATCAGCACCGTCGCCTTGCCCGCCACCGGCGAGTTGGGCATCTTGGACTTCGCGACGCTGGGCTCCACGGCGGCGTCGTACTGGATCGGCCCCTCCACCAGCAGATCGGGTTCACGCTGGCGGACGAGTTCGGTTGCCGCCCTGACCTTATCGACGCCGGCGCCGGTGCCGGACTCACCGGTGGAATAGGACAGCATCGCGACCCGCGGATCGATCCCGAACTGGTCGGCGGTGCGAGCCGAACTGATCGCGATATCGGCGAGTTCCTCAGAGGTGGGGTCCGGCACGATCGCGCAGTCGCCGTAGGCCAGCACCCGATCGGACAGACACATCAGGAAGATGCTGGAGACGGTGGACACCCCCGGCTGCGTCTTGATGATCTCGAACGACGGACGGACGGTGTGCGCGGTGGTGTGGGCCGCCCCGGACACCATCCCGTCGACGATGTCGTTGTGCACCAGCATCGTGCCGAAGTACGACACGTCTTCGACGACGTCGCGGGCCTGCTCCAGGGTGACGCCCTTCTTCTTGCGAATCTCGGCGTACTGCTCGGCGAACTTCTCTCGCAGTTCGCTGGTGCGCGGGTTGATCACCGTCGCCCCACTGAGGTCGACGCCGAGTTCGGCTGCACGCGAACGCACTTGGGTCTCGTCACCGAGGATGGTGAGCTCGGCGATGTCGCGACGCAGCAACCGGCCGGCTGCCTGCAGGATGCGGTCATCGTCGCCTTCGGGCAGCACGATGCGCTTGCGGTCCGACCGGGCGCGTTCCATCAATTGGTAGGCGAACATCTGCGGCGTGGTGACCGTGGGGATCGGGATCGCCAGACGTTCGAGCATGTCACCGATGTCGACGTGGCGGTCCATCAGCTGCAGGGCGGTGTCGATCTTGCTCTGCGAGTCCGCTGTCACCCGGCCCCGGGTGTTGGCCACGGCGCTGGCCGTCTCGAACGTCCCGAGGTCGGTGGCGATGATCGGCAGCCGTAGATGCAGACCAGTCACCAGTCGGGCGATCTCCCGGTGCAGCGGCAGTCCGCCGTTGAGGATGAGAGTCGACAGCGAGGGAAACCCCTCTGCGGCATGGGCGCAGGCGACGGCCAGTACGACGTCGGAGCGGTCACCGGGGGTGATCACGGCGGCGCCTTCACTGAGCCTCTCCAGGCCGTGCTCGGCGGTCATGCCGGCGACCATCACAGTGAGCACCGCCCTGCCCAGCATCGACGCGTCACCGTGAACCAGGGTCCCGTCAACTGCCGTCAGCAGTTCGCCGGCGGTCGGCGCCACCAGCAGCGGCTCCTCGGGAATCACGTACACCGGCGCCCCGAGGTCCTGGCAGGCTTTGGTCACCGCCTCGATCTCCGCGGGGTTGCACCGATTGGCCACCACCGCGGCGGTGTGCGCGTGCTGGGCGGCGAGTTCGACCATGCACAGTTCGATCGCCTGGGCGGTCTCCTCCGGCGTGCGGCCGAACGCCCGCACCGACAGCACCACCGGAGCGCCGAGGTTCACCGCGATACGGGCGTTGACGTTCAACTCGGTGGGAGTGGCAACATCGGTGTAGTCCGAGCCGATGATCACCATGGCGTCGCAGCGCGCGGCCACCGCGTGGTAACGGTCGACGATGTCGGCGATCGCCCCCTCGGGATCCTCGTGCAGGCGCTGGTAGCTCACGCCCGTGCATTCGTCGTACGCCAGCCCGGCGTCGCTCTGGGACAGCAGCAGTTCCAGAATGTAGTCCCGGTCTTCGCGGCGGACGATCGGCCGGAACACCCCGACCTTGGGAACCATCGCCGAGAGCCGGTTGATCAGCCCCAGTGCGATGGTGGATTTGCCGGTTTCGCCTTCTGCCGAGGCAACGTAGATCGACGTCGTACCTGTTGTCACGACGACAGCATCCCTTAGTCGGGCGCCGTCAGTGCGGCGATTAGCTCAGTTTGCGCAACCGCGGCAGCAGGTCGCGCTCGAAGAGTTTCAGGAACCGGCGCTGATCGTGGCCAGGCGCGTGGAAGACGAGGTGGTTGAGGCCGTAACCGACGTAATCGGCGACCTTCTGCACAGCCTCGTCAGGGTCGCTGGAGACGATCCAGCGGCGCGCCACCTGCTCGATCGGCAGCTCGTCGGCCAGCCGTTCCATCTCCATCGGATCCGACACGCTGTGCTTCTGTTCCGGCGTCAGCGACAGCGGCGCCCAGAACCGGCAGTTCTCCAGCGCAAGTTCGGGATCAGTGTCGTAGGAGATCTTGATCTCGATCATCTTGTCGATGGTTTCGAGATCGCGGCCGGCCGCCTCGGCGCCGTCGCGCACCGCCGGCATCAGCTTGTCGGCGTAGAGCTCCGCGCCCTTGCCGGAGGTGCAGATGAACCCGTCCCCGGCCCGGCCCGCGTACTTGGCCACCACCGGGCCGCCGGCGGCGATGTACACCGGGACCCCGCCGTCGGGCACGTCGTAGATGGAGGCGCCCTTGAGGTGGTAGTACTCGCCGTCGAAGTCGACCCGCTCACCCCACCACAGCTCGCGCATCAGCTTCACCGACTCGCGCAGCCGGGCGAAGCGTTCCTTGAAGTCGGGCCACTCTCCGGTGAACCCGGTGGCGATCTCGTTGAGCGCCTCGCCGGTGCCGACGCCGAGGAAGACCCGGCCCGGATACAGACACCCCATGGTGGCGAAGGCCTGGGCGATGACCGCGGGGTTGTAGCGGAAGGTCGGGGTGAGCACGGAGGTGCCCAGCACGATGTTCTTGGTGCGTTCGCCGACGGCCGTCATCCACGACAGCGCGAACGGGGCGTGCCCGCCTTCGTGGCGCCACGGGTTGAAGTGGTCGCTGACCGTCGCGCTGTCCATGCCGTGCTCTTCGGCGAGCACACCGAGTTCGACGAGTTCGCGCGGCCCGAACTGCTCGGCCGACGCCTTGTACCCCAGTTTCAACTCCGCCATGCCACAGTTCTACCCCACTAGACTCGGCCGATGGCCGCGGTGCTGACGGGCGTCACCGAGCGGATACATGTGGCTCAGACGCCGCTGGTGAACTGGACACTGGTCAGCGACGACTCCGGCGTAATGCTGATCGACGCGGGCTTCCCGGGTCACCGGGGCGACGTGCTGGCGTCGTTGGACGAACTCGGATTCGGCCCGGCCGATGTGCGGGCCATCCTGCTGACCCACGCCCACATCGACCACCTCGGGACGGCGATCTGGTTCGCCACCGCGCACGGCACCCCGGTGTACTGCCACGCCGGCGAGGTCGGCCACGCCAAACGCGATTACCTGCAACAGGTCTCACCGGCAGCGCTGGCCGCTCAGGCGTGGCGGCCGCGGTGGCTGGCCTGGTCAGCGGAGGTGGCGCGCAAGGGCGGCCTGGTGCGCGACGGCATCCCGTCGGTGCGTGCGCTGAGCGACGACATCGCCGCGGATCTGCCGGGCCGTCCGGTGCCGGTCCCAACCTTCGGCCACACCTCCGGGCACTGTTCCTATCTGGTGGACGAGGTCCTGGTCTCCGGCGATGCCCTGGTCACCGGCCATCCGCTGCTGCGCCGCAACGGCCCGCAACTGCTGCCGTCGATGTTCAACCACAGCGACCCGGACTGCCGGCGCAGCCTGGAGGTGCTCGGCGCACTGGGCACCGACATGCTGGTCCCCGGACACGGCGACATATGGATCGGGCCGATCGCCGACGGCGTCCGGCAGGCCGCCGCCGGCACCGCTTAAAGTTCGGGCCCGTGGACAAGATCAGAGGCAGGACGGTCGTTATCACCGGGGCGGCTCGCGGCATCGGCTTCGCCACCGCCAAGGCTCTGCTCGCCCGGGGTGCGCGGGTGGTGATCGGTGACCGCGACGTGGCCCTCGGTGAGTCGGCGGTGGCCAAGCTGAGCAACCTGGGCCCGGTGTCGGGCTACCCGCTCGACGTCGCTGACCCCGAGTCGTTCGCGACCTTCCTGGACAAGGCTCGCGCCGACGGCGGCGGGGGAATCGACGTGTTGATCAACAACGCCGGTGTCATGCCCGTCGGCCCGTTCCTCGACCACACCCAGCAGGCCATCCGCTCGGCCATCGAGGTGAACTTCTACGGGGTGATCAACGGCTGCCGGCTGGTGCTGCCCGAGATGGTCGCCCGGCGCCGTGGCCACATCGTCAACATCGCCTCGGTGGCCGGGATGCTGGCCGTACCCGGTCAGGCACTTTACGCCGGAACGAAATTCGCGGTGCTGGGCTTCTCGACGGCGCTGGCCGACGAGTACGCGCGGGCGGGCGTCGAAGTCAGTTGCGTCATGCCCACGTTCACCAACACCGAGTTGATCTCCGGCACCAAGACGAGCGGTTTGACCACCCCGGTCGAACCGGATGACATCGCCGCCGCGGTGGTGACGGTTCTGGACAAGCCGAAAACCGCTGTCACGGTGCCCTATTCGTTCCGGTTCATCGCTGCGGCCACCGCGTTCCTGGGGCCGCGCGGCCGGCGCTGGATGAGCGCGAAGACCGGCACATCCCGGGTTTTCCTGGACTTCGACACCTCGGCGCGGGCGGATTACGAACGGCGGGCGCAGGCGGCCACAGGCGTGGCGGAAGCGGCGGAGTAGAGCGCACCCACATCGGGGACCTTCGCCTCTCATCACCGCCGGGGCGGCCGTGGCAGCGTGTCGCTATGGGGGTTTGTGCGCGATTCGCGGGGGCGGCGTTCGCTACCGCACTGGCAGTGCTGATCGCCGGTAACCCGGCGGCGTCGGCCGCGGTTCCGGTTCGCGCCGACAACGCGTTCATCATTCCGGGCGCCAGCTTCAACGCCTGGGCGCCGGACATCCTGGAACCCACCGATCCCTGGGCCACCGACGGTCCACTGGTGCCCCTGATCAACGCCGGCTACTACGACTGTGACGGATGCGCGGGGACGGCCATCCGCTATCCCCGCACCGCTGGACCGTTGTTCGGACCGGGCGCACCGTACGCCGACGAGTCGATCGCGATCGGCGCCGGAACCGTCCTCGACGAGTTGGGGCACGCCGACGGCGCCACGGTGATCTCCGCGCTCTCACTCGGCGCCATCGTCGCCAACGCCGCGCAGCACGAACTGGATACCGATCCTGACCGGCCGGACGCGTCGCAGGTGAGCTTCATCGTCACCGGCGACCCGTCTCGGGCCACACCGCTGAGCACCGGGATCGGCAGTCTCATGCCGGTGGGCCTGCAGTTGCCGGTGTTCGGCTGGACCGTCACCCGCCCGCCCCCGGAATCGCACTACGACACCGTGGTCATCGTGGGCGAGTACGAGTGGGCCGCCGACTTCCCGGACCGCCCGTGGAATCTGCTGGCCGACCTCAACGCACTGGTCGGCTTTCAGTACAACCACAGCGAGGCGGCCTTGACCAGTCCCGCCGACATCCCACCGGACAACATCGTCACCAGCACCAACAGCGCGGGCGCCACCACCACGACCTACCTGATACCCAGTCCACAGCTGCCATTACTCAAGCCGTTCAACGAAATCCTGCCGCCGTCGGTGATCACGGCCGCCAACAATCTGCTCAAACCGATGGTGGACCGCGGCTATTCGCGCTACGACTCCGTCACCGACAACCGCATGCCCTATCTGGAACCGACCGATGGATTCCCCGAGTTGGTCGTCGCGTCCGATTCAGCCGAGCCGGCTCCGGTCATCAGGGACATCGCCCCAATAACTTCTCGAACGCCAGCGCGTACACCTCGGCCTGCGCTGGCCGCGGCTGCGCCAGGCGGACATAGCCCGCCGCCGCATACAGCGCCTCGGCCTCGGGCTGGCGATCGCCGGTGGTGAGGTAGACCCTCCGGTAGCCTGCCGCGGCGATGCGGGTTTCCAACTGCGCCAGCAACATCCGCCCGTAACCGCGTTGCCGGTAGCGCCGGTCGGTCCAGATACGTTTGAGCTCAGCGGTTTCGGCGCCGTCGACGACCCCGAAGCGGCGGAACGCACCACCGGTCACCGGCACGTCGTCCAGCAGGCCGATCAGCATTGCGCCGGCCGGCGGCGCGAACTCACCGGCCGGATATCCGCGTAGCCAGGCCAGCACCCGTTCCTCGGTGGCGTCGTACCGGGTGGCGTACTCGACGGCGAGCTCGGCGATCAGCGGTTGCGCCAGCTCGTCGTCCTGGCCGATTTCAACGAAACGCAAGGGGCTCAACGCAACTCCGGGCGCGCCAGTCCCGGACGGTAGGCCTCGAGCGCGGCGATATCCTCGGCGAGATTCGCCGGGTCCAGAACGCACGCCTCGTCGTCGGCACCGGAACCGACCAGCAGCGCCCCGAATTCGAGCACGACTTCCTCGTCGTTCTCGGCGACGGTGGCCCACATCCGGGTGACGGGTTCGGCGCTGTCGTCGTCGACGTCCACCGCCGACGGCGGGTACACCCAGCTGACGAGGATCGCGGTGGTGTCGTCGTCGAGCACCCAGCCGCGTTCGGTGAGCCAGTCATCCAGGTGGGCCACCGCCTCGCCGATTGCTTCGGCCTCCTCGTCGGCGCCCACGAGTTCCTCATAGACCTGCCCGGGAATCCACGTCGAGTCCTGAGCGGCTTTGCGCTTCTTGCGGCGGGCCTTCTTCGCGTCGGACTGTCGCGACACCGTCAGCTCAGCGCCCGGTCCAAGTCGGCGATGATGTCCTCGGTGCCTTCCAGGCCGATCGAGATGCGCACCACACCGTCGCCCAGACCGATGGCCGCCCGCCCCTCAGGGCCCATGGCCCGGTGGGTGGTGGTGGCCGGATGGGTGATCAGCGTCTTGGAGTCACCGAGGTTATTGGAGATGTCGATGATCGACAGTTTGTCGAGGACCTCGAATGCCCGCTGCTTGCCCATGCCGTCGGGGGCGTCCAACTCGAAGGTAACGACGGTCCCGCCGCCACTCATCTGCCGCTTGGCCAGGTCGTATTGCGGATGCGAGGGCAGGAAGGGGTAGCGCACCCAGCGCACGCCGGAGTGGCCCTCGAGGAACTCCGCCACCCGCTGCGCCGAGGTGTTGCTGTAGTTGACCCGAACCGCCATCGTCTCAAGGCCTTTCAAGAGCACCCACGCGTTGAACGGGCTCAGCGCCGGCCCGGTGTGACGCATCAGGGTCTGCACCGGGCCGTCGATGTAGTCCTTGCTGCCGAGGATCGCCCCGCCCAGCACCCGGCCCTGGCCGTCGATGTGCTTGGTCCCCGAATAGATCACCACATCCACTCCCAGCGGCAGACCGTGCTGTAACAGCGGGGTGGCAAAGATGTTGTCCAGTACTACTTTCGCTCCGGCAGCGTGCGCCATCTCCGAGACCGCGGCGATGTCGACCAGGCTCTGCATGGGATTCGACGGGGTCTCGAAGAAGACGGCGGTGGTCGGCTGGCTCAAGGCCTGCTCCCACTGGTCGAGGTCCTCACCGTCGACGAACACCGTCTCCACACCCCAGCGCGGCAGGATCTCGTTGCACACCACGAAACAGGAGCCGAACAAGCTGCGCCCAGCGACCAGCCGATCCCCCGCACCCAGCAGCGCGCCGAGGCCGGTGAATACCGCAGCCATCCCCGACCCGGTTGCAAAGACCGCTTCGGCACCCTCGATCAGCCGCAGCCGTTCCTCGAACATCGAGATGGTCGGGTTGCCGTACCGGGAATAGACATAGCGGTCGATCTCGCCGGTGAATGCCTTCTCGGCTTCGCCGGCCGAGGAGTAGACGTAACCAGAGTTGAGGAAAATCGCCTCGGAGGTCTCCTCGAAACCCGAGCGCAGCAGCCCGCCGCGCACCCCGATGGTGGCCTGGCTGACCCCGTCGGGCAGCGGCGCCGGAATCCGCACCGAGGGGACCCCACCGTCGGTGAATCCCTGGGTCACGACTGCTTCCAGGGCAGATCTTCTGCACGCCAACCGGCGGCGCCCCGGTGACCGTGCTCGTCGAGTTGGCCCTCGAATCCGTCGAGCATGTTGAACGACGGTCCGATGCCGGCGGCGGTGGCGGTCTGCGCCGCCGGGATGGAGCGATTGCCGGATCGACACAGGAAGATCACCGGGCGCTCGCCGGGGGTGACCCCGGCGGCGATCAGGTCGGCGACGAAGTTCTGGTTACGCCCGCCGGCGGTGTTCCATTCGACGAACACCACCTGCCGGCCCAGGCTGGAAAGATCCGGGACACCCACCCAGTTCCACTCGGCGGCGGTGCGGACGTCGACCAGCACCGAGTCGGGGTTCTCGGCGAGCAGTTTCCAGCTTTCCTGCGGGGTGATATCTCCGGCGTAGCTCACAGTCGTGAGTCTCCCATATCCGGGTTTTTGGAGGGGGTTCGGCTATTTGGGGCCGGGCGCGCAGACCTTCCAGGTGCCGTCCTCGCGGACGAAGGTCATCGGTGTGCTGAGCATGTCGTCCTTGGCCTTCTCGAAGTTGTAGACGACGGTTGCGGTGGCCCGTTCCCCGGTCACCGCAATGTCCTTGACGTCCTGGACGTAGCGGGCGCCCTTCGCGGCGGCAGACTGACGCTGATCGGCCAGCACCTGGCTCTCGATTCCCTGCTGGGAGAGGCAGGTGAAGGTCCGGAAGTCGGCGTAGTTGCCACGCTGGAGTGCATCGTTTTGGCCGACCACCGCGCGGCCCACCGCCGCTTCATCGGGTGCTGGGTCATCGCCCCCGAACAGGCGCAGCGCGAAGAACGCGATGAGTGCGACCACCGCGATAGCCAGTGCGGTCAGCATCGGCATCAGCGTGGACGGGTTGTCCTCGGGGTCGGTCATAGCTGACCAGAATAAGCTGCGTCACCCGCGGTCCGGCCATTGCCAGGGCGGTTCGTCGAGCAAGCCCTGCCCCTCGACCACGGTCTGGCCGTTCTGTTTGGCCAACTGCAGTAGAGCAGGCTCGCTGTGTTCGCGCAGTGCGCTCACCAGCGCCGCCGAATGGGTGACAACCAGGATCTGAGACACCTCCGAAGCCCGGGCGATCAGCGCAGCCAACGCCGGCAGCAGTTCGGGATGCAAACGCGCCAGCCCGCCCTCACCTGCCAGTGCGCTCACGCTCCGTTACGGGCCATGTCGGCCAATAGCCGCACCGACCGGTACAGGCCTGGACTTCCCGCTGCCGTTCGGGCCGGTGACCACCGTGCAGCGGCCCAGCGGCACGACCAGTCGGCGCAGCGACCGATAGTTCGCCAGGGTGTCCAGCACAGATTCGTCCTTATCGGCGGGTGATGATGTCAGGATGCATCGCGCACCCGAACCCCGCCGTTCGTTCTGGGACCGCTTCGGCGAGTTGGTCGCCGGCCGGTTGTCCTGGGTGCTGGCTCTGGTGCTGTCGCTGGCCGGCGGTGCGTTGCTGGGACTGGTGCCCGACAACGGATCGGCCGAGCAGGCACCGGTGGTGATCCCGGCCAACGCCGAGTCCGCTCAGGTGACCGAACTGCTCAAGCAGTTCCCCGGCGGCGACCAGGCCCCGGTGATCCTGCTGATCACCCGGTCCGACGGCCAGCCGCTGTCCCCGGAAGACCTGGCAGCGGCTCAACAGGCGAAGGACCGGACGGTGGCGGCCGCCGGCGTGCCGGCGCCGCCGATTCCCATGACGCCGTCCCAAGACGGCGAAGCGGCGCTGTCTCCGGTGCTGCTGCAGGCCGACCTGAACGGATTCGCGTTGACCGACAAGGTCACCGAATTGCGCGACGCCGCCCGCGACGACCTGCCCGCTCCGCTGGTGGCCAACCTCACGGGCGGGCCGGCGTTCGGTGCGGATATCGCCAACTCGTTCTCCGGCGCCAATTTCGTCCTGCTGGCCGTCACCGTCGGGGTGGTGGCGCTGCTGCTGATCGTCACCTACCGGTCGCCGGTGTTGTGGCTGGTGCCGCTGTTGGTGATCGCCTTCGCCGATCGGGTGGCCGCGGTGACCGGCACCGCGGTGGCGGAGGCGACGGGGTTCGGCGGCGACGGATCGACCTCGGGCATCACCAGCGTGCTGGTGTTCGGCGCGGGCACCAACTATGCGCTGCTGCTGATTTCGCGTTACCGCGAAGAACTGCGCCGCGCCGTCGAACACCGCGCCGCGCTGAGCACCGCGGTGCGATTCGCCGGCCCGGCGATCGCGGCCAGCAACGCCACCGTGGTGCTGGCCCTGCTCTCGCTACTGCTCGCGAAATCGCCGACGACGCGCAGCTTGGGCGTGCAGGCCGCGGCGGGACTGCTGGTGGCGGCGCTGTTCGTGCTGTTGGTGCTGCCGCCGCTGCTGGCGTTGTTCGGGCGAAAGTTGTTCTGGCCGTTCATCCCCGAACCGGGCGGTCAGGAGATCACCACCACCGGCGCCTGGCATCGGGTGGCCGACTGGGTGTCCGGCCATGCCGGACGGGTGGCAGTGGCATCGATCCTGACGTTGGGTGTGCTGACCACCGGCCTCGTCGGGACGCCGATCGGGCTGTCGCTGATCGACCAGTTCCGGGTCAGCGCCGACTCGGTCGACGGGTTCAAGACCCTGTCCAAGCACTACCCGAGCGGGGTGACCGACCCGACCCGCGTCGTCGCGCCCACCGCGTCGACGGAGGCGATCACCGCGGCGATCCAGTCCACCCCCGGCGTCGCCTCCGTTGCGCCCGCCGGGGTTTCCGGCACTGGGCTGACCCAGTGGCAGGTGGTGCTCGATGCCGAACCAGCCTCCAAGGCTGCGTTCGACACCATTGCCGCACTGCGCGATTCGGTGCACACGGTGGATTCCGCGGCCATGGTCGGGGGCACCGACGCTCAGGCGTCCGACGCCAGCACCACAGCGATCCGCGACCGGTGGGTGATCATCCCGGCCATCCTGATCATCGTGCTGGCCGTGCTGTACGTGCTGTTGCGCGCCGCACTGGCGCCCGTGGTGCTGGTGGCGGCGACCGCTTTGTCGACGATGGCCGCACTGGGCCTGGGCAGCTGGGTAAGCATCCACCTACTCGGCTTCCCGGCATTGGACAACACCACCCCGCTGTTCTCGTTCCTGTTCCTGGTGGCACTCGGGGTGGACTACACCATCTTCCTGGTGACCCGGGCGAAGGAAGAGACGCCGTTCTACGGCACCCGCGGCGGCATCGTGCGGGCGGTATCGGCAACCGGGGCGGTGATCACCAGCGCGGGAATCGTTCTGGCGGCGGTGTTCTGCGTGCTCGGGGTGCTGCCGCTGATCGCACTGACCCAGCTGGGCATCATCGTGGGCCTGGGCATTCTGCTGGACACCTTCGTGGTCCGGACCGTCGTCATCCCGGCACTGTTCACCCTCATCGGCCCGCGGATCTGGTGGCCGGCGTTCGGCGCCGACGACATCGAGCGGACCGACGAATTCCCCACCCCGGTCAGTGGATTTCGTCAGCACGGTGACGTTCGTGGAATTCCTCGAACGCCCCGGCACGCACCAGAAACAGCACGCTGACGATCAGCACCCAGAGCGGAAAAGCCATCGTCATCCACATGCTTTGCTCTCCACCGAGGATCAACGTGAGCGCCGACACGTAGGTGAGGACCGTCAGCCAGCGGGGCATCAGCCCGGTGCGCAGCCAGATGGTGGCCAGCGAAATCATGAACACCGCCGCCATCTTGAGCGCGTAGATCTTGGACAGCTTGAGAAGCAGCATCTGCCCGAACACCGCGACCCCGGAACCGGCCGCCGCACTGCCCAGGTAGTGGCTACTGCTGGCCAGGGCCGCCCCGACGGCCGCGGTGGTGAACATCATCGCCAGGAACAGCAGGCCGCTGCCCAGCGTCACGGTGGCGAAGAACCGGTCCTCGTAGCGCCCGAGGTTGGCGCGGACCACGCCGATGAACCACAGGAAGCTGATTCCGGCGAATGGCATGAGTTCCGAGGCGAGCCGGATCTTGGCGTTGCCGGCGTCCAGCCACTGCGAGCCGGGCTGGGCGCCTTCCGGCAGCGAGGAGCGGATCAGGATGATCGTCGCGGCGAACAGCACCGCGAACAGCACACCGGCCAGGGCGGCGGCGCGGGGGGTGGTCAGGCTTCGGATGGTTCTCGACCGGGTTTCGTCCACACCGGTCATGGTCGCAGACTCAGGGTTGGCCGGGCAGCAGCTCGACCATCAGCCCGTTCGCTTCGGCGAGCAGCGTGCGGTCGGGGGCAGTGAGTTCGGCGTTGACGAAGGTCTTGCGGCCCTCCACCTTGGAGGCCCAGCCGCGAACCGTCAGCGGCACGTCGATCGGTGTGATGGTGCGGTAATCCACATGCAGGAACGCGGTGCGGCTGATCGGCCGGCCGATGGCGTGGATGGTGATGCCGCACATCACGTCGAACATCAGGGCCACCATCCCGCCGTGCACGGCATTGTTACCGCCGACGTGGTAGCGGCTGAACTGCACGTCGACCTCGACCATGTCGGGGGTGAAGCGCCGAATCTGCCACGGCGGCATCATGATGTTGCCGGCACCGGGCAGGCTGCCCACCCGGCCGGCCGGCGCCATCCCGCCGGGGACCTCGTGGGGCTCCAGCATTCCGATCAGGTCCTCGACACGGCAGGCGGCGTCGTTCCAGTCGACTCCGTCGGCGGCGACCGCAAGGTCCTGGGCCCGCCGCATGGCCGTCACGAACCGCTCGAAGCCGGGCGGGGGCGGATCGACGATCTGGACACGCGGAAACCCGCCGCGCTGGTCATCGTCGGGATCGGGCTCGGCCCGACTCACCTCCGCCGTCTTCTCTTCGCGCAAGCGCTCACCTGGCCGCCAGGACATCGCGGCGCACGATGGTCTGATCACGGCCCGGGCCGACACCGATGCACGAAACCGGTGCTCCCGCAAGCTCTTCCAGCCGCAGCACGTAATCTCGGGCCTTGGCTGGCAGATCGTCGAAATCCCGGGCCCCGGAGATGTCCTCCCACCAGCCGGGCAGTTCCTCGTAGATCGGCACCGCGCGGGCGATGTCGCTTTGGGTCATCGGCATGTCGTCGGTGCGTTTGCCGTCCACCGTGTAACCGACGCACACCGGAACGGTCTGCAGGCTGGAGAGCACGTCGAGCTTGGTCAGGAAGTAGTCGGTGATTCCGTTGACCCGGGTGGCGTAGCGGGCGATCACCGCGTCGAACCAGCCGCAGCGGCGGGCCCGCCCAGTGGTGACCCCGACCTCGCCGCCGGTCTTGGACAGGTAGGCGCCGTTGGCGTCGAACAGTTCGGTGGGGAACGGTCCGGACCCGACCCGGGTGGTGTAGGCCTTGAGAATCCCCAGCACGGTGGTGATGCGGGTGGGCCCGATCCCCGAGCCGACGGCCGCGCCGCCCGCGGTGGGGTTGGACGACGTCACATACGGATAGGTGCCGTGGTCGACGTCGAGCAGGGTGCCCTGCGAGCCCTCCAGCAGAACCGTCTCCCCGGACTCCAGCGCGCTGTTGAGCAACAGCCGGGTATCGGCGATCCGGTGGGTGAAGCCGTCCGCCTGCGCCAGCAGGGCGTCGGTGATCTCGGCGGCGTCCAGCGCCTTGCGGTTGTAGATCTTGACCAGCACCTGGTTCTTGAACTCCAGCGCGGCGCCGATCTTGGCGGCCAGCAGGTCGGGATCGAGCACGTCGGCCACCCGGATGCCGATCCGGGCGATCTTGTCCTGGTAGCACGGACCGATGCCGCGACCGGTGGTGCCGATCTTCTTATTGCCCAGATAGCGCTCGGTGACCTTGTCGATGGCCACGTGATACGGCATCAACAGGTGGGCATCGGCGGAGATCAGCAGCCCGGAGGTGTCCACATCGCGCTCTTCGAGCCCACGCAGCTCGGTGAGCAGCACGCCGGGGTCCACCACCACCCCGTTGCCGATCACGTTGGTCACCCCGGGTGTGAGGATGCCCGACGGGATGAGATGCAGCGCGAAGTTCTCCCCCGTCGGCAAAACCACGGTGTGCCCGGCGTTGTTACCGCCCTGGTAGCGCACCACCCACTGCACCCGGCCACCGAGCAGATCGGTGGCTTTTCCTTTGCCCTCGTCGCCCCATTGGGCGCCGATGAGGACTATTG
The DNA here is from genome assembly GCF_044342925.1 of Mycobacterium sp. Lineage (GTDB taxonomy): Bacteria > Actinomycetota > Actinomycetes > Mycobacteriales > Mycobacteriaceae > Mycobacterium. Next base: position 13,274 of record NZ_JBIIOV010000018.1, on the reverse strand, counting down.
CCGGCATGGCCCTGACCCCGCTCCACTCCTGGCTTAATGTGTCCAGCCGGTGATCTACCCTATCGGAGCGCAGCAACGGGAGTGTCGTTGATGAATACCCAGGCAGAAGTTCTGCGGTTCGGCGGCCGTCCGGCGCCCTGGCCACTGGCCGCTCTTCCCGGTCTGGAAGTGACCGATATCGCCACTGTGGACAGCGTCCTGGAAACCGCCAGCAGGCTGGTGGTCGTCGGTGCCGACGCCGATCTCGCCGCGGTGCTGACCCGGCTGATGCGGGCCGACCGGCTCGACATCGAAGTCGCCCACCTGCCGGGCGGGCTGCGCGGCACGCTCAGCGCGCGACGGGCGTTGCAGGCTGCGGCACAACGAGTTCCGCTGATCAGGGATGACACCGGCACGGCCCTGGTGGGTGCGGCGACCTGGCTTCCACCCGACGGCGCCGCCCTGATCCACGGCGAGGCGGTGGTGGACGACACCGTGCTCTTCGACGGTGCGGTGGCTGGGGTGCGGATCGAACCGACCTCCACGATGCCCGGTCTGCGGGCTGCGGTGCTCGGCGGCCGGCGGCCGGTGAAGTGGGTCAGCGGCCGGGCCGCGCAGCTGGGCACCACCGGGGCGAAAGTGGTGCGCGACGGCGTGTCGGGCAAGCGAGAGGTGAAGCGCTCGACGTTCTACCGGCACACCACCGGGTGGCTACGCGTGGGCTGACCGGGATTGCCCGGCCTGCTGCGCCGCCCCGACCGGCCAGAACCGGACCCTGGTGCCGTTGCGCGGCACCAGCACGGGAGCCGCCCGCCAGGGCGGGGTCTCCGGGTTCTTGCTGATCGCCTCGAACCGGCTCTCGCGCAGCAGCGTGTGGAGCACGGTGGTCAGTTCCCGCATCGCGAAGGCGGCGCCGATGCACCGCTTTATGCCGCCGCCGAACGGGACCCAGGCGTAAGGCTGCGGGCGCGCACCGACGAAGCGTTCCGGCCGGAATTCGTCGGGTTCGGGGTAGCTGGCGGGATCGCGATTGACCGCGTCGAGCAGCAGCACGATGCGGGTGCCGGGCTCGAGTGTGTAGTCGCCGAGTTGGTAGCGACCGGCGGTCATCCGGCCGGTGATGGGGGCCGGCGGGAACAGCCGCAGCGTCTCGTTGATCACGGCCTCGGTGTAGGCACTCCCCCCGTCGAGCGCCTCGGCGCGCACCTGCTCCAGCACCTCGGGATGATGCAGCAGCAGGTCCACCACCCAGGCCAGCGTGGTGGCCGTCGTCTCATGACCGGCCAGCACCAGGGTGATGAGGTCGGCCCGGATCTCTCTGTCGGACAGACCTTCTGAGCCGGACAACCCCTCTCCGTCTTCAGCACGAGCGTCGACCAGCATCCCCAGAATCCCGGCCGGGCGGCCGGGGGCGGCGCGGCGGTCGGCGATCAACGGCATCAGCACGTCGTCGATGCGGCGGTTGATGCCCCGCAGCCTGCCCCACATCCGCAACGCGCCAAGTCGGCGGGCGGCGTAGCGCACCGGGGTCTCCTCGGAGATCGCCAGCACCAGCAGATCGTCGAACGGGCGGCCAAGCCGGCCGACCTCGTCGGCGTCGTCGACTCCGAACATGATCCGGATGATGACGTCGAGGGTCAGTTCGCGGGCGGCCTCCAGCATCCGCATCGGCCGCCCGGCGGGCCAGTGCGCCATGGCGGAGCGGGTGGCCTGCTCGATGATCGGCACATAGCCATCCAGAACGCCGCCGTGCAGGGGCGGGGTCATCAGCTTGCGGCGGCGCAGATGCTCGGGTTCCTCCTGGACGAACATCGACCGGCGGCCGTAGATGGCTGCCGCCGGCCCCACTCCCTCACCGCCGAGCAGCACGTCGGGTTTGGCGGCGAACACCTGCTTGACCAGTGCCGGATCAGCCACCGCGACCACCGGCCCGTAGCCGAGCACCGGCAGCGCGACCACCGGACCCACCCGCCGAACCATCTTTGTGACGAGTTGCTGGCCACCGATGCCGTAGGCCGCCGCGTACAGACCCCCGAACAGCGGGGACAGGGGTCCAGGCGCCGGCAGCGCGGGTGGTCGCACAGCCCAACCATCCCATATCGGCTGGTTCACTTCGGTACGTTCGACTCCGTGAGCGTTCGCCCGCTGCACCAGTCGGTGCGCCCCAGCCCCGTCTTCCTGGCCCTTGTCGGCCTCACCGCGTTGGGCGGGGTGCTGGCCTGGATGGCAGCGGCCGCACCGCGGCCGATGGCCTATGTCGGGGTGTTCATTTTCGTGATCGGGGGCTGGCTGGTGTCGCTGTGCCTGCACGAATTCGGGCACGCCTACACCGCGTGGCGGTTCGGCGACGACGACGTGGCGGTCCGGGGTTACCTGACGCTCAACCCGCTGAAGTATTCCAACCCGGTGCTGTCGCTGGGTCTGCCGCTGCTGTTCATCGCCTTGGGCGGCATCGGCCTGCCGGGCGGTGCGGTGTACCTGCGTACCGGGTTCATGACGCCGCGGCAGCGCACCATCGTCAACCTGGCCGGGCCGTTCGCGAACCTGGTACTGGCCCTGGTGCTGCTGGCGGCGGCACGCTTGTTCTACGACCCCGGCCACCGGGTGTTCTGGGCAGGTGTGGCATTCCTGGGCTTCCTGCAGGTCACAGCGTTACTGCTCAACCTGCTGCCGATTCCGGGCCTGGACGGGTATGGGGCGCTGGAACCGCATCTGAGCCCGGCGACGCAGCGCGCGCTGCAGCCGGCCAAGCAGTTCGGATTCCTGATCCTGATCGTGGTGCTGATCGCCCCGGGTCCCAACCGCGTGTTCTTCTCCGCGGTGTTCTGGCTGTTCGGACTCTCCGGGGTGCCCGGCGGCCTGGCTTTCGACGGCATGGACCTGACGCGGTTCTGGTCGGCCTGGCTCTGAGAAAGAAAGGCCGGGACACAAAGATGTGCGGCAGCGGACCCCCCTCACCGCTGCCGCACTTGAATGAACGTTACAACGACACGCCACCCGAAGACAGGGACTTCAGTACCGAATTGAAGGTGACGTAAGTCGGTCGGCGGCGGATATATTCCAGCGATGGGAGCCGGACACAGCCACGGCAGCGCCGACGCCCGGGTGGGCAGGATGGCGACGGCCGCGGTGATCCTCGGGGTGTTCTTCGTCGTCGAGATCGCCACCGCTCTGGCTATCGGGTCGCTGGCTCTGCTGGCCGACGCCGGCCACATGCTCACCGATCTGGTGGCGTTGTTCATGGGGCTGACGGCTCTGCTGATGGCTCGCCGCAGGGCCACGGCCGCCCGCACCTACGGCTGGCACCGAGCCGAGGTGTTCACCGCGGTCGGCAACGCCCTGCTGCTGCTCGGCGTCGCCGGGTTCATCGTCTACGAGGCATTCGAACGGCTGGGGCAGCGCCCCGAAATCGCGGGACGCCCATTGATCCTGGTTGCCCTGCTGGGCCTGGGCGCCAACATCGCGGTGATGCTCCTCCTCCGATCGCACGCCGAGGGCAGTCTCGCGGTCAAGGGCGCCTATATGGAGGTGGTCGCCGACACAATCAGCAGCGTGGGGGTGCTGATCGCCGGCATCGTCACCGTCACGACGCACTGGCCCTACGCCGACACCGTGGTGGCAGTCCTGGTGGCGCTGTGGGTGTTGCCGCGGGCGATCGCGCTGGCCAGAGCAGCGCTGCGAATCCTGTCGGAGTCGTCACCCAAGCACATCGACGTCGACGAGTTGCGGTCGGCGCTCACGGCGGTCGAGGGCGTCGTGGAAGTGCATGACCTGCACGTGTGGACGTTGGCGCCCGGCCGGGACATGGCCACCGCGCATCTGGCCACCGACGGAGGCTCAGACCATGTCTTGGCGGACGCCCGCGCGGTGCTGGCAGCCCGCGGACTGGGACACGCCACGGTCCAGGTGGAAAGCCCCGGGGACTCCGCCGGATGTCCGGAGCAGACCGACCTCTAACCCCGGTCAGGCCAAGCCGAGCTCACCCCGGGCGGCCGGGTCGCAGTCGTCGAGCAGATCCCGGCAGCGCTCGAACTCGGCGGTCTCACCGATGGCGTCGGCGGCCCGCGCCAGGGCCGCCACGCAGCGCAGAAAGCCCTGGTTGGGTTCGTGATCGAAGGGCACCGGCCCGAAACCCTTCCAGCCGTTTCGGCGCAGCTGGTCAAGGCCGCGGTGATAGCCGGTGCGGGCGTAGGCGTACGCGGTGATGGCCTTGTCCCCGGCCAGCGCCTCCTCAGCCAGCACCGCCCAGGCCACCGACGCCGCCGGGTGGGCGGCCGCCACGATGGCCGGGTTCTCCCCCGCCTCGAGCTGGGCTTCGGCCTCGCTGTCTGCGGGCAGCCGCACCGGTGGAGGGCCGAGGAGATCACCGAATGAGGTCATGGCGACATTGTGCCCTGTCCGGGGCAGTGACACCGTGCCCTGTCGGGGCAGTGACATTGTGTGCAGGCTGGCGGAGTTGCTGAAGGCCCGAAAGCCAGCCCACCCGCTAGGGTCGGAGTAGACCAGCACCAGGAGGGACTGCAGCACGCCATGTCGAATTCGTCCGGCACCGGCTCCGAGGACGACGCCCGTGGCGCCGACACCGAGCGCTACGCTTCGACTGCAGACAGCGATCCGGTCACCGAAGTAATCGAAATTCCCGCCGAATCCGGGCCTGCGCTCGGTAATGGTGACGAACGTCGTTATACCGCACCGGGTTTCGACGCCGGGTCCACACAGATCATCGACCGCGTTCCCGACGACGAGGCCGCGTTCATGTCCGCGCCGACCCAGGCATTCGCGAGCAGTCCGCGGGTCCGGGCCGCCGCCCCGCAGGCCATCCCGCCGCGAGCGCCGGAGCGGCCGAGCTGGCTGATCCCGATCCTGGTCGTGGTTGCGGCACTGATTGCGGCGGCGATTCTCGGTTTTGTGCTGATGAAACGCTCGGAGGCCGCCAAGGCGGCGAAGGAGAATGCGGTGCGCTCGACGATCGAGAGCTTCGACGCCGCGGTCCGCAACGGGGACCTGGCTACGTTGCGCAACATCACCTGCGGTCAAACTCGCGAGACCTACGCCAACTACGACGACAAGGCCTGGTCGGACACCTATGCGCGGGTGGCTGCGGCCAAGCAGTATCCCGTGGTCGCCAGCGTTGACGAAGTGGTGGTCAACGGCGACCACGCCGAGGCCAACGTGACCTCGTACATGGCCTTCGATCCGGCGACGACGTCCACCCGCAGCTTCGATATGCAGTTCAGCGACGACCAGTGGAAGATCTGCCAGTCCTCCTGATCTGCACCGAGAGTGCAATTCAGGCGGGCTCCCGTGAGGCGGGTTCACGCGGCTGAGGGAAACCCGCCCTGACCGCAGACTCGATGTTCGAATTACCCGGCGGGACCCGATTGCCGGCCTCACTCCCCTCGGCTGGCGCCTCGGCTCGTTCAGCCGGCGGACACACTCCGGCCGACGCTGCGCAGATCGGTGCACGCCTCGATGACCCGCTGGCTCATACCGGCTTCGGCCTTCTTCATGTACACACGCGGGTCGTAGACCTTCTTGTTGCCCACCTCACCGTCAACCTTGAGCACGCCGTCGTAGTTGGTGAACATGTGCCCCGCAATCGGGCGGGTGAACGCGTACTGGGTGTCGGTGTCGACGTTCATCTTCACCACGCCGTAGCGCAGTGAATCCTCGATCTCCGACTTCAGCGACCCTGAGCCCCCGTGGAAGACGAAGTCGAACGGCATCGCGCCTTCCGCCAGGCCCAGCTTGGCCGCCGCAACCCGCTGACCGTCGGCCAGCACCTCGGGCTTGAGCTTGACGTTGCCGGGCTTGTAGACGCCGTGCACGTTGCCGAACGTCGCTGCCAGTAGATAACGGCCGTTCTCTCCGGCGCCCAGTGCCGCGACGGTCTTTTCGAAGTCCTCGGGGCTGGTGTACAGCTTCTCGTTGATCTCGGCCTCGACACCGTCCTCCTCGCCACCGACGACGCCGATCTCGACCTCGAGGATGATCTTGGCCGCGGCGGCATGCTTGAGAAGCTCCTGGGCGATCGAGAGGTTCTCGCCGATCGGCACCGCCGAACCGTCCCACATATGTGACTGGAACAGCGGGTCTTTGCCGGACCGGACACGTTCGGCCGAAATGGCCAGCAGCGGACGGACATAGGTGTCCAGCTTGTCCTTCGGGCAGTGGTCGGTGTGCAACGCCACGGTGATCGGGTACTTCGCCGCGATCACGTACGCGAACTCCGCCAGTGCGACCGCACCGGTGACCATTTCCTTGATGCCCAGGCCGGAGCCGAATTCAGCGCCACCGGTGGAGAACTGGATGATGCCGTCGCTTCCGGCGTCGGCGAACCCCTTGATCGCGGCGTTGATGGTCTCCGACGACGTGCAGTTGATGGCGGGAAACGCGAACGAATGTTCCTTGGCGCGGTCCAGCATCTCCGCGTAGACCTCGGGGGTGGCGATGGGCATGGAACATCCTCTCGGCGGGGAACGGGTGCGTCTGAAAGGCAGTATGTCAAACGGCACCGGTATCTTGGGGCCTCATGACCACCACCGTGCTCGCCCTGCCGGGCATCCTGGACCCGATGTACTGGCTGGGCGACGGTGGGTTGTTCGCCTCCGCGGTCCTGCCCGGCATCTTGATCATCGTCTTCATCGAGACTGGCCTGCTGTTCCCGTTGCTTCCCGGCGACTCGCTGCTGTTCACCGGCGGGTTGCTGGCAGCCGCACCCAACCCCCCGGTGAACATCTGGGTGCTGGTGTTAACGGTCCCGGTGGTCGCGATTCTGGGAGATCAATGCGCCTACTACATCGGTAGGCGCATCGGTCCGGCGCTGTTCGACAAGGAAGATTCGCGGTTCTTCAAGAAGCGCTATGTGGAGGAGTCGCACGCCTTTTTTGAGAAGCACGGCCCCAAGACGATCATTCTGGCCCGCTTCGTCCCGATCGTTCGCACCTACGCGCCGGTACTGGCCGGGGTGTCCTACATGAGGTACCCGGTGTTCCTCAGCTACAACATCATCGGCGGAATCCTCTGGGGCTCCGGATTGACGGCGCTGGGTTACTTTCTGGGCAATGTGCCGTTCGTCAAGAACAACTTCGAGTTGGTGATCCTGCTCATCGTGTTCTTGTCGATCCTGCCGGGAGTGAGCGCGGTGGCCCGAAATGTGGCACGCCGGCGCGGCGCGCTACCCGAGGAAAGCTAGGCGCGCGCCGGGACGTCCATTACGGCCAGGACTGCTTGTTCTTATCGAGAGTGGCACCCGGCCTCTGCGAGTTCTGCAGAGCGGCCATGCACAGCCCGAGGCGTCCCGGCAGGCACACCCCGCCGGTGCCGGTGATTCCGATCGTGCCTTTAGATTGCGACCAGCACACACCGGTGATCGGGTCGGCGATCGCACCGCCCGGGCACGGCGCCGCCAGAGCGACCGGCGCGGCGGCCAGCGGGGTGTAGAGCAGGCCGGCACCGCAGACGGCGGCCAGCATCAGTCGGGAAGCCGTGGATCGGGCGGATCGGATTGTCATGGAGTTCTCCGTGCTACGTCGGTGTGGGCGTCAGGAGGGCAGGGTGATCTTGGTCTGGTCGCGAATGACAGCGGCCGCATCGATCACCACTTGACCCTCACCCGCCGGCGCTTCGCCGTTTAGTTGCAGGACGTAAACCGCATCCTTACCCGGGATCACGACGGTCTCCTGGCCGACCGCGCGCGCCTTACCGTCGTCCACGAAGGTGCCGATGTACTCGACTGAGTCGTAACCGCTGAACTTGGCTCGCTTCGGGCCACGCATGACCTCGAATTCGGGTAACACATCGAGTTGGTCGGGCGCCAATTCCAGGATCTTCTCCGGATCGACGTTTCCGGTGAGCTTGGAGGCGATGGCATACATGTAGGTGGATTCGTTCCGCGCCAACATCTTTTCGTAGAAGATCGCGCCGTAGGCCCAGTCGGGCTTCTGATCGCCCGCCGCCGTCCAGCCCGGCGGGATCGGGAATTCGATGTCCGGCGCGCCCGGGTCGCCCTTCTTGAACGGGACCTCGGCGATCTTGTTGTCCACGATGTACTGATTCAGCGTCCTGATGTCGCGCTTCGGCGCCTCCGCGCCGCTCTTGCCCGCGGCGCCGTTGTGGCTCGATTCGCCGCTGTGGCCGGAGCCGCCGCCGTGCCCTTCCTCACCGCTGGCGGCCGGAGCGGGCGAACCCGTCCAGACCGTCGGCGTGGATTGCCCGGTCGCCGTCGAGGGGATTTCCGTTCTCGGGCTGCAACCAACGAGCAATGAGCCCGTCGCAAGAAGCCCCGCCGCCGTCACCGCCGTGATGTTCTTCATCGGGTCGCGTTCTCCTTCTCACCTCGCGTACGGCCTGAGCATAGCCACCCGGCACGCTTCCACGCTGACCGAACGGGGTATTCATCACACAAGAACACTCGAACCGGCGACCGGCCGGACGGGGGCGCCGACGCCTTGGCCGACCTGATGGATGCTGTCGCCACGGGAACATCCGACCCGCGGCTGCGACAGGACCGGCGGGAACTTCTTTCGCCGCGGTCGGCTTGGAGAACCGCGAGAGCACCGTCTGAGCGGGTCACCCGGCGGCGACCGTAGCCGCTGCCTCCATCAGCATCCAGCCCGAAACCTGCACGGAAAGATCGCGTTCGGCCGACGGTGACGCGAAGACCGCCCCGTTGGCCTTGCCGCCCCCCGCGCCGTCTGGCTGCGGCACCTGCGCCATGCGATCCCAGAAAGCGCTGAAAAGCGGCAGACCGTCGGCGTCGGCCCGGTTGTCCCAGGCCGCACGCGCCGAGGCGAGCACGATGCCGCGGGCGGCGTCACGGGCCGCGGTGTCCTCCGCCGCCTCGCCCGGCAGGTCGGTGGCGGCCAGCGCCAGATACCGGGCGGTGATGCCGGCGAACAGGCCGCCGTCGCCGCCGCCGGCGCCCTTCAGCACACCCGCCGGAGCCATGTGTTCGGCCACCGCGGCGATCAGGCGGCGGGCCCGGGCAGCGTGCCGTGGATCGCCGGTTCGGACCGCCAACTCGGTCTCCAGCCCCACGACGACGCCTTGGCAGTAGGTGTACTGCGCGCGGACCAACGAGCCTTCTTTGATGCCGTCGAACACCAGATTGGTCTCCGGATCGATGAGGGTCGCGTCGATCCAGTCGGCCATCTGCTGGGCCCGCACGACGTTGCCGTACCGGGCCAGGAAGATGCCGGCCGGCCCGTTGGCGGGAGCGTTGAAGAACTGCTCCTTCTTGCGCCACGGGATGCCGCCACCGGCCTCCGGCGCCCACGAGTTCACTAGCTGGCCGGACAGAGTGGCCAGTGCCTTCGGATTGGAAACTCCGGCCAGCCGGCCGGAACGCTCCAGTGCGAGCGCCAGCCACGCCATGTCGTCGTAGTAATTGTTGGTCCAGCAGCCGTTGTTACGCACGCGATGGCCGCGGATCTGTCGCTTGATCTTCTCGACCCGGCTCGGCGAGGGGTCACGGACCTGCGCGTCGACCAGGGTGTCGAGCAGATGGGCCTGCCACCAATAGTGCCAGGTGGCGAACGTCGAATCCTTGCGGGTGGGTGGCCAGGCCACCACCCCGAGTTGGGTGCCGGGCAGTTCCCACAGTTTACTCAGGTGCCGCGTGGCGATGGCCGTCTCGGCGCTGGCCGCCCGGTTTCTCCATTGCTGATCCATGGTTGGCAATCCTGCCCTACCAGGCCGACGTGAAGTCGGACCACTGCCTGATCCAAGCATGCATGGCGATGCCGGCGGCGACCCCGGCATTGATGCTGCGGGTGGAACCGAACTGGGCGATCGACACCGTGATCGCCGCTCCCGCGCGGGCCGCCTGCGAGATCCCCGGCCCTTCGGACCCGAACAGCAGCAGGCAGTCCCTCGGAAGATCGGTCTGCTCAAGACGCACTGCGCCGGGGATGTTGTCGACAGCGACGACGGTCAGCCCGGCGGCCGCGGCCGCAGCCAGCAGTTCCTCGGTGGTGTCGTGATGGGCCAGGTGCTGGTAACGATCGGTGACCATGGCGCCGCGCCGGTTCCAGCGGCGCCGCCCGACGATATGCACGGTGTGCACGGCGAAAGCGTTGGCGGTGCGCACCACGGCTCCGATGTTGGCGTCGTTGCCGAAGTTCTCGATCGCCACGTGCAACCGGTGACGGCGCCGGTCGATGTCGGCGACGATCGCCTCGCGGCGCCAGTACCGGTAGGCGTCGACCACATTGCGGGTGTCCCCGTGCTCCAGCAAGTCCGGGTCATAGCGGGGGTCGTCGGCGGGCAACCCGGGGTGCGTGTCGCGCCATGGCCCGACGCCGGGGTTGCCGGCGGACCACTCGGTGGGGCCGGACTCGGCTCCGGTCACGGCCGCGCTGGGACGCTGAGCAACTCGACCCGGGCGAACCGACCGGCCCAGCGGCTGACCACGGCCACGGCAGCGGTGACACCGGCGAGTTCAGGCTGGGCCGGCCACGAGTCCGGAGCCGCACCCACCGAGATGGCGAGGCCCGCCGAGGTTCCGATTCGCCGTGGTCCGTCGGTGGTGTCCAGGCTGACCCCGGCGATCCGGCCCTCGGCCACGACCAGCCCACCCAGCCGGTCCCCCTCCGGGGCGAACAGTCCCGCGGCGCGCTCGCGCAGCCAGTGCGAGAGCGCGGGGCCGGGTTGCTCGGGGTCGGGTTGGTAGCCGGCGATCAGCCCGGCGGTGATGGACTCACCTGCCTCGGTGCGCATCGCTTCTAAGGCCGGCACCTCGGTGAAAAGCACACCGGAGGGCGACGCCAAGCAACGGGCGGACCACTGCCGAAGTTGTTCGCCGTCAAAGGTTTCCAGCTTGGCACGCCGACCCGACGGCGCCGCGACGGGTTCGGCGCGGTTGAGCGCCAACTCCAGCGCGGGCGGACAGCCGCCGAGGTCGACGGTCATGGCGTCGCGGAATTCCCGCGTCTCGAGATCCAAGTGCGGGGACTCGACGATCAGGACTTCCAATCCAGCTGCGGCGCAGAGGATTCCGTACGCCAGCGATCCGGGTCCGGTGCCGATGCACAGCACATCGACGACTTCGTCCCAGTCGAGATCGGGGTAGCCGTCGCCGATGTCAGTCATGGGCTGTCAGTCATCGGCGAGGCCGAGGTCGGCCAGACCGAGGATGCTGCGGTACGGCACCCCCTCGGCTTCGATCGCCTCGGCAGCCCCGGTGGCGCGGTCCACCACCGTCGCGACTCCGGCCACGATGCCCCCGGCGTCGCGGACGGCGTGCACCGCCGTCAGCGCGGAGCCGCCGGTGGTGCTGGTGTCCTCGACCACGAGCACCCGCCGGCCGGAAACCTCCGCGCCTTCGATAAGCCGTTGCATGCCATGGCTTTTCACAGCCTTGCGCACCACGAAGGCATCGATCGGACGGCCGGGCGCGTGCATGACCGCGCATGCCACCGGATCGGCGCCCATGGTCAGACCGCCGACGGCGGCGTAGTCCCAGTCGGCGGTCAGTTGACGCATCAGCCGGCCGATCAGCGGGGCGGCCTGATGGTGAAGGGTGGCGCGCCGCAGGTCGACGTAGTAGTCGGCTTCCTTGCCCGACGACAGGGTCACCCGGCCGAACACCACCGACAACTGCCGGACCAGTTCGGCCAACTCAGCGCGGTCGGTGACGTCGAGGCGAGGAGCCTCGCCATCGATGACGTCGAGGCGAGGAGCCTCGCCATCAGATCCAGTGATGTCAGGTGCGGCCACGGCCTCGTCCCATCCTCTTGGTGAACCCGCGGACCAGACCGCGGGGAATGACACGGCCGGCGGTCGTCAGCACCTTGTACTGGGCACCCGGGATGCTGACGACCGTGCCGCCGGCGATATCGGCCAGGCTGTCGTCGACCACCTTCTCGACGGTGAGCCACAGCGGCCCGGGGATGGACGCCATGTCGATCCCGGCCCGCTGGTGGAACTCGGTACGCACGAACCCCGGGCACACCGCGTGCACCCCGACCCCGGTTCCGGCCAGCCCGTTGGCCAGTCCCTCGGAGAAGAACACCACCCACGCCTTGGAGGCCGAGTAGGTCGACCCGCGCCCGGGCAGCAGGCCGGCGACACTGGCAACGTTGATCACGGTGCCCACACCGGCGGCCAGCATCGGCGGCAGCGCGGCGCGGGTCAGGTCCATGACGGCGGTGACGTTGACGTCGAGCTGACGCTGCAGCAGCTCCGGTTCGGTGGTCCAGAATTCACCGGAGGTGCCGAACCCGGCGTTGTTGACCAGCACTCGCACCCCGGCGGCCAGCCGCTGGGCCACTTTCTCGCGGTCGGCGGCCACGGCCAGGTCGGCGGGCAGCACCTCGACGTCGACGCCGTGCGCGCTGCGCAGTTCGGCGGCCAGTGCGACGAGGCGGTCGACGTCTCGGGCCACCAGGATCAGGTCGTATCCGTCACGGGCGAAGCGGCGGGCATAGCCGGCACCGATCCCCGACGTGGGGCCAGTGATCAGGGCTACCGGGCGAGTCACCCCGTCACCCTAACCTCGTCAGGTCTGGTAGTTCGGTGCCTGGGTGCCGGTGCGCGGCGGTTGCGGACGCAGCAGAGGCGGGGCGTCACTGAAACCGGGAGGAAGCTCGCGGCTGGACTGCGGCTGCGGATGCCCGGGCTCTGGGGTCCGACGGCCGGCCTGCGCCGGGATCGGCGGCAGCACCCGCAGCAGATCGTTGAACTGCCGCACAGTCTTGAGGCCCTCGTCCCACTCGGCGCGGGTGGACGAGACCGGCATCGCCAGCAGCGTCCAGTTCTGCTCGTTCCACAGGATCTCGGCGCAGTCGGGCGCGGTATGCGCGAAGGTGACCATCCGGCGGTCGCAGGCCCGGCGCGCGGCGTCGAGGTTGTTGGAGTAGAGCATCCGCGGACCGATCGCGCCGAGCAGCCAGACATCGTTCTCGCGCGGCTCGGGAATGCCCTTGAGCCGCATGTCGATGACGATGTTGGTGCCCACCTTGCGGTGCAGGGCGATCACGGTGGCGACGTCTTCCAGGTCGAAGACGTACACGGCCTCACCGCGGATCTGACCGAGCACCACGTTGCGGGCGGTGACGTCACCGACGGTGGACATCACGCCGCGCTTCCAGCGCTCGACGATGTCGCTCGATGCCTCTTCGTAGTCGAATCCGTGCGAGCGAGCCCAGGACTTACGCCGACGGCCCAAGCCGCGGCGGCGTCCTACCTCGACGTACAGCAGGACTCCCGCACCCACGAAGCAGAGTGCGGACAGTGTGAACCAGAACGGGACCATTGCTCGTAGCGTAACCGTTTCCAGGCGTTCACCGAGAGGC
>NZ_JBIIOV010000153.1:0-7908 GCF_044342925.1 Mycobacterium sp. | reverse complement strand
CGGCGCCGCCGCGGCGCTCACCGAACTTGCCGGCACGCTGGCTGCGGGAGTCCAGGCGAACGTCGCCGCCGCCGGCCGCCCGGCGCTGCCGGCCGGTCCGCTGAACGTGCAAACCTCGGCCGAGGTCATCGGGGCGATGCTGCCGGACCGCAGCATCGTCGTCGACGAGTCCAACACCTCCGGTTTCCTGCTGCCACAAGCCACCGCCGGGGCCCCGGCCCACGACTGGCTGACGCTGACCGGGGGCGCCATCGGATACGCGCTTCCGGTGGCGATCGGCGCCGCGCTCGCCCAGCCGGACCGGCCGGTGCTGTGCCTGGAGTCCGACGGTTCGGCCATGTACACCATCTCGGCGCTGTGGACCCATGCCCGGGAGAACCTCGACATCACCACCGTCGTCTACGCGAACCATGCCTACGAGATCCTGCGCATCGAACTTCAGCGGGTCGGCGCCGCCGCGGACGGCTCACCCGCTGGGCCGAAAGCCGCTTCGCTGCTCGACTTGAGCTCGCCCACCATCGATTTCGTCCGGATCGCTGAGGGGATGGGCGTCCCGGCCCGGCGGGTGACTACAGCCGAGGAGTTGGCCGACGCGCTGCGCTGGGCTTTCGCGGAGAAGGGTCCGCACCTGATCGAGGCGGCCATGCCCTCGATGGCAGGCTAGATCCGGCCCGGCTAGGTCTCGTCCGGCCGGATCTGAAAGACCGGGTCCGGGCAGTCCAGCGCTTCGGCGGCCAGCCGGCGTTTGATCACCTTGAACGTTGCGGTGCGGGGTAACTCGGCGGCGACGCGCACCAACGACGGCCGCTGCTTGGGACCGAGGTCGGTCTGCTCGCGGAGGAACCTGCCGAAGGCGACGGGATCGAAGTCGGCACCCGCGGCCAAGACGAGCGCGGCCATCACGCGGTCGCCGACGTCGGCGGGAACCCCGTAGACCGCCGCCTCCGTGACACCCGGATAGCGCAGCAGCACCCGCTCGATCGGGGCGGTGCCCAGGTTCTCCCCGTCCACCCGCATCCAGTCGCCCAGCCGCCCGGCGAAGTACACGTACCCGTTCTCGTCGCGGTAGGCGAGGTCGCCGCTGTGGTAGATACCGCCGGACATCCGCTGAGCTTCGGCGTCGGGATCCTTGTAGTAGCCGCGGAACTGGCCGGTGCCGTGCAGGTTGACGAGTTCACCCGCGACGCCGGGCGGGCACGGCTCCCCGGTATCGGGGTCGAGGATGTCCAGACCGTCCGGTAGCGCTCCCAGCGATCCCTCCGGGGCATCCGGTGTGCGGGCGATGGCGATGCCACCTTCGCTGGAGCCGAAGCCGTCGATCACCATCACGCCGAATCGCTGGGCGAAGCGACCGATGTCCCGGGGCGGGGCCTCGTTGCCGTACATGATGCGCAGCGGATTGTCGGCGTCGTCCGGCTGCTCGGGGGTGGCCAGGATGTAGGACATCGGTTTGCCGACGTAATTGGCGTAGGTGGCGCCGAACCGTCGGACATCGCCTAGGAATCCGGAAGCGGAGAACTTGCGCCGCAATGCGATTGAGCCCTGGGCGGCGAGTGCGGGCGCCCATCCGGCCATCACGGCGTTGGAATGAAACAGCGGCATCGACAGGTAGAAGACGTCCGATGAGGTCAACCCGAGACGCTCCGCCAGCATGACTCCCGGACCGGAGACCTTCTCGTGGGTGCAGCGCACCGCCTTGGGCTCTCCGCTGGTGCCCGACGTGAAGATCAGCATGAACAGGTCGTCGAGGGCCACGTCGGCGAAGGTGACCGGTGCTCCGCGGAAGGAGGCCAGCTCATCGGCGAAATCCGCCGAATCCACCTGCAGCACGGGCGTTCCGGGTGGAACGACATCCGGCCCGTAGACCTCCAGGTCACCCTCGGTGAGGATCAACTGGCAATCGGTGTGCTCGGCGTCGCGGCGCAGTGCCGCACCTCGGCGGGTGGGGTTGAGACCGACCAGCACGGTACCGCTGAGACCGGCGGCTGCCAGCAGGGAGGCGAACAGCGGTGAATTGCCCAGCAGCACACCCACATGCGGCGGATTACCGGGGTTCAGCCGCGCACGCAGCACGGCGGCGAGATCGGCGGCGGACTGAATGTGGTCGCGCCAGGTGGAGGACCCGTCGTCAGCCGCAACCCCGCGGTCGTCGACGTCCGCCAGCGGCTTGAGCAGATCGGCGACGGTGGGCAGCACCGGGATCAGGGCCGCATCGTCAGGCCGGGGTGTCGGCCAGCTCACGGCCGATCAGCCGCAACGCGGTGGTGGCGCCGCCGAGTGCGAACTCGATCTGCTTGGCCGTGATGAAGTAGCGGTGCACCGGGTGGTCCATATCGATACCGACCCCGCCGTGGACGTGGACGGCGGTGTGCGCAACCCGGTGGCCGGCTTCGGCGGCCCAGAACGCGGCGGTGGCCACTTCGATGTCGGCCGGCAGGTCCTCGGACAACCGCCAGGCCGCCTGCTCGCAGGTCAGGCGCAGGCCCTTGACCTCGATGTAGCTGTCGGCCAGCCGCTGCGACACCGCTTGAAAACTGCCGATCGGGCGGTCGAATTGCTCGCGGGTGCGGGCGTAGTCGGCGGTCAGTTCCAGCGCCCGCTCCAGCACTCCCAGCTGATAGGCCGTCAGGCCGACGGCACGTCGAGCGGTCAGCCAGGCTGCCGCCTCGGCGTCGCCAACCACCCGGTCGGCGCCCACCTGCACGCCGGCCAGGTCCAGTTCGGCCGAGCTGTTCTGGCCGGTGGTCCGCAGCGGGATGACCGACAGCTCTTCGGCGGTGACGAGGAACACCTTTGTGCCGGAGTCGGTTTCGGCGGGGATGAGGAACGCCTCAGCCACCGGACCGAACGCGACCTGGGTGCGGGATCCGGTCAGCCGGAAGCCGTCGCCGGATGCGGTGGCTTGTACCGGACCCTGGCCCAGCTCGCCGTCGAGAGCGACCGTCAGCACCTTCTGGCCGGCGACCGCCGGTGTCGCCCAATCCTGGCGGAGCCCGGCAGGGCCGAAGCGTGCCAGTGCCCCGGCAGCGAGCACCACCGATTCCAGGTACGGAACAGCCGCCAGCTGGCGGCCCAGTGCGGTGAGGATCGCGGTCTGCTCCAGCACCCCGAAACCGCCGCCGCCCAACGACTCGGGAGCCGCGGTGCTGAGGATGTCGGCGTCGATCAGCTTCGCCCACAGCGCGGTGTCGTATCGCTGGTCGAGGCGATCCAGTTCACGCTGGTGCTCCGGGGTGCACACCGCGGAGACGATGGTGCTTACCAGTCCCGAAAGGTCCTGTGCTGCTTCTGTCCTGGTGAAATCCATGAGTAGCCTCCCCGCCTGTCAGCGGTTGACCCGGGGCAGCCCGAGGGCCGCCATGCCGATGATGTCGCGCTGAATCTCGTTGGTGCCGCCGCCGAAGGTGAGGATCAGGGCGGCGCGGTGCATGCGCTCCACCCGGCCGCGCAGCAGCGCGCCGTGCGAGTCCTGCCGCAGCGTCGCCGACGGACCCAGAATCTCCATCAACAGCCGGTAGGCCTCGGTGGCCAATTCAGTGCCGAACACCTTGGCCGCGGACGCATCCGCCGGCGACGGCGCTTCGTCCTGGGCCGACGCCAACTGCCAGTTGATCAGCTTGAGGTACTCGGCTTTGGCATGCACCCGAGCAAGATTCAGCTGGACCCACTCCGAGTCGATCAGCCGCGCACCACGGGAATCTTTGGTGTTCTGGGCCCACTCCCGCACCTGGTTGAGTGCGGTGAAGATCGGCTGGGCTGAGACCAGCGCCACCCGTTCGTGATTGAGCTGATTGGTGACCAGCTTCCAACCGCCGTTCTCCTCGCCGACCCGGTTGCCCACCGGAACCCGCACATCGGAGTAGTAGGTGGCGCTGGTGCCCGGACCGGCCATGGTGTGCACCGGCGTCCACGAGAAGCCCTCGGCCGTCGTCGGCACGATCAGTACCGAGATACCGCGGTGTTTCCTTGCTTCCGCGTTGGTGCGCACCGCCAGCCAGATGTAGTCGGCGTACTGAATCAGGCTGGTCCACATCTTCTGCCCGTTGATGACGTAGTCGTCACCGTCACGCACCGCGGTGGTGCGGAGGTTGGCCAGGTCGGTGCCCGCGCTGGGTTCGGAATAGCCGATGGCGAAATGGATCTCGCCGGCGGCGATCCTCGGCAGGTAGAACTTCTTCTGTTCCTCGGTGCCGAACGCCATGATCGTCGGCGCCACGCTGTTGATGGTGAGGAAGGGCACCGGCGCCCCGGCGATCGCCGCCTCGTCGGTGAAGATCAGCTGGTCCATCGCCGACCGCGCCTGGCCGCCGTACTGTTCCGGCCAGCCCAGGGCCAGCCAGCCGTCACGGCCCATCTGCGCCACGGTTTCGCGGTAGACGTCTCCGCTGCCGTACTCGCCGGTCATCGACATCAGCGCTTCGCGGCGTGCGGGTGTGATCAGCGTGTCGAAGTACGCGCGCAGCTCACGCTGTAACTCCTCCTGCTCCGGGGTGTAACTGATCCGCATCCGCCTGGGTCCTCCGGGTTGGTGACCGGCGGGCCGACCCGCCGCCTTCCACGGTTGTAACACGTTCTAGTCTGAGGGTCCAGTGCGGTCAGTATCGTGGTCTCACAGATAGTCAGGCGGGTATCGGAAACATCCGGTCTAGGAGGTTGTCATGCGAGTCGTCGTCGACCGGGATCGCTGCGAAGGCAATGCCATCTGCGTCGGAATCGCGGCTGAGTTGTTTCAACTCGACGATGACGAGTACGCCTACGTCACCACCGACCCCATTCCCGCCGACAAAGAGGCCCTCGCCGTGCAGGCGATCGCCGACTGCCCCCGCGCGGCCTTGAGCCGGCGCGACTAGAGGCATTCACACCTTGACTGCAGAGCAGGCCCCGCTGACCGACCTATCCGGGCGCGTTGCGGTGGTGACCGGCGCCGCTGCCGGGCTGGGCCGGGCTGAGGCCATCGGCCTGGCCCGATCCGGGGCCACCGTCGTCGTCAACGACATGCCGCAGGCGCTGGACGCCTCCGATGTGTTCGACGAGATCGCCGCCGCCGGCTCGCGCGGGGTGGCGGTGCCCGGGGACATCAGTCAGCGGGCCACCGCCGACGAACTCGTCGCATCCGCAGACGCCCTCGGCGGCCTGCACATCGTCGTCAACAACGCCGGGATCACCCGCGACCGGATGTTGTTCAACATGACCGACGAAGACTGGGACGCGGTGATCGCCGTGCACCTGCGCGGTCACTTCCTGCTGACCCGCAACGCCGCGACGTATTGGCGCGACAAGGCCAAAGCGGCAGGCGGCGGAGAAGGCGCCGTGTACGGCCGGCTGATCAACACCTCTTCCGAAGCCGGGTTGTCCGGTCCGGCCGGACAGGCCAATTATGGTGCCGCCAAAGCGGGTATCACCGCGCTCACGCTGACCGCGGCCAAGGCGCTGGGCCGCTATGGGGTGTGCGCCAACGCGATCTGTCCGCGCGCCCGCACCGCGATGACCGCGGAGGTCTTCGGCGATGCCCCGCCGCTGGCCGGATATGAGGTGGACCCGCTCTCACCGGACCACGTCGTGAGCCTGGTCCGGTTCCTGGCCTCGCCGGCCGCCGATCACGTCAATGGGCAGCTGTTCGTCGTCTACGGCCCGACGGTGACGCTGGTGGCCGCACCCACCGCTGAGCACCGGTTCCACGCCGACGGTTCAGCCTGGGATCCGGACGCACTCAGCGGTGCGATGCGCGATTACTTCGCAGGGCGCGACCCGCAGCGGACGTTCGGTGTCATCGGCCTGATGGGCGACTGACCGCGTCTTTGGTGTGCGCCAGCGCGTCGAGGAACGCGTGTGCCCACTTGTCCACGTCGTGGGCCAGGACCTGTCGGCGTAGCGCGCGCATCCGCCGCCGGCCTTCTTCAGGCGTCTGGTTGATCGCCGACTCGATGGCGTCCTTGACGCCTTCCAGGTCGTGTGGGTTGGTCAGGTAGGCCTGCCGCAATTCTTTTGCCGCACCGGTGAATTCGCTGAGCACGAGGGCTCCGCCGAGATCGCTGCGGCACGCCACGTATTCCTTGGCCACCAGATTCATGCCGTCGCGCAGCGGGGTTACCAGCATGACGTCGGCGGCGACGAAGAAGGCGATCAGTTCGTCGCGGGACACCGGGCGGTGTAGGTAGTGCACCACGGGGTGGCCCACCTCGCCGTACTCGCCGTTGATGTGTCCGACCTGCTGCTCGACCTCGTGGCGCAGCACGCGGTAGCTTTCCACCCGCTCGCGGCTGGGCGTGGCGAGCTGCACCAGGACGGTGTCGTCACCCTTGATACGGCCCTCGGCAAGCAGCTCTGAGAACGCTTTGAGCCGAACGCCGATGCCCTTGGTGTAGTCCAGCCGGTCAACCCCGAGCAGCAGTTTGCGGGGGCTGCCGAGTTCGGCACGGATCTCCCTGGCGCGGCGGCGGATGTTGGGGTCGCGGGCCTTGCGGTCCAGTTCCGCCGAGTCGATCGAGATGGGGAATGCGCCCACCTTGACGGTGCGGTCGCCCAGCCACACCTCCCCGAACCGGGAGCGCACTCCCACCGTCGCCCGGGTGGTCTCGGCGCCGGCTAGCTGGCGTGCCAGGAACAGGAAGTTTTTCGCCCCGCCGGCGAGGTGAAAGCCCACCAGGTCGGCCCCCAGCAGGCCGTCGATGATCTCGGCCCGCCACGGCAGTTGCATGTACAACTCGACCGGCGGGAAGGGAATGTGCAGGAAAAAACCGATGGTGAGGTCAGGTCGGAGTTCCCGCAGCATCTTCGGCACCAACTGCAGCTGGTAGTCCTGCACCCAGACGGTGGCGTTGGGTGCCGCCGCCCGGGACGTCGCCTCAGCGAAGCGGCGGTTGACCTGGACGTAGCGGTCCCACCACTCGCGTTGGTAGATCGGCTTGACGATCACGTCGTGGTACAGCGGCCACAGCGTGGCGTTGGAGAATCCCTCGTAGTACTCGGCGAATTCTTCCGCGCTCAACCGCACCGGGTAGAGCTGCAGCCCTTCTTCGACGATCGGCTCCTCGGGGCCGTCGACGATCCCCGGCCAGCCGATCCAGGCGCCGCGATTGCGCCGCAGGAGGGGCTCGAGCGCGGTGACCAGGCCGCCCGGACTGCGCTTCCAGGCCAGACTGCCGTCGGTCTGGAGTTCCATGTCGATGGGCAGCCGGTTGGCGACCACGACGAAGTCGGAGTTTCCGGACCCTTGTGCTTTCGAGGTTCCGGAGGCTCCGCGGGGCACTTAAGCCTCGAGCTTCGCCGGTCCAATGCCGAGCATCGACAGGAAGACCCGGCATTCGTCCGCATCGGTGGCGTAGGCGGCCACGACGCGTCGCGCTTGCCGGGCCGTGCTATCGGCCAGCGGTTCTACGTCGTCGATCTCGGTCGGGTCAGGCTTAGCAGGCATATCGCAACTCTAGGTCACGCCCGGCGCTACGGGCTGTCGGAGAGCGTCGACTTCGGGACGACGGCCGGTCCGCTGTTGAAGCGCTCTGCGTAGCAGGCGCCCGACATCCAGTAGCCGGTGCAGGGCGTGCCGTTGATATTCGGCACCAGATCCACCGGCAGACCGGACTGGGTGGTGGAGGTGTGCTCGTCGGTGAGCCGCAGCGGCGCCTCGGGGCCCGCGGCCTCGGAGTCCTCGTCGGTGGTGACCGGTGTCATGTTCGGAACGCAGTTGCCGTCCCGCATGACTTCGCCACCCTGGCAGCCTCCCTGACCACCGATCGAGCCGGGAGTCGGAGCCGGAACGGGATCCGGGTTGGGCACGGGCTCAGCCAGGGCCACCGGAGCGACGCTGAGCATCACTCCGGCGGCGAGCAGTCCACCTGTCAGAAATCGGTTCGGCACGGATGTTCTCCAGGTCAGCCCGGAACGCCCGGGACAACCGGGGGCAGCGTC
>NZ_JBIIOV010000017.1:0-29549 GCF_044342925.1 Mycobacterium sp. | reverse complement strand
CTACGTGGCCTACCCGTTCATCAGCACGGTGCCGGCGTTCCTGTCCGAACTGCGTGAGGCCAACTGGTGGTGGGCGCTGCTGGGCCTCGGCGTCTCGGCCACGACGTATGTGGCGGCGGCGGCCGGGCTGTGGGCGTGCGCGGGTGGGCTGGTCTCGTTCCGGCACGTGGTGATCATGCAGTTCGCCAACACCTTCGCTGCCACCACCACACCGGCAGGCGTCGGTGGACTGGCGCTGAGTACCAGATTCCTGCAGAAGGCCGGCCTTGGCACGGTGCGTGCCACCGCCGCGGTCGCGGTGCAGCAGGCGGTGCAGGTGATCACCCACGTCGCCCTGCTGATCTTTTTCAGCGTGGCTGCCGGAGCCTCCGCGGATCTGTCCCACTTCGTGCCCAAGGCCACCCTGCTGTACCTGATCGGCGGTGTGGCGCTCGGAGCGGTGGGCGCGTTCCTGTTCGTGCCCAAACTGCGGCACTGGCTGGATACCGCCGTGCGTCCCAAGATCAACGAGGTCGGCAGCGACCTGGTGGAGCTGGTCCGCGAACCCAAGCGCTTCGCGCTGATCGTATTGGGCGCCGCGGGAACGACTCTGGGCATGGCGCTCACACTGTGGGCCAGTATCGAGGCTTTCGGCGGGGATACCAGCTTCGTCACCGTCACGGTGGTGACGATGGTCGGCGGCACGCTGGCCGCAGCCGCCCCGACCCCCGGCGGAGTCGGTGCGGTGGAGGCCGCCCTCATCGGTGGTCTGGCCGCCTTCGGGGTGCCGACGGCCATCGCGGTGCCCTCGGTACTGCTCTACCGGGTCCTCACGGTGTGGATTCCGGTGTTCGTGGGCTGGCCGACCATGCGCTGGCTCACCGCCAACGACATGATCTAAGCCAGCCAGCGGTGCCGACGGCCCTGCTCCCGGTACCAGTCGATCAGGTCCGGCCGGTCAATCGCCCGGGGATCCAGTGACACCGCGTCATGGCCGGCCAGGATGGCCGTCACCGGAACCTCCAGCTTCTTTCCGGTGCGGGTGTGGGGGATTCCGGGCGCGGCGAACACGTCGTCGGGAACATGCCGCGGCGAGAGCCGGTTGCGGATCGCGGTGCGGATCCGCTCGACCAGTGCGTCGTCGAGGTGGTGACCGTCGGCCAGGGTGACGAACAGCGGCATCCAGTACGCGCCCTCGGGCCCGTCCACACCGAGCACGAAGGCTTCGGTGACGGCGTCGAGGCCCTCGACCACCTCGTAGATGTCGGCCGACCCCATTCGGATGCCGTTGCGGTTCAGGGTGGCGTCACTGCGGCCGTGGATCACCAGGGAACCGCGGTCGGTGACCGTCACCCAGTCGCCGTGCCGCCATACCCCAGGCGCGGGGCCGTCCGCCCACTGGTGCTCGAAATAGGCCGCGCGGTAACGCGATCCGTCCGGGTCGTCCCAGAAGCCGATCGGCATCGACGGCATCGGCGTGGTGATCACCATCTCGCCGACCTCGTCGATAAGCGGTTGCCGCTGCGGTGACCAGCTCTGCACGTCCACGCCCAGGTAACGGGTGGCCAGCTCACCGGGGCGCGCCGGCACGCCGGTGGTGCCGCCGGCGAAAGCGGTGACCACGTCGGTGCCACCGCTGATCGAGGACACCTCGACGTGATCGCCCACTTCGGCTTTCACCCAGTCGAACAGGTCGGCCGGCAGCGGCGAGCCGGTGCTGCCCACCGTGCGCAGCCGGCTCAGGTCGTGCTGCGCGCCGGGATGCAGACCCGCCTTGCGCGAAGCCAGCAGGTGCCCCGGACTGGTGCCGAAGAAGGTGACGCCCTCCTCGGCGACCAACTGCCACAGCCGGTCGGCGTCGGGGTATATCGGATTTCCGCTGTAGCCGACCACCGTCGCGCCGCACAGCAGGCCGGCGACCCGGAAGTTCCACATCATCCAGCTCAGTGCGGTATGCCAGAAGAACACCTCGCCCGGACCCAGATCGGCATGCAGCACAGCGGCTTTCAGATGCTCCAGGACCACCCCGCCGTGGCCGTGCGCGATGCCCTTGGGCCGGCCGGTGGTGCCGGAGGTGAACAGCACCCACAGCGGATGGTCGAACGGCACCGGGGTGACCTCGGGTGCCACCGGGGCGGCGACGACGGCGCGGTAGGCGTCGCCGTCGAGTTCCAGCAGGTGCGCGCCGGGTAGCAGCGCCAGTAGTTCGGCGGTGTCGGGCCGCTTGTCGATCCACCGGCCGCCGTACCGGTAGCCGCCGCAGCTGAACAGCACCTTCGGCTGTAGTTGGCTCAGCCGCGCCGCCGCGCCCTCGGGCGCGTAGTCCTGCCCGCACGACGACCACACCGCGCCCACGGCGGCCGTCGCCAGAAAGGCCACCACCGCCTCGGCCACATCGGGCAGGTACGCCACCACCCCGTCGCCGGGACCCACGCCCAGCCGGCGCAACTCGGCGGCCACCGCGCCCACCCGTCCGGGCAGCTCCGACCAGTCGATCCGGGTACGGGTGCCGTCCTCGTCGATGCCGACGATCGCCGCGCCCGGTTGTTGCCGGGCGTGCCGCAGAACCTGGTCGACGTAGTTCAGCCGCACACCGGGAAACCAGCGCGCCGCCGGCATCGCCGACTCGGCGAGCACCCCCTCATCGCCGGGGCCGGGACGGTGGGCAGCGGGGATGTCGAAGAACTCCCACACCGCCCGCCAGAACTGTGCGGGGTGCCGCACCGACCACTGCCACAGCTGGTCATAGTCCCGGGCCGCCGGGTGCTGGGCGGCGGCGAAGCGGCGCCACGAGGGTTGCGTATTCATGGTCAGACGAACTCCACTCCGGACATCTTGATCTGGTCGCCGTCGAGCTGCAGGGTGAGTACCACCCGCCACAGCCGCGGCTGTTGCTGATCCTTCGGTGCCTGCGGGCCTTCCCGGCGGGAAGTGGCCGAGACCATCACCACCGCCGAGTCCTCGGTCATCGACTCCACCGCGGCCTCGTTGACGGTGGCCTTGGTGACGATCTTCTCGTCCTTGAGGGCTTTGACGAAATCCTCTGCTGTTTCGGCGAAATTGGACCGGAACCGGCCGGTGGAGCTGTCCAGTACGCGCTGCACGCTGTCCTGCGCGGTGGCGTAGTCGATGGACATCAGGTTGACGACGCCCTGCCGGGCGGCCGCGGCATACTCGGCGGCCCGCTGTTGCTGGCGAGCGGCCTGCTGGTGTTGCCAGAGCATGAAGCCGGTCGCTGTCAGCAGTGCCGTCGTCAGCAGCGCGGCGAGTGCCGTCGCGATCAGCCGCGTGCGCGCCGCCGCGCGGCGCGCGCCGCGGGGCGCCGCCACGGTGTCCGAAGTATCCGTCTCGGCCGGCTGGTCGATGTGGGGTCCATCGGCGGCATCGGCGGCATCGGCGGTGTGCGGCATGGCCCCCTCCTCGGATGTGTTCCCTGGCCTGGTGGCACTGTGCGACAGTGAGTTGTGCGATCGACCGTAGCCGTTGCTGCTGCCTTGATCGCGACCGGACTCGTCGCTGCGCCCGGCGCGTCGGCCAACGAGTGCAACGACGCATTCTGCACCCCCGGGATCAAAGGCGGCGTGGAACTGGGGGCGCCGTGCCCCGACACCGCTTCCTTCGTGTTCGGCACCACCTCGTGGGACAGACTGGTTTTTTGCGGGTCACCGCGGCGCTACCAGCCGCGCTACTTCCGATCGCCGCCCATGGTGGGCATCAAGGATCTGATGAGCAGTTGCACCGGCTACGAGGACAACGTCGCCCAGGCGCCGGACGGGCTGTTCCTGACCTGCTCCTTCGTCGACAACCGTGCGGTGTGGGTGCGCGGGGACGCCTGATCTCACCAGTTCCGCAGCGAACACAGTGCGCCTTTTGCTCCTGCGTTGCGGACCACCACGGTGCCGTCGACGGCCAGGGTGCAGTGGAACCCGGGCGGATTGGGCGACCTTCCGCTGGTGGCTAGGGCCATGGCCCACTTCTCCGGGTTGGCCAATTGCACGGTGAGCACCCACGGCGTGTCCGGCCCCAGTTCAGCCTGGGCCTTGGGGCTGAACAGATACGGGTTGTGGCTGTAGTCGGCGAAGTTGGGCGGTTCGCTGTCGCGGTAGTAGATATCGGCGACGAACAGGGTATCGGTGTAGACGGTGTAGGTGACCGTGTGGAGCACCGGGTCTTCAGCCCGGGCCGCACCAGTGCCGCCGGCTGCCAGACCTGCGGCGCAGGTCAGCGCCACGCCAACCCGCGCGAGCCTCACCGCTGAAGTCTGGCATGACGCCTGCCAGGGCGAGCAGAGTTTGATGCGTACGATCTACGATGTTATGACTGCGGAGCACCCGGACACCGACGACGCGCTCGTCAGGGCCGTTGTCAGTGACGAAGACTCCGAAGCGGCGCCGGTCGACCCCCAACCCAAGGCCGAGGCGCCGGCGCGCCGGTGGCCGCAGACGGTCGCGGTGGCTGTGGCCGCCCTGCTGACCGGCGTCTGCCTGGCTGTCGCCGGGCTGATGGTGTGGCAGCACCGCGCAATTGCGGCCGAGCGTGCCGTGGAGCAGCGATTCGTCGACGCCGCCCGGGACGGTGTGACGGCCCTGCTGTCGATGGACCACACCCGGGCCCAGGCGGACGTCCAGCGTGTTCTCGATCTCTCCACCGGACCGTTCCACGACGACTTCCAGCGCACCGCCGAGGATTTCGTGAAAACCGCGGTGGATTCCAAAGCCGTCACGACCGGCACGATCAACGCCGCGGCACTGGACCGGCTGGAGGGCGACCGCGCCACCGTCCTGGTGGCGGCCACCTCGGAGGTCACCAACGCCAACGGGGCCAACGCCGACGCCCGGCCGTTCCGGATCAGCGTGACGGTGGATCGCGCCGTGGATTCGTTCAAGATGTCGGAAGTGGAGTTCGTGCCATGAGCACCAGTGACGAGCAGACCCCGGAGACCGTGGTGGAAGCTCACACCGAGGCACAAGCCCCCGACGCAGACGCCCCCGAGGCCGACACGGTCACCGAGGATGCTCCGGCGACGGCAGCGCCTGTTCCGGTGCGCCGGCGCCAGGGGTGGTTGCGCCGCAATCTGATCCCCGCCGTCGCCGCCGGCCTGGTGCTGGTCTCGGCGGTGGCCGCCGCGTCGGTGTACTGGTGGCTCTACCGCCCGGACCGGCTGACCGATTCCGCCGCCCAACAGCAGGTCGTGGCCGCCGCCAAGGAGGGCACCGAAGCCCTGCTGTCGTATTCGCCGGAAAACCTCGACGCCGACCTGGCCAACGCTAAATCGCACCTGACCGGCGAGTTCCTCAGCTACTACAACGATTTCACCGACAAGGTGGTCGCGCCCGCATCCCGTCAGAAGGGCGTCAAGACCGAGGCCAATGTGGCCCGCGCGGCCGTATCGCAGATCGAACCGGGCCGGGCCGCCGTGCTGGTGTTCGTCAATCAGGTCACCACCAGCAAGGAACGTCCCACACCGGCGCTGTCCACGAGCAGTGTCGTGGTGACCCTGGTCAACAGTGGCGGACGCTGGTTGATCTCGGGATTCAACCCGGTCTAGCTCCCGCTGGGGTCGGCAGTCCCGCGGGCTCGGGACTTAGGTCACTTCCGTCTGGTCGGCCGCAGCGGTGAAAATGGTTCGGTGCAGCACAGCGAATTCCCGGACACAGATGTGGTCCGCAGGGTGCTGGCTCAGGCCGTCCAGGCCCCATCGGTCCACAATTCCCAGCCCTGGATCTGGAACGTCGACGGCGAAAGCCTGCAGCTGCGCGCCGATCCCCGCAAGTATCTGCGCCACACCGACCCCGACGGCCGCGACCTGCTGATCAGCTGCGGCGCCTCGCTGCACCACTGCACGGTCGCACTGGCCTCGTTGGGCTGGCGTTCCACCGTTCGCCGGTTGCCGGATCCGACCGACCCCGCGCTGTTGGCCGGGGTCACGGTCCGCCGCCAGCCGCCGGCTGACCTCGACCGGCTGCTGGCCGAGGCGATCGGGCGTCGCCGCACGGATCGCCGAACCTACAGCCCCGTGCCGGTGCCCTGGGGTGACATCGCACTGATGGGCGCCCGCGCTGCGCGGGCCGGGGTCATGCTGCGTCAGATCGACGAGATTCCGCGGCTGAGCGCGATCGTCGCCGATGCGGTGTCGCGGCGCGCCGCGGACCCGAACTACCTCGCTGAACTGAACGAGTGGGGAGCCCGTCGCGGGCCGGTCCCCGGGCAGCCGGCAGAGAACGACGGTGCCAACGGCGTCGTCGTGGCTTTGGGCACCGAGAGTGACGACTGCCTGTCCCGGCTTCGGGCGGGGGAGGCCGCCAGCCTGGTGCTGCTGTCCGCCACGGCGATGGGCCTGTCGAGCTGTCCGATCACCGAACCGCTGGAGATCATCGAGACCCGCGAGGAGGTCCGAACCGATGTGTTCGGTTCCGACGCCCACCCCCAGATGCTGATCAGATTGGGATTCCCCGCGGTCGGCGCCGAGCCACTACCAGCGACGCCGCGGCACACCCCGGAGAAGGACGCGGACACGCCGCACTAGTCGAACCGCACGAAGGTGCCGGGCGTCAATGTCTTTACCTTTCCGCGACATTCGATCTCGATCGGCGGATGCTCGGTCGGGTCGACGCTGAGTTCGGCGCTGCGCCCGGTGATGGTGAGGTGCATGCGGTAACCCCGATAGTGAATCGGCATTCGAAGCGCCCCAAGGCTTTCCGGCCACAGGGGGTTGATGATCAGCCGATCGCCGCGGGTCTCCAGCCCGGTGAAGCACCGTTGCAGCAGGTCGATGCTGCCGGCCATCGCGGCGATGTGAATGCCCTCCGCGGTGGTGCCGCCCTGGATGTCGAGGACGTCGGACAGCAGTACGGTCTGGAAGTATCGCATCGCCCGGTCGCGGTTTCCGCGGGCCAGCACCCAGGCGTGCACCACCCCGCTCAGCGTCGATCCGTGCGATGTTCGGTGCACGTAGTAGTCCACCGTCGCCGGGATCTGCTCGGGAGTGAAGCGATATCCCATGCGCGCGAACAACTCCCGCAGTTCGTCGGCCGAGAGCAGATAGAACAGCATCAACACGTCGGCCTGTTTGGAGGCTTTGTAGCGGTTGACGCTGTCGTTCTCGGCCTCCAGGATCCGGTCCAGGCGCTGGATGTTGCCGTAGCGTTCGCGGTAGCCGTGCCAATCCAGTTCCTGCAAGTCGGCGTAACCCTCGAATTGGCTGATGACTTCACCACCGGGCTTGGCCCCGGTGTCCGGGGCGGAGTGGAACGGTACGAACATCCGCCGGCTGACGTCGTCCCAGTGGTCGAGTTCACGGCCGTGGATGCCCAGGGTCTCCATCAGGTCGAGGCGCGCGCGCAGCGGCAGCGCGTCCAGTGCATCGAGGGCGCGCATGATCACCCACACCGCCATCACGTTGGTGTAAGCGTTGTTGTCCACCCCGTCGTAGGGTCGGTCGGGGTAGCCGGAGTGGAACTCGTCCGGGCCGATCACCCCGCGAATCACGTAGCGCCCACGCCCGTTGTCATAAGCCTGGTCGAACTCCGCGCGGCTCACCCAGAACCGGGCGATCTCGGCCAGCATCTCGGCGCCGCTCTCGATCAGGTACCGCAGGTCCCCGGTCACCTGGTAGTACTGCCAGACGTTGTAGGCCACGGCGATCCCGATGTGGTGCGCGCGAGCGCTGGCGTCCTGATTCCACCGGCCGGAATTGGGATTGAGGTGCAGCTTCTGGCTCTCTTCCCGGCCGTCGCTGCCGGACTGCCAGGGGAACATCGCGCCGGCGTAACCGGCTTCGCGGGCGGCGTGGCGCGCTTGCGGCAGCCGGCGGTACCGGTAGCGCAGCAGCGAACGAGTGCTGGTAGGGGATCGCAGGTTCAGCACCGGGAACGCGAACAACTCATCCCAGAAGATGTGGCCGCGGTAGGCCTCGCCGTGCAGGCCGCGGGCCGGCAGTCCGGCGTCGAGATCCTCGGCCCGGTTGGGCACGCTCTGCAGCAGTTGCAGCAGATGCAGCCGGACCACCCGCAAGGCGTCGGGGCTTCCGTCGATGGAGATGTCGAAGCGTTCCCACAGGTGCGACCACTCGCGGATGTGGGCGTCGCGCAGGTCCCCGTAGCGGCGCAGCCGGGACAACAACCGGGCCGCGGCGTCGCCGGGTTCGGAGATCGCATGATCGCGGCCGGTGAAGATCGTGGCCATCTTCTCGACCGTCACCGATTCGCCGGCGTCGATCCGCATCACCAGGTCGTGGCCGACCTTGCGTGGCTCGTCGACGAACTGCACCTGCGCGGCCAGCGGGGCGTCACCGCGCCAGGCCGTGGTGCGGGCAGCCACCGCGATCGGAATCCGCGACTGCAGGGTCTGGCAGACCAGCAGTGCGGAGTCGGCGGACAGTTCTCGGGTGGAGGTGGCGACCAGATGATCGCCGGACAGGTCCCGATAACGCTCGACGCCCGCATTGCGCACGTCACCGTCGATCAGGGACAGAAATTCCACAGTGCCCGACCAGTCCTCGGCCCACAGCGTGGTCTCCAGTGCGCACGCGTGCGGCAGGTGCATCGCCGCGATGCGCCGCTGCAGCACCCGGGTGGTCCGGCCTGCCGGGTCGCGGAAGCGGAATTCGCGGGTCAGCTCGGCCTGCCGCAGATCCATGTTCTGCCGGTAGGTCAGCAACTCCGCGGAGTCGACGTCGAACCAGTCGCCGCCGTCGATGCGGAACTTGCATGACAGCCAGTTCGGCAGGTTGACCAGGCTCTCGTTCTCCACCGCCACTCCGGCGACCGTGTCGGTGAGGCGGTTGTAGAGGCCTGCGGAATAGGTTCCGGGATAGTGGAATTCGCCAGCGTCGGCCTCCGGTGCGCAGCCGCGGGTGGCGCGGTAGCCGTTGCCTACCGCGCACAGCGCCTCCCGCAGCCGTTCCTGGGATGGGATGTAGCCACCGAATGTGAAAGACCAAGGGCTGGAGGCCATCTCACGGTCGATATCGCACTGCTCGACCAGCCGTTCGATGAACTGCCGCACGTGGTCGGGACTGTCCAGGGCAAACCGGGCACCGGTCGCGCGGTCGCCGTCCTCGGTGTGACGCACCACGATGCCGATGCCGTCGTGCAGGACGGCATCGAACCCGTCCTCGTCGGTCAGGTCGTCACCGACGAAGATCGGCAACAGCGGCTCCTCGCCGGCGACCTGATCGACGATCCACTGCAGGGTCTTGCCTTTGTTCCAGTCGATGTTCGGTCGCAGTTCGACGACCATGCGTCCGGACGTGACCAACAGGGCGCTGCGGTTGCCGACGTCGTGCACCGCTGCGGTGACCGCGGCCGCCGCCTCCGGGGCGGCGTTGCGGAAATGCACCGCGACGGCATAACGCTTGTGCTCCACCACGACTCCGGGGATTGACGCCAGCCGCTCGGACAGCGCGGCGGCCGCCTCGTCCAGCACCGGGACGGCCTGGGCGGCGGTCTCGTTGTGGTGGTAGACGCCGTCCGGACCGACCATCTCGAATCCGTGGCTGCCGGCGTACCAGAGGCCGGGGATGCCGACGCGCTCGCGGATATCGTCAAGCCCGCGGCCGGAGAGCACCGCCACCGGGTACAGCGCCGCCAGCGATCGCAGCGCCGTGTCGGCGCCCGCAACCAGGGCAGCGGCGCCCGGCTGGTCGACGATGTCGGACAGCGTGCCGTCGAAATCGAAGAAGATCGCCGGGCGACGAGCCGACACCACACCGGCCAGCTGGCCGAACGAAGCCAGCGCATCAGGGAGACTGGACATTTTGTGGCCGATCCCGCGGACTTGAATCTCGGCCAGGTCGCCCACCATCACGTCGGCGCCGCACTCGCGCAGCCGTTCGGCGGTCTCACCGGCGCGATCGACCCCGATCACCAATCCGAATCCGCCGGCACGGGCCGCCGTCGCGCCGGCTTCGGAGTCCTCGATCACCGCCGCGCGCCCGGGCCGCACCCCGATCCGGCGGGCCGCCTCCAGCAGGATCGCCGGATCCGGCTTGCCGGGCAGGCCCAGTTCCTCGGCGACCACGCCGTCCACCCGCGCCTCGAACAGATCGGTGAGACCCGCTGACTCCAGCACGCTCGCGCAGTTGCGGCTGGCGGAGAACACCGCCACGCGCACTCCGGCCTCCTTGAGCCGCTTGATCAGCGCGACGGTGGACTCGAAAACCGGCACGCCCCCGGCGATCGCCGCGGCGAACAATTCCTGCTTTCGACTGCCCAGGCCGCATACCGTGTCGGCACCGGCCGGATCGGCGGGCGTGCCCCAGGGCAGCGTGACACCCCGCGAGGCCAGGAAATCCCGTACCCCGTCGTGGCGCGGTTTACCGTCGATGAAGTGCCGGTAGTCGTGGGGGGTGAACAGGTCGTGGTTCTCGGTCGGCGAAGCCGGGCGCGCGCTCAGGAACTCGTCGAACATCCGTGCCCAGGCGGCCTGGTGGATCGCTGCCGTGTCGGTGACGACCCCGTCGAGGTCGACGAGCACCCCGTCCTGGTAGCGCGGATCGATGCGTATCCGCCGGCCGGCGTCCCCGCTCTGGTCGTCGAACCCGCGATCGCTCACCATGTCTTCGACCATAGGCCAGGGCCTTACGCTAGGCGGCCCAAGGGACCAATGCCCCTGACCGGCGTCGTGGCGCGCGACTAGGGTCATGACATCGCGCCAGGTAAGTCTCAGGTAGGGCCTCCGAAAGGACACCGAAATGACAACCGCTGCAAGCACTCTGCCCGTCGTTGTGGGAGTCGACGGTTCCGCGGCGTCGAAGGTCGCCGTCGACTGGGCTGCCCGCGATGCCGCCCGGCGCGGTGTGGCGCTGAAACTGATCCATGTTCTTGTCCCGCCGGCGGTCATGGCGTTCCCGGAGGTCCCCTTGCCGGCCGGCTACCTGGATTGGCAGGAGGAGGCGGGCCAAAAGCTCCTCGACGGAGCGCGCGTGACGGTCGAGGAAGCCGTCGGGGACGCGCACGTCGAAGTGACCACCGACATGATCGCCGGCCCGGCGGTGCCGGTCCTGGAGGAGCTGTCCACCGCGGCGCAGATGATCGTGATCGGTTGCCGAGGCCGCGGGACGCTGGCCCGCAGCGTGCTGGGCTCGATCAGCACGGGGCTGGCCCACCACGCCCATTGCCCGGTGGCGATCATCCACGACGAGGACCCGCTGATGCCGCACCCGTCGCAGGCGCCGGTGGTGGTCGGGGTGGACGGATCACCAGCCTCCGAGCACGCGCTGGCCATCGCCTTCGAGCAGGCGTCGTTCCGTGGTGTGGACCTGGTGGCGGTGCACGCCTGGGGCGACAGCGGCATGTTCGAGTTCCCTGGCGCGGACTGGTCGACCCTGCAGGCGATGGGGGAGGAGACGCTCAGCGAGCGACTCTCGGGTTGGCAGGAGCGCTACCCCGACGTGCTGGTGCGCCGGGTGGTGGTCCCGGACCGGCCGGCTCACCAGTTGATTGAGCAGTCCGAGTCGGCCCAGCTGCTGGTGCTGGGAAGCCACGGGCGGGGCGGCTTCGCCGGAATGCTGCTGGGCTCGGTGAGCACGGCGGTGATCCACTCCGCCCGCATGCCGGTGATCGTCGCGCGGCGTTAGTCGCCGGCGAGATACCAGTCGTCGGGGATCTGGGGATACCCCGCTACGGCACCCGCTACGGCACCCGCTACGGCAGTGGCGCCGACCAGCGCACCGTCGTACCGCCGCCGGGGGTGTCTTCGATCGCCAGCCGGCCGCCGACCTCGTCGGCCCGCGCCCGCAGATTGTGCAAACCGCTGGCCGTGACGTCGGGGGGCATACCGCACCCGTCGTCGGTCACCTCCAGGGTCAGGTCGTCATCGACCCGCACGTGCACCGTCAGGCTGCGTGCGCCGCCGTGCCGCACCGCATTGCTGACCGCTTCCAGGACCACCGCCTCGGCGTGATCGGCGAGTGTGGGGTCCACCACCGACAGCGGACCCACGAAATGCACGCTGGTCCGCAGGTCCTGGCCGCTGAAAGCGCCCACGGCCTCCTCGATCCGCTGACGCAGCCGGGTGCTGCCCGACGAGCCGCCGTGCAGATCGAAAATCGTGCTGCGGATCTCCTGGATGACGGCCTGCAACTCGTCCACCGTGTCGGCGAGGCGATGCTGCACATCGGGCGTACGGGCGCGCGGGATGACGCCCTGCAGCGACAGGCCGACGGCGAATAGCCGTTGGATCACGTGGTCGTGCAAGTCGCGGGCGATACGGTCGCGCTCAGAAAGGACCTCGAGTTCGTGCATCCGGCGTTGGCTGCTTGCCAGTTGCCACGCCATCGCCACCTGATCGGCAAAAGCAACCAGCATGTCCAGTTGCTCCTGCGAGAAGGTCAACGCCCCGCGCCGCCGCAGCACCACCACAATTCCGGCGAGGTCGGTGCGCAGCGGCACCACCATGGCCGAGCCGACGTCGTCCATCATCTGTTGGACCGGGCCGCTCTCGTCGACCGAGGCTAGGCGGCGTGGAGTCATGTCGGTGAAGACCTGACCCAGGACGCTGTCGGCGACGTTGAGGGCCGGTCCGGATCCGGGAACGCGGGCCGCGCCGGCCGCCTCCACCACCGTCAGTTCGTCGACGGAGCCCGCTCCGAGATCGGTGTCAGGCGACACCGCCACGAATGCCCCGTCGGCCTCAGCGAGTTTCAGCACTTCCACCGCCACCCGGCGGAGCACCTCGGTCGGCTCGTCGCCGGCGAGGAGTTGGGTGGCGACATCGCGGGTCGACTCGATCCACGCCCGGCGGGTCTGGGCCTGCTGATACAGGCGGGCGTTATCGATCGCGATTCCGGCCGCCGCGGCCAATGCCTCGACCAGAACCTCGTCGTCGTCGGTGAACGGCTCGCCGTTGGCCTTCTCGGTCAGGTACAGGTTGCCGTAGATCTCGTCGCGGATCCGGACCGGCACCCCGAGGAAGGTGTGCATGGGCGGATGGTTCGCCGGAAAGCCCACCGAAGCGGGGTGATTGCTGATCTCGTCGAGGCGGATCGACTTGGGGTCGTCGAGCAAGACGCCCAGCACGCCGATGCCCTGGGGTGCGCGCCCGATCACTTCCAAATCCGCCTCGCCCATGCCCTCCAGGACGAAGTCGACGATCTGATGTCCTTCGCCGCGGATACCCAGGGCGCCGTAGCGGGCGTCGACGAGTGTGGTCGCCGATTTCACGATGGTCTTCAGTGTGGTGTCCAGGTCCAGTCCGGAGGTCACCACCAGCATGGCTTCGACCAGACCGTCGAGCCGGTCCCGGCCCTTGACGATCTGCTCCACCCGGTCTTGGACTTCGACGAGCAACTCGCGCAGCCGCAGCTGGGACAGGGTTCCGCGCAGATGCGCTGACTGATCTGCCCCGAAGCCCCGGTTGGGCATCAACTCTCCCTGCGGTGGTGGTGATCCAGCTTGGACACGAAGACGGCGGCCTGGGTGCGCCGCTCCATGCCGAGCTTGGCCAGCAGCCGGGATACGTAGTTCTTCACCGTCTTCTCGGCCAGGAACATCCGGGCGGCGATCTGCTTGTTGGTCAGTCCCTCACCGAGGAGGTCGAGCAGCACCCGTTCCTGCTCGGTGAGCCCGGACAGCGGATCGGCCGTTTCGGCCGCGCCGCGCAGTTTGGCCATCAGTGCGGCAGCGGCGCGGTTGTCGAGCAGGGACCGGCCCGCGCCAACGTCCTTGATCGCCTGGGCCAGCTCCATGCCCTTGATGTCTTTCACCACGTAGCCGCTCGCACCGGCCAGGATGGCATCGAGCATGGCCTCGTCGGACGTGAATGACGTCAGCATCAGGCAGCGCAGATCCGACATCTTCGACAGCAGGTCGCGGCACAGTTCGATGCCGTTGCCGTCGGGCAGTCGCACGTCGAGAATCGCCACATCCGGTTTCAACGCCGGAATCTGCGACATCGCCTGCGCGACGGTTCCCGCTT
The DNA here is from genome assembly GCF_044342925.1 of Mycobacterium sp. Lineage (GTDB taxonomy): Bacteria > Actinomycetota > Actinomycetes > Mycobacteriales > Mycobacteriaceae > Mycobacterium. The sequence continues at coordinate 15,653 of NZ_JBIIOV010000017.1, read as the reverse complement.
CGCCGATCACGTCGAGTTCCGGGTCGGCGCTGAGCAGGCCGATCAGACCCCGCCGAACCACCTCATGGTCATCGACGAGGAAGACCTTCACCATGTCTGTCACGATAACCGGCGATCTCTCCTCAGAGGAGTCGTTGCCGATCCACCACCAAGACCGAGCAGTCGGTGTCATGCAGGGCGGACAGCCCGGCAGGCCCCAGCAGTTCGCCTACCGCGGCGGTATTGCGGGCCCCGATCACCACCAGCTGGATGGCCGCGGCGTTGTCGGCCAGGTAGCTCAGGGCGCTGCCGTGGACCGCGACCGGCAGCACGTCCAGGTCGGGATAGCGCCGTCTCCACTGCTCAAGGCGGCGGTCCAGCTGCACGCGGACCAGCTTTCCGGACTGCGCCACTGCCTGCGGCTCGTGTCCGTCGGACTGCCAGGTGCCCACCACCCGCAGTGGGGCGCGGCGCAGCCGGGCCTCCTCGACGGCGTACTGCAGCACCGCGGCGGAGTCTGGAGTCTGGTCGAGTTCGGTCACCACCCACCCCGTTGTGGAGACGGCCGGGTGCCGGCCGCCGCGCACCACCGCCACCGGGCAGTGCGCCGAGGCCACCAGGGCGGCGGCCGTTGACCCGACCCGGGCCTGGTCGAAATGCCGCAGACCCACGTCGCCGACACACAGCATCACCGCATTGCGGGAGGCCTCCAGCAGGGCCGCCGTCGGTCCTGCCGCCACCACCTCGGTATCGACGGACACCGGCCGGTCGGTTGCCCGCACCGCTTCGGCGGCGGCCCCGACGACCTCCTGGGCGTGTCCGGCATCGCCGTGTTCGGCCGCGGCCACCAGGCGCAGCGGCAGTTCGCGGCCGACGGCCTCATCCACCGCCCACAGCGCGGCGTGGACCCCGCCGCGCGACCCGTCGACGCCGACGACGATCGCGGGTGCGGTGAACGACTGGGTCATGGGGTCATTCTGCCGTCAGCCGACCGCTACCGGGGGCGCGGTCTGCGCGAACAGTCGCTCGGCGTCCTCCCGGGTGCACGGTGTCGAGCCCGGCGTCAGCAGCATCGCCGCCCCGGCGGCGACCCCCAGCCGGACCGCCTCGGTCAGCGGCCAGCCGCGAGTCAGCCCCACCGCGACACCAGCGACCATCGCATCGCCGGCGCCCACGCCGCTGCCTGGCGGAACGTCGACGTGGGCGAAGCGGTGCGCCTCTCCGGCGGTGACCAGCAGCGCCCCCTGCGATCCGAGCGACACCAGCACGCACTCGGCCACACCGCGGGCCACCAGTGCGCGTGCGGCGGCCAACTGCTCGGCCTCGCTGCTCAGTTCCAGGCCCAGGCACTCACGCAGTTCCCGCACGCTCGGCTTGAGCAGGAAAACCCCGGAGTCGACGTGCGTCAGACCCCCGCCGGAGGTGTCCAACAAGAATTTCACGCCGAGCTCGGAGCAGGCGGTTGCCACCCGCTGGTAGAAGTCCTCCGGAACCCCGGGCGGCAGGCTTCCACTGGCCACCACGAAGGTCGCCGACTCGGCCGCCCGCCGCAACTGCAGCAGGCATTCCGCCTGCTCGGCGACCGTCAGCTCAGGTCCGGGCAGGACGAAGCGATACTGCCCCGACGTGCTGGTCTCGTTCACGGTGAAGCTTTCCCGGGTCGAGCCGCCGATCGACACTCGATGAAGGGCAAGGCCTTCGGCGACCAGCAGGCTGTGGACCAATTCGCCGGCGGGCCCACCGGCCGGGAACACCGCCATCGTTGAGGCGCCCAGCACCCCGGCCACATGGGCGACGTTGATGCCACCGCCACCGGGGTCGTAACGCACGCCCGCGCAGCGCAGTTTCTCAGTGGGGCGCACCACCGGGGTGCTCGTCGTGATGTCCAGCGCCGGATTCATGCACAGCGTGACGATGTCGGTGGTGCGCACGCCCGACACTCTCACAGACCGCTCGGGTACGTTTCCGGATTCTGCCCCGCGATCCACACGCTGTTCGGCTCGAGCGGTTCCAGCGCCCGGGTGGTGTCGATGTGGATCATCACGTCGAACTGATCCGACGGCCGGACATGGAAGTAGTGGCTTTGCCGCTCGGTCTGCGGCAGATAGATCACCCCGATCGCGCGGCCCAGCCGCACCACGTCCAGCGCCGCGGACGCCGGTGAGCCGGTGTGCATCTCCACCAGGAAGTCACCTTTTCCGGTCTGGTGCAACAGTTCCTCGATACTGCCCGGCAGCGCCGGGCGCACCGTCTTGTGTTCGGCCACCCCGCCCCAGTCGCTGGCCGCGGTCACCGTACCGGAATACGTGGACAACCCGATCAGCCGGCAGTCCTGGCCGTACTGTTCGCGGGCCAGTTGGCCGATGGTCAGCTGGCCGTCCGCCGACACCTCGGTGGCGCGGGCATCCCCAACGTGAGAGTTATGCGCCCACACCACGATCCGAGCCGGTTCGGGACCGCCGGTCCGGTCCAGGTGGGCGATCAGCGCGCTCAAGGTCTCGGCCATGTGCTTGTCGCGCATATTCCACGACGTCACCCGGCCGGCGAACATGCCCCGGTAGTAGGCCTCGGCGTTGCGCACCGTCGCGGCGTTCTGCTGGGCGTAGAACAACTCGTCCTCGGCCAGCTCACCGTCCTGGATCAGGTATTCGGTTGCGCCGCGCTGCAATTCGAGGAGTTGCTCGACTGCCTGACGTTCACACTTCGGTCCCGCGCCGAACGCCGCGGCATAGCCATAGGCCTGCCCGTCGTCGCCGGCGGAGTGGTCGAAGCAGGCGTACCGGGCGCGGGCCCGGGTGGCGGCCTTGGGGTCGACGGAGTCGAGGTAGCCGATCACCTCCTGCATCGAGCGGTGCAGGCTGTAGAGGTCCAGTCCGTAGAAACCTGCCTGGCGCCGGCCGTCTGCCACCCATTGCCCCGGGCCCTCCTGGCCAGTCAGACTGTTGTGCCAGCGCAGCCAGCCGACGAAGTCGCGGACCACGGTGTTGCGCCACATCCAGGCCGGGAACCGCTCAAACCCGCGCAGCGCCTCCTCGGGAGAGTCGTCTCGTTCCGCATCCTGGCCGAGCCCGCGCACGTAGCGGTTGACCCGGTAGGCGTCCGGCCAATCCGCCTCGGCGGCAACGCCGTTGAAGCCCTTTTCCTGGATCAGCCATTTGGTGATCTCGGCGCGGGCCTCGTAGAACTCGTGGGTGCCGTGCGAACTTTCGCCGATCAGCACCACCCGGGCGTCGCCGATCAGAGCCTCCAGCACGTCGCGCGGCGGCACCCCGCCCGGCGCATCGACCGCCACGGCGGCCACCAGTTCGGCCGGCGTCGGAGTCACCGGGGCCGGCGGTGCGCCGGTGGTCGGTGTGGCGAGCAGGGCCCGCACTTCTTCGTCGGTGACCTGGGTGAAGTCCCAGAACGACTCGCCCACCGCCAGGAACGGGGTCGGCATCGACGCGCACACCATGTCGTCGACGAGTCCGGCTAACTCGCGGCAGGTGGACTCCGGCGCGGCGGGGACGGCGACGACGATCTCGGCCGGTTGCGCATCGCGCAGCGCCTGCACCGCCGCCATCATCGACGACCCGGTGGCCAGACCGTCGTCGACCAGGATCACCGTCTTGCCGGTGACCTCCAGCGGCGGGCGATTACCCCGGTAGGCCGCCTCGCGGCGGATTAGTTCCCGCGCTTCCCGATCGGCGACCTCACGCAACTGCTCCGGGGTGACCCGCAGGGCCCGCAGAATGTCGTCGTTGACCACCACCCGGCCGCCGCTGGCCAGGGCCCCGACCGCGAACTCCTCGTGTCCCGGCGCGCCGAGTTTGCGGACGATGAACGCGTCCAGCGGGGCGCCGAGGGAGCGGGCCACCTCGAAGGCCACCGGCAGGCCGCCGCGAGCCAGCCCCAGGACGATCACGTCGGGTCGGCCGCGGTAGGCGCCCAACATGCCGGCCAGCACCCGGCCCGCCTCCCGGCGGTCGGTGAAGATCCGGCGTGGTTGATGACGGCGGACGCCCGTTGATCGCGTCATGATTTCCTCCCCCTTGCCGCAGGTCCGGTCAAGGGACCCACACCTCAAGGGTAGGTAGTGACGCGCGAGTGTGGCAGGGCCGTTGGTCAGCAGTCCAGCCGGGAGCCTGCGCGCAAGCCCACTTTGGGTAAGACTGTCAAGATGTGGGCGCGAATGGCCGGGGGTGCTGTGACGAGTGCCGCGCTGTATGCGGCGCGGCGTTACTACCGCAACTGGGGGACGACGAAAGAAGAGTGCGAGACGCCGCTGCCCGGTGACGAACTGGTAGCCGAGCCGGCGACGCAGACCACCGAGGGCATCTGGATCGAGGCGCCCTCCTCGCAGGTGTGGCCGTGGCTGAAGCAGATGGGCTACGACCGCGCCGGCATGTACAGCTACGAAAAGCTGGAGAACCTGGTCGGCATCAAGCACCGCAACGCCGACCGGATCCATCCGGAGTGGCAGGACCTCGCGGTGGGCGACGTGATCCGGCTGGCCCCGCCCGGCTGGATGGGCCTGCGCGACGGCATCGCGCTCCCGGTGGTGCAGTTGATCCACGGCCATGCGATGGTGCTGCGCATGCAGCCGCCCGGTCTGCCGCTCGACGGGGTGTGGTCGTTCCACCTGACGACGCCGTGGGAGGACCGCTGCCGGCTGCTGGTGCGCACCCGGTCGACGCTGCGCGCCCGCGGTGAATTGCTGGGCGCCGAAGCCTTCGGTCCGGTGATGGCGGTGATGACCCGCGGCATGCTGCTGGGCCTAAAGCAGCGTGTCGAACAGTCTCTTTAGGGCTTGACGGTCAGCACGTCGGCCAGCGGCCGACGCGGCGTGGCCGGCGGCTGATCGTCGAATGCCGGCACCTGCCCGATGCGGATCAGCACCTGCGGGTCGCCGGTGTCACCCACCAGCGCCCGGATGATGGCGCGGCTGGCGTCCAATTCGGTCAGGTGGGTGAGCGTGCAGGTCGCCAGCCCCGCCATGGTGGCCTCCAGCAGCACATCGGAGAGCACCTCCCCGCAGCCCAGCGCCTCCCGGCGGCCGTCGCCGTCTGTGCACAGCACTGCGATCACCGAGTGATCGCGATCCACCTTTGGCCGGCGGTCGGGATGGGAGTCGGACGGAAACGCTCGCGCCACCTCAACTCGCCCGCGTTCGGACGCCGACGCCAATGCGCTGTAGGGAACCCCGTCGGAGACTTCGAACGGCGAAGTCCACCAACGCAACTCGGCTTGGTACGAGCTGTCGTAGCGGCGCATGGCCTCAGTCAGCCGGGACGCTTCGGCCAGCCGAGGCCGCGCCGAGTCCGGCAGCACCGCCCACGTGGCCTTCTCGGTGTCGATGGTCGTGCGCAGCACCGGCTCCAGGAACTCCCAGCTCGCCGGAGCGGCGAACGGCAGCCGGTCGGTGCGGCGCTGCAGGATCGCGTCGGCGCGCGCCCGGTCGGCGTCGCTGACGAACTGCACCCGCCGGAAGTCGATGGTGGCCAGGTGATCGAGCTCGTTGGGGTTGGGGAAGCGCTCGATCCGGGCCTTCCACCCGGCCGCCGCGGCGGCCACCCGCAGGTGGTCCAGCAGCGCACCGCAACTGATCACGGCCTCCCGTCCGCTGCGGTCGGTGGCATGCGGCACTCGGTGCGGTTCCAGGAACAACCGCAGTTCGCCGTCCTGGGCGGTCATCCGCCACGGCTGACTGTTGTGCACCGACGGCGCCCGGCAGGCCACTTGCACCACCCTGGCCAGCGTCGCAGAGTCGATCGATGACGCACTCATCTCCCACCCCCTGCGGTCGTGATCAACGATAAGCCGAAATGCGGCCACCCGGCTCGGGGCTTAAGACCCTCGCGGTGGTCGCCTCGCGGGTGCAGGATCGAAGGCATGGCCGACGCTGTGTTGTGCCCGGGGGTGGCCGAGACGCACACCGGGCTCGTCATCTTCGTCGGTGACCTCGCCTACAAGGTCAAAAAGCCCGTCGTCACCGATTTCCTGGACTTCTCCACCCATGCTTACCGGGAACAGGCCTGCGCGCACGAGGTGGAACTCAACCGCCGGCTGGCGCCGGACAGCTATCTGGGCGTCGGCCACTTCCACCCGCCTCTGCCTGGTGAGGCGCCTGAGCCGGTGATCGTGATGCGCCGCCATCCCGACGATCGACGGCTGGCCGGCATGGTCCGCCGCGGCGAGGACGTCACAGAACCGCTGGCGGCGATCGCCGCGATCCTGGCCCGATTCCATGCCGGCGCCCACCGGGGCCGGGAGGTCGACGAGCAGGCGACCGTCGACGCCGTGACCGGGCGCTGGCGGGAGAATCTGGTCGAGTTGGACCGTTACGCCGCCGGTGTGGTGCCCGGGGTGGACCCGGTGGTGGTCGCCGACATCGGTCGGCGGGCGCTGGGTTTCCTGGCCGGGCGTTCGGAGCTGCTCGCCGAGCGGATCAACGCACAGCGGATCGTCGACGGCCACGCCGACCTGCTGGCCGACGACATCTTTTGCATGCCTGAGGGGCCGGCGCTGCTGGACTGTCTGGAGTTCGACGACCGGCTGCGCTATGTCGACGGCGTCGACGACGCCGCCTTCCTGGCGATGGATCTGGAGTTCCTGGGCCGGCCCGATCTCGGTGCCTTCTTCCTTCGGCGCTACCTGGAGTTGGCGGCCGATGACGCGCCGGAGTCGTTGCGGCACTTCTACATCGCTTATCGCGCGGTGGTGCGCGCCAAGGTCGAGTGCGTCCGCTACACCCAGGGCCACGTCGAATCCGCCGACGACGCCCGGCGCCACCTGCAGATCGCGCTGGAGCATCTGCGGACCGGATCGGTGCGACTGATCCTGGTCGGCGGCGGTCCGGGCACCGGCAAGACCACCCTTGCCCGCGCGCTAGCCGAAAAGCTTGGTGCGCAGGTGATCTCCACCGACGACGTGCGTGCCCAGATGGTGGCCCGCGGCGAGATCACCGGCGAACCGGGCATCCTGGGCGAGGGCCTGTACACGCGGGAGAACATCGAGGCGGTGTACGACGCCGTGCTGGGGCAGGCGCGTCGTGGTCTTTCGGAGGGGCGCACGGTGATCCTCGACGGCACCTGGAGCGATCCCCGGCAGCGGCAGCGCGCCCGGGAGGTGGCAGCCCATTCGGCACTGGCCGAACTCGCCTGCGTCGCTTCGCTGGACGAGACCGTCGTGCGTATCCGAACGAGAACCGGCACCACCTCCCAGGTGACCCCCGACATCGCCACCGCGCTGGTCCACCGCGAGCCCCACCACGGCAGCTGGCCGGAAGCGCACCGTATCGACACCACGCGGGACTTGTCGGAGTCCGTCGCCGAGGCGCTGGACATCTGCCGAGACCTGTAGAACGCCGAGCCCTGGACAACAAGGAGAACGCATGCGATTCGTCGAAGACATTGCCAACCTCGGCATGGCCGAGGCCGAGGAGGCCGGCGGCAAGGGCGCCAACATGGGGGAGATGGTCAACGCCGGGCTGCCCGTGCCGCCCGGATTCGTGGTGCTGCGAGACAGCTACCTGGCGTCGATGAGTGCGGCCGGTGTCACCGAGGAACTCAACACCGCGCACCGCGAAGCCGTGCTGCACGCCGGCGATCCGGCGCGATTCGACGAGATGTGCCAGAAGATGAAGGCCACCGTCCTGCGGGCCGGCATGGCCGACGAGGTCCGGGAGAAGATCCTGGACTCCTACCGGGCGATGGGCCCGGATTGCTTTGTGGCCGTGCGGTCCTCGGCCACCGGCGAGGACGGTGCCGACGCCTCCTTCGCCGGCATGAACGAGACGTTCACCAACGTCCGCGGTGAGCAGGACCTGATCCAGAAGGTGCAGGAGTGCTGGGCGTCACTGTTCGGCCCGCGGGTGGTCGCCTATCGAGCCAGCCGCGGCTTCCACGCCGACCCGGCGATGGCCGTGGTGGTCCAGCTGATGATCGCCTCCGAGCGGTCCGGGGTGGCGTTCACCGCCGACCCCACCACCGACGCCACCGACCGGGTCGTGGTCGAGGGCGCCTTCGGCCAGGGCGAGGTGGTGGTGTCCGGATCTGTGGAGCCCGACACCTACGTGGTGTCCAAGGCCGACGGCGAAATCCTCTCCCGCCGAATGGGGTACAAGTCGTTCAAGATCGTCCGCGGCGACGACGGCAAGGATCAGCGGGTCGAACTCGACGAGTCCGAGGCCGAGTCACGGGTACTGGCCGACGACGAGGTCCGCCGGATCGCCGAGATCGCCATCCGCAGCGAGAAGCATGCCGGCTGCCCGCAGGACACTGAGTGGGCCATCGCCGACGGCAAGACCTACATCGTCCAGACCCGGCCGATCACCACGCTGAAGCGCGCCGGCACCCGCACCGCCGAGTCGCATGAGGTGCTGGTGCAGGGCATTCCCGCGGTACCGGGTGCGGCCTCAGGCGTGGTGCGGGTGCTCGGCGACGTCAGCGACGGGGCCCGCCTGCAGGACGGTGAAGTGCTGGTGGCGCAGATGACCAACCCGGATTGGCTGCCCACCATGCGACGGGCCGCCGCGCTGGTCACCGACACCGGCGGGATGACCTGCCACGCCGCCATCGTCGCCCGCGAGCTCGGCGTGCCGTGCATCGTCGGGGCCCGCACGGCCACCAAAGTCCTGAAGGACGGCATGGTGGTCACGGTGGACGGCACCCACGGCCGGGTGCTCGCGGGCCGGGCCCAGGAGGCGCAGGGGGAGAAAGCAGCCGTCACCGCAGAACGCGTTGCGCCACAGGCTATTCCGGCGGAGGTCACCGGCACCAAGATCTACGTCAACGTCGCCATGCCGGACGCCGCCGAACGGGCGGCGAAGCTCGACGTCGACGGGGTGGGGCTGCTGCGCGCCGAACTGATCCTCACCGACGCCCTGAACAACCGGCACCCGCGCGACCTGATCGCCCGCGGCGAGCAGAACACCCTGGTGGACAACCTCGCCGAGGCCGTCGGCCGGGTCGCCTCGGCGTTCGCACCGCGGCCGGTGATCTACCGGGCCACCGACTTCCGCACCAACGAATTCCGCAAGCTCGCCGGCGGTGAGGCCTACGAGCCGGAAGAGCACAACCCGATGATCGGCTACCGCGGCTGCTACCGCTACGTCAAGCAGCCCGACGTGTTCGCCCTGGAATTGCAGGCACTGGCCCGGGTCCGGGAACACAATCCCAACCTGCACCTGATGATTCCGTTCGTCCGCACCAAGTGGGAACTCGAGGAGTGCCTGTCGCTGATCGACGCCAGCCCGCTGGGGCGTCAGCGCGGCCTGCACCGGTGGGTGATGGCCGAGGTGCCCTCGGTGGTGTACTGGCTGCCCGAGTACGTCGGGATGGGTATCGACGGGGTGTCGATCGGCAGCAACGACCTGACCCAGCTAATGCTCGGCGTCGACCGCGACTCCGATGTGTGCGCGGAGTTGTTCGACGAGTCCGACGGCGCCGTCCTCGACGCGATCGGCCAGATCATCAGCACCGCCCGCCGGCTCGGTATCACCGCGTCGCTGTGCGGGCAGGCGCCGTCGACCCGGCCCGACTTCGCCGAGCACCTGGTGCGAATGGGCATCACCTCGATCTCGGTGACCCCCGATGTCGCCGAGCGCACCCGGCGCAACGTCGCCGCCGCCGAACGGCGCCTGCTGCTGGAGTCCGCGCTCCGGCCGTGACGGCGAGCGTCGCTGAGGGGCTGACCTCCGCCGAGGCGGCGGCCGCCGGGGCGGCCGAGGGTCGCCGGATCTTCGCCAACACCGTCAAGTACGTGCTGATGGGCACGTCGAGCAACTTCGGGAACATGTTCTCCGCGGCCGCCGCTTCGGCGGTGCTGCCCTTCCTGCCGATGCTGCCCAGCCAAATTCTGTTGAACGATCTGCTCTACGACACCTCGCAGCTGGCCATCCCGACCGACCGGGTCGACGAGGAGCAGCTGCACGCCCCGTCGCACTGGAACATCGCGTTCATCCGACGGTTCATGCTCACCTTCGGCCCGGTCAGTTCGCTGTTCGACTTCATGACCTTCGGGCTAATGCTCGGTGTCCTGCACGCCGGGCCGGAAGAGTTCCGCACCGGGTGGTTCATCGAGTCGCTGGCCACCCAGACGTTGATCATCGTGGCCATTCGCACCCGGCGAATCCCGTTCTTCCGCAGCCGGCCGGGCAGTGTGTTGATGGCCGCCACCGTCGGGGTGATCGCCGTGGGCATCGTCCTTACCCTCGCCCCGGTGGGTCAGCCGCTCGGCTTCCGGCCGCTGCCCTGGCAGTTCTTCGCCGCCCTGGCACTGCTGACGGCGGCCTACCTGGTGCTGGTGGAAATCACCAAGGCTGTCTTTTACGCCGAACCTGTGCGTCCGGCCGGACCGGTGCCGCGGACCCGCGGCCTGGAACACCGGATCGGCCGTCGCGCAGCGAAATTCAGTCACCCGGGCCGGTTGCGCTGACGCCGATGCTCAGGCCGCCGGGTCGAGCGGAACCCGGACCGTGGCCAGCAGCGAGCGATGATCCGAACCGGTGATCTTCACCGTCTCGATCGTCGTGGCGGCGGCGTTACGGGTCAGGATGTGGTCGATGGTGATGAGCGGCGGCAGTGGGTGATCGGCTTTGAACGTCGGGGCGAATCCTGACCCCAGCTGTTGGACAGCGTCGGAGTACCCGTCGGTCAGCAGGTCACGGAACTGCCGCATATCCGGGGTGCTGTTGTAGTCGCCGCCGATGATCACCGCGCCCGGACCCGCCTCCCGGGCGAAGTTGTCCAGTTGCGCCTTCGCCCCGGCCATGCCGGCGCTCCAGTCCTCGACGGTGTTCTTGTCATCGGAGACCGGCGACATGATGTGGACGCTGGCAACAACAGGCTTGTTCGTCACGCCCGGGACGTCGACGCGGGCCGCGGGCATCGTGACGGCCCGGTGTCGGATGGCGGTCAACGGAGTCAGCGGATAACGGCTCCAGAGGCCGATTCCGCCCGCGCCCGGGCCGGGTTTGAGGAGGGAGTAGGGAAATTCCGTGTTGATGCCCGCGGCGACGTAGCGGTCGACCGCTTCCGGGGTCAGTTCGGCGACGGTGATCACATCGGCACTCGTGGACGCCAGCCCGACGAACTCCTCGGGGTCCGCGCGTCCGTACCGGAGGTTCGACGACAGCACCCGGACTTCGGTGTACGCGCCCATTTCGGGGTGTCGGTTGTTGCCGATGTAATACCAGGCCACCTGGATGGCCAGGGTGGTCGCCATCAGGACGGCGCCGGCGATCATCAGCGTCTTCCGTCGTGCCAGAACCGCCGCCACCAGACCGACCAGCGCGATCAGCGGAACGAACGTCGCACCGACGGAGAGGACCAAACGCGGGATGCTGGTCACCGGCTGGTACCGGAACGCCATGGCCACCGCCGCGAACAGCAGGGCTGCGGCGGCCACGGTGGTCGTGACGATCCGGACGGCCGGTGATCCGCTGCCGGTGCTGCGAACGTGATGTCTACCCGACAAGGACGCCGGCTCTCCTCATGCTTGACTGCTGAAACAACTCCGCACGCTACCAGTCAGCCCCATTTGCCCAGCCAGTCGGTGTGAACTGTCGACCCGCGGATGGCTGCCCTATGGTGTGGCACATGTCCGTCACGCGCAGGGATGTGCTCAAGATCGCCGCCGCGGCGCCCGCGGCACTGGGTCTGGGTGCACTGGCCGGTGCCGTCGCACCGGCCGCGGCCACCGCGGATTCGCTGGGCGTGCTGTTCGACTACTCCGCCGGGGTGCTCAGCGCCGCCGACATCAAGGCCGCCGGCGGGTTGGGTGCCATTCGCTATGTGTCCGACCGTCGTCCCGGTGCCAGCTGGATGCTGGGCAAGCCCATGCAGTTGGCCGAGGCCCAGGAGCTCTCCGAGGCCGGTCTGAAGATCGTCTCCAACTACCAGTTCGGCAAGCAGGACACCGCCGACTGGCTGGGCGGGCAGGCCGCCGGTATCAAGCACGCGCAGCGCGGAGTGGAGTTGCACACCGCCGCAGGCGGCCCCGCAACCGCGCCGATTTACGCCTCGATCGACGACAATCCCAGCTTTGAGCAGTACAAACAGCAGGTTGCACCGTACCTGCGGGCCTGGGAAGAAGTGATCGGCAAGTCGCGGGTCGGTGTCTACGGCAACTCCAGGACCATCGAGTGGGCGCTGCAGGACGGGATCGGCTCCTGGTTCTGGCAGCACAACTGGGGAACCCCGCAGGGAGTCGTCCACCCGGCGGCGCATCTGCACCAGTTCGAGATCGACGCCCGCAAGGTCGCCGGTGTCGGGGTGGACTTGAACAACATCCTCAAGCCGCAATTCGGCCAGTGGATGTGAAATAACCTACTCATTAGTAGGTATTTGCTGGCTGATGCGTGCCAGGCAATTCGGTGCGGTTGAGTGAACAATTGTCGACCGCTTTCCGGTCAGCGCCTGCGGTGGTCGCGTCGTCACGGGACACCGGCAGCGCCCTCAGTGCTGGGTAACGATTTGATAACAATCATATCGTGAACTGCGGCGTTGTGGTTACTCAAGCGTAACCACCCACACGCAGGCGGTTTGTCTTGAGCTGCCGCGGGGTGTATCTGCCTGCCGTTATGCCAACGCTCGGTTACTCATCCGTAGAACTCGCGAGTAACAAATCCAGGCGAAAAAACCCGGCCATTCTTATGCGACTCTTAGAGCGCAAAAGATGCGGTGAGGGAGACGAGAATGACGATCTACGAGCACGACAGCCTGACGACAGCGGACGACGCTCGGCGGCAGACTCCGCACGCCCTCGTGGACCGACTCAACGCCGGCGAACCGTATGCCGTGGCGTTCGGTGGACAGGGCAGCTCGACCTGGCTGGCCAACCTCGAGGAGATCGTCACCACCGCCGGCATCGAGTCCGAGTTGGCCGAGATCGCCGATGAAGCCGAACTGCTGCTGCGGCCGGTGGCCGACGAACTCGTCGTCGTGCGGCCCATCGGCTTCGAGCCGCTGCGCTGGATCCGTGCGCTGGCGGCCGGGGAACCGGTGCCGACCGCGCGCCAGCTGGTGTCGGCCGCTGTGTCGATCCCCGGTGTGCTGCTGACCCAGATCGCCGCTACCCGCGCCCTGAGCCGTCAGGGTATGGACTTCGCCGGAGCTCCTCCCGTCGCGCTGGCCGGTCATTCTCAGGGCGTGATGGCCGCCGCGGCATTCAAGGCCGGCGGGGCCAAGGACGTCGAGTTACTGGCACTGGCGCAGCTGGGCGGTGCGGCCGGCACTCTGGTCGCCCGCCGTCGCGGCGTCGTCGCGCTGGGCGACCGGCCGCCGATGCTGTCGGTCACCAACGCCGAGCCCGATCACATCGCCGAGCTGCTGGAGGAGTTCAGCCGCGACGTGCGCACGGTGCAGCCGCCGGTGCTGTCCATCCGCAACGGGCGGCGATCAGTCGTGCTCACCGGCACGCCCGAACAGCTGTCCCGATTCCAGCTGTACTGCGAGCAGATCTCCGAGAAGCAGGCCGCCGAGCGCAAGAACAAGCTGCGGGGCGGGGCGGTGTTCTCGCCGATGTTCGACCCGGTGGCCGTCGAGGTCGGTTACCACACGCCGCTGCTGGCAGACGGCGTGGGCATCGTCGGACGCTGGGCGCAGATCATCGGAATCGACGTCGACGAGGCCGTGGGCCAGTCCCAAGCCCTCATGGTCGACCCCGTTGACTGGGTCGCGGCGGTCGACGGCATCGAGCGTGCCGGGGCGCGGTGGATCCTCGACCTCGGACCGGGCGACCTTCTGACCCGGCTCACCTCCCCGGTGATCCGCGGACTTGGCATCGGCATCGTGCCGGCGGCCACCCGCGGCGGCCAGCGCAACCTTTTCACCGTCGGCGCGGCCCCCGAGGTCAGCAAGCCGTGGTCGAGCTACGCGCCCGCGCTGATCGAACTGCCCAACGGCGCGGTGAAGCTGTCCACCAAGTTCACCCGGCTCACCGGCCGTTCGCCCATCCTGCTGGCCGGCATGACGCCGACCACCGTCGATGCCAAGATCGTCGCCGCGGCCGCCAACGCCGGGCACTGGGCCGAACTGGCCGGTGGCGGTCAGGTGACCGAGCCGATTTTCAACCGCCGTGTCGCTGAACTGACTGAACTGCTCGAGCCCGGCCGCGCGGTGCAGTTGAACGCGCTGTTCCTGGACCCCTATCTGTGGAAGCTGCAGGTAGGCGGAAAACGCCTGCTGCAGAAGGCCCGTCAGGCCGGTGCCCCGTTCGACGGTCTGGTGATCAGCGCCGGCATTCCCGATCTCGACGAGGCTGTTGAGCTGATCGACGAAATCCACAGCGCCGGTATCGCGCACGTGTGCTTCAAGCCGGGCACCGTCGAGCAGATTCGCTCGGTCATCCGGATCGCCGCTGAGGTGCCCACCCACGAGGTGATCGTCCACATCGAGGGCGGCAGAGCCGGCGGTCACCACTCCTGGGAGGATCTCGACGATCTGCTGCTGAGCACCTACTCCGAACTGCGCTCGCAGTCCAACATCACCATCTGCGCCGGTGGCGGGATCGGCACGCCCGAGCGCGCCGCGGAGTACCTCACCGGCCGCTGGTCGGCTGCCTACGGCTACCCCTTGATGCCGGTCGACGGCATCCTGGTCGGCACCGCCGCGATGGCCTGCCTGGAGGCCACCACCTCGGCGTCGGTCAAGCAGATGTTGGTCGACACCGCCGGTACCGAGCAATGGGTGGGCGCCGGAAAAGCGTTGAACGGCATGGCTTCCGGGCGCAGCCAGCTCGGCGCGGACATCCACGAGATCGACAATTCGGCGTCCCGCTGCGGCCGGCTGCTCGACGAGGTCGCCGGTGACGCCGACGCCGTCGCGGCCCGGCGCGACGAGATCATCGCCGCCATGGCCGCAACGGCCAAGCCGTATTTCGGCGATATCGCCGAGATGACCTACCTGCAGTGGCTGCGCCGCTACGTCGAGCTGGCCATCGGCGACGGCAGCAGCACCGCAGATACCAAGGCGCCCGGCTCGCCCTGGTTGGACATCACCTGGCGCGACCGCTTCGCCGCGATACTGCAGCGCGCCGAGGCCCGGCTGGATGCTGTCGACAGCGGGTTGATCGAGACGTTGTTCAATGACATTGCGCTGCTTGAGGATCCGGACCGGGCGATCAACGCCCTGCTGGAGCGCTACCCGGACGCCGCCTCGGTGCTGCTGCATCCCGCCGACGCGCCGTTCTTCACCGAACTGTGCAAGAAACCGGGCAAGCCGGTGAATTTCGTGCCGGTGATCGACAAGGACGTCCGCCGGTGGTGGCGCAGCGACTCGCTGTGGCAGGCCCACGACGAGCGCTACAGTGCCGATCAGGTGTGCATCATCCCGGGCACCGAAGCGGTCGCGGGTATCACCCGGGTCGACGAGCCGGTCGGGGAACTTCTGGACCGCTTCGAGTACGCCGCCGTGGCCGACGTGCTGGCCGCTGGGCGTCAGCCCCAGCCGGTGGTCTCGCGGCTGCAGGTTCGCGGCGACGTCGCCGGCCCACTGGCTATCGTGCTGGACTCCCCGGACGTGCTGTGGGCCGGCCGCACCGCGGTCAACCCGGTGCACCGACTCGCCCCGCCGGATGCCTGGCAGGTGCGCGACAACTCATCGGAGGGCAGGAGCGAAGCGACCCGGGAATATCTCAGCGCCACAAACCATTCCACCGGCGCGCGCCTGGAGGTCGTCGGTCCCGACCGGGTG
>NZ_JBIIOV010000151.1:0-7994 GCF_044342925.1 Mycobacterium sp. | reverse complement strand
GCCGATACCGCCGTCGCCGCCCGCCCCGCCTGTCCCTCCGGTGCCCCACACCGACAGCAACCCGACATCGCCGCCGGCGCCCCCGTCGCCGCCCGCGTCGCCGCCGAAGCCGCCGGCGCCGCCGGACCCGGGCTTGAAAAATATGTGCCAGATCCCGAACAGGCCCGTGGCACCGCCTCCTCCGCCGTCGCCGCCCGTGGCAAACCCATGGCCGCCGGCCCCGCCGGTACCGCCGCCGCCGAACACCGCTCCGCCGGTTCCGCCTCTTCCACCCTCGCCCCCCACCCCGCCGGCTTGACCTTTCGGCGCCGCGGCTCCCGCACCGCCGCTGCCCCCGCCGCCGAAGATCAGCCCGCCTCGGCCGCCGTGGCCGCCCGACCCGCCTGCGATCACAGCGTCTCCGCCGTTGCCGCCGTTGCCGAACCAGCCGGCGTTGCCGCCATTGCCGCCCGCGAATCCGTTGCCGCCGTTGCCGAACAGCCCTCCACGGCCGCCATCGCATGTGCCGGCGGTGCACACCCCGCCGTAGGCCGTCCAGCTGTAGCCGCTGCCGAGCAGGATGCCGGCGTCGGGGTTCACCGCGGTCCCGTCACCGACGAAGATCCGGATGAAGTCGGAGACCGGACCACTCACCGTCGCGGCACTGGGAGACCGCACGCCCATCGTCATGCCGAACGGCACCCGGTCACCCTCTCCGGTGTCCGGCGGCGTCGCGCCTGCCGGCCGCGCCTGGGCCGCCGAAGCCGCGGGCGGGGCTGATGGCGGCTGGGGCGGGCCCGGTGGGTTCTGCGCTGTCGGGGCCGGCTGAACAACCTCCTGTGCCGTGGCAGAACTGCCCGGCCCGGTTCGCGCGCCGATGGCACCATCGGGGGTCGCTACCTCGGCGGGCGGGGTGGCCGGGATTTCCGAACCGCGGGCCGGAGCCAGAGGTGCCGATCCAGCCGACCGCGTCGCCGAACGCGCGCCGCGCTCGCTGTTCCCAGCCGCTTTCGCATCGCCGCCGCGCGACACCTGGCCGGTGCCGCTGTCATCGGGGTCGGCGTGAGCCGGTGCCGCACCTGTCAGCACCGCCGCCCCCACGCCAACGGCCAGTACACCCGCGGCCAGCCATGCCGGCGCTGCCGAATCGCGATGGCCCCGACGTACAGCCCTGGCACCGGACACGCTGACCTTCACCACAGACATGAATCCGACATTAGGGGCAGGCGATGCGCCGGTGCGTCCCATTCCAACCCTTCCGGCTGTGCCCGTCGGCGAGCACAGCGGCATACGCACTATTGCGCGACGGGACGGATTGGGTCGGTAACTGTCGAGGCTCTGCTCAGAACTGGTGTGGCGATGGCGGCCAGCAGTCCCGCGCCCGAGGCGGCGACGACGCGCGTCGTGTGCAGCATGGGGTCAGGCTAGGCGCCCTGCGCCGAGTCTGCAGCCGCCGCTTGACATCGCGCCGACCGGCTCACCGGCATGGCGTGTCTGGAATCCGGCCACTACGAGGGCGGTATGAAAGACGTGGTCGACGTCAGCCCGGAAGGTGCGTGATCAACATCAGATCTTTGTCGAACCGCTGAGGAAAACGCGCCGTGCGGGGAACCCCGGGCAGGTGAACACGACCACAAGCACAACCCTGAACGTCGGGGACTTGCACTGGGCCACCTCGGCGGGCGTCGTCGAGTCCGCGTTGCGGCGTCGACCTGGCGTCAACGCGGTCGAGGCGAACGCGGTGAACCACACCGCCACGGTGAGCTACGACCCGGCGTTGACCTCGGTCGCCGAGTTGGCCGGCTGGGTGCGAGAGTGTGGCTTTCACTGCGACGGTCGCTCAGTCCCGGACCACATCTGCGAGCCGACGTCGGAGCCGCCCGGCTCGCCGCCGCACGAGATGATGGGACACGGCGGGCATGCCGGGATGTCGATGGACGCCATGGTGCGCGATATGCGCAACCGGTTCCTGGTCGCGCTGGTGTTGTCGATCCCGATCATGCTGTGGTCGCCGATGGGTCGCGACATGTTCGGCTTCAGCGTGCCGACGCCGTTCGGGCTGCGCGACGACGTGTTCGCCTTCCTAGGACGGCGCGCCGGACGTGGCGCCCACCGCGTCGATCGCCGCGCGCAGCTTGCCGGCGACCTCGTCGGCCACCTCCTGCAACTCCGCGTCGCCAGTCACCTGCACTAGCACCTGAGGATCCATCGCCTCCACCAGCACCCGGGTGTCGTCGGCGGGGTCGGCGCGCACAACCACGTTGCACGGCAGCAGCAGCCCGATCTGGCGGTCGACGCCCACTGCTCGGTGGGCCAGTGGGGGATTGCAGGCCCCGAGGATGAGGTAGTCCTCCATGTCGGTGTCGAGCTTCTTCTTCAGCGTTGCCTTCATGTCGATTTCGGTGAGAACCCCAAAGCCCTGATCAGCCAGAGCTTCGCGGGTACGGGCCACGGCCTCGGAAAACGAAGTGTGCAGTGATGTCGAGATAGCAATGGACATGCTTTCCAGCTTTCCCGAATCCGCGGCCGACCTCACGGGCTCGGCCCCGTACGAGGCGTTCTTTATCGAATCTTCACAGAACGGCTAGGCCAGCCCTGGGCGTCGCGGGGCAGGCTTGACTCCAGTGGGCTTCACCGACGAAAGGGATGTACTAGTGGGCAAGTCAAGGACTGTGGTGACCGGGATGGCCGCGCTCGCCGCGGTGGCCGCCATCGGCGCGTGTAGCAACTCAGCCACCAAGGAGGCGGCGCCGTCGTCGGTCCCCTCTCAGAGTCAGACCACGGAGTCCGTGCAGGCCGCGCACAACAGGGCCGACATGATGTTCGCGCACATGATGATCCCGCACCATCAGCAGGCGATCGAGATGAGCGACATGGTGCTGGGTAAGCAGGGCATGGACCCCCGAGTGGTTGAGATGGCCACGCAGATCAAGGCCGCCCAAGGCCCGGAGATTCAGCAGATGCAGGGCTGGCTCGACGCGTGGAACATGGACATCAATGACATGCCCGGCCATGGCGGCATGGGGGACATGCCGGGTCATGGCGGCATGGACGGCTCCGGCTCGATGGCGCCCGGTATGCCGGGGATGGGCGGCATGGGCATGGGCGGCATGGATGGGATGTTGTCGCCGGCCGAGATGCAGTCATTGCGGGACGCTCAGGGTGTGGAAGCGAACAAATTGTTCCTCACCGGGATGATCAAGCACCACGAGGGCGCAATCACGATGGCGCAGAACGAAATCAAGAACGGCGAATTCCCCGAGGCGATTGAGCTGTCGAAAGCCATCGTGCAGAGCCAGCAGAAGGAGATCGACACCATGAACGAGATCCTGAAGACGCTCTAGGACCTCCGATGTCCGCGACACGCGCCTACTACGTGCGGGGAATGACCTGCGACCATTGCGCACGGGCTGTGACGGCCGAGCTGAAAGCGCTCGGCACTGTCACAGATGTGACAGTTGATCCTGTCCCGCAGGGTGTTTCGACGATCACCGTGACCAGCACGGCGGAACTGGCACAGGACGTCATGCGTGACGCCGTTCAGCGCGCCGGCTACGAGCTGGTCGGTACCGCTACCGGGTGATCCTGGCCTGCTGCGGTCGAACGGATCGGTAAAGCCACCGTGAAGGTGGTGCCGCGGCCGGGGCCCTGGCTGGCCGCGGTGATGTGCCCGCCGTGGGCCTCGGTCAGCGCCTGGGCGATTGCCAGGCCGATTCCGGAGCCCCCGCGCCCCCGGTCGCGGGCGGAGTCGGCGCGGTAGAAGCGCTCGAAGACGTGCGGCAGGTGCTCGGCCGCGATGCCATCCCCGTCATCGGTGACGGTGAAGGTCACGTCGTTGCCGTTCCGGATGGCGGCCAGAGTGACATGCCCGCCGGACGGAGTGTGGCGCAGCGCATTGTCGAGCAGGTTGATCAGCACTTGCGACAGACGTTGACCGTCGGCCCACAACCGGCCGGCCGCAGGTGCGCGGGTGTCCAGAGTGACGTGTTTGGCTGCGTAGCGGTCGGCGATCGCGGCGCTTACCGCAGAAACGAGTTCGCCGGCATCGACCCATTCCGGCGCGATGGCGACGTGAGCCTCTTCGGCCCGGGCCAGGGCGGCGGTGTCAGCCGAGAACCGCACCAGCCGGCCGGTCTGCTCGCGCAGGATCGACATGGTCGGCGGGTCCAAGGTCTTCACGCCGTCCTCGACGGCTTCCAGATAGGCCTCCAGTACAGAGACCGGCGTGCGGATCTCATGGGCGAGGTCGCTGAACAACTGGCGGCGGGTCGACTCGACCGCTTGCAGGCGGTCGGCCATCCGGTTGAAAGCCACTGCCAATCCGTCGAACTCGTCGCCGAGCTGCGGAGTGGAGACTCGAATGTCGTACCGACCCTCGGCGACCGCTGATGCGGCCGCGGACAATTCGGTGACCGAGCGCTGCAGGCGCCGGCTGAGGTAGGCGGTGACCACGAACGCCGTCGTGGCGGCCACCGTGATGGCCACCGCAATAGACAGCGCGGTGGCGTGCTGGAAGGCCTGTTCGGCGTGGTACTGCTCGTTGGAGTTGTGGGGAACACCGGCTTGGTGGAGGTGATCGCGGAACAGCGGCGGCCCCACCACCAGTGCCACCACCCAGGTGGTGACCCCAACTGCGACGAGCACCAGCGCCTGCGCCAGCAGAAGCCGCCGCAGCATCCCGAGCCCGGTCGGCGCGCTCACTGCCCGCTGCCCATCCGGTAGCCCACACCGCGGACGGTGAAGACGAATCGAGGGTCGGCGGGGTCGTCGCCGAGTTTGCGCCGCACATGCCCGACGTGGACGTCGACGAGGTGGTCGTTGCCCACCCACGGGTCTCCCCAGACCGCCTCGATCAACTGGCGGCGACTCCACACGACTCCGGGGCGCGAGGAAAGAGCGGCCAAGATATCGAACTCGGTGCGCGTCAATGGAATCGGCTCGCCGGCGAGATGAGCATCCCGGCCGGCGAGATCGATTGACAGCGGCCCGAAGACCCGTGGTGGCTGTTCGCCGTGCCCGCCGCCGGGCACAGCCGGTGCCGCGACCGATCTGGGCCGGCGCAACATCGCCCGGATTCGCGCTACCAACTCGCGGGGACTGAACGGTTTTGTCAGGTAGTCATCGGCTCCCACCGATAGGCCGACGATGGTGTCGACCTCGGTGTCGCGAGCGGTCAGCATCACCACGTAGGCGTCGGAAAAAGTCCGCAGCTGCCGGCAGACCTCCAGGCCGTCAATACCGGGCAACCCCAGATCGAGCACCACGACGTCGGGATCGACCTCCCGCGCCGCCGTCAGCGCCTCGGCCCCGGAGTGACACACCGTGACCTCGAAGTGATCGCGTCGCAGATAGCTGGCGACCACGTCGGCGAGCGGCGCCTCGTCGTCGACCACCAAGGCGCGGTAACCGGCGGCAGGGCTGCTCCCAGTGGTCCCCGATATGACCTCCATCTGTTCATCGTGCCGTGCGGGTTGGCCACTCAACCGTTTTGAGGCCGTCCTTGAGCGAATCTTCACACAACGAACACCCGACAGCCGGGGCTTCAAGCGCAGTCTGGGAATCGGGTAGAGGCGATGCTGAAGGAGGTTGGTGGCGATGTGGTGGTACCACGGAATGAACGGGTGGTGGTACCACGGAATGAACGGGTGGTGGGACCACGGAATGGGTGGCTGGGGGTATGCAGGTATGGCTATCGGGATGGTGTTGTTCTGGACCCTCATCGTGGTGGGGATCATCGCGGTGATCCGGTTCAGCGCGGGCACCGCCCAGTCGCGAGCGATCTCCGGATACCAGCCCTACAGAGACTCGCCGGAGCAGCTGCTCGCGGCGCGATTCGCCCGGGGTGAGATCGACGACGAGGAATACCGGCGACGCATCCTTGTACTGCGGGAACACCAGAAATGAAGACGAACCACGACCCCGGCTCCACAAGCCAGATCTTCAGCAAGGAGGCATCACCACAATGACCGAATCGTCGCCAACTACCACCGACAGGATCGACCCGCCCACGGTGACTGGACCTGTTGTTCACCGCAACACTCGGCTTTACCAGGTTCTGGCGTGGGTGGGCATCGCCGCAGGAATCGTCTTCATCGTCGGCGCGGTCTTCTTTTCCGGATTCTTCGCTGCTCGGGTGGCAGGCGGCGACGGCTGGCAACGCGGATATCAGAGCGGCCAGATGCGCACCGACGGTCCAATGGGTGCCGGCTGCCCGATGATGCAGATGCAACCCGGCGACATGGGCTCCGGCGGTATGGGCCCCGGGGGCATGGGTTCTGGCGGCATGGCTCCGGGCGGGGCCAGGGGACCGGCCACCACCTCAATGCCGCCGATGCCACCGGGTGGGCAGCGCTAAACCCCGAGGTGGGCAAACAGATAAGAAGCTTGGAAAGGTTCCCCGTATGGTCCTGGTCATGCTGTTGGCGTCGCGTCGTTGACTGAGCACGCCTACGCGGCGGTCGAGCGGCAGCTGCGGCGCCAACACTTCGCGGTGCTCGCCACAGCTGACGCGACAGCGTAGCCGGCTTCTGCCGGTGTCACTTACGGCATCGCGCCTTCCGGCGCGGTGATCTATGTGATGACCAGGCTCAGCCGTTGCCAGTCCGTAGCGCATTGCTGAACGGGTGCGCTGTCAATATCCGAAGTGCACGGGAAAGGCCGGCGTGATCGGCAACGGGAGCGGAGAATGATATCCGGTGCTGCCGATCACCCTCAGGCCCTGAGGTTTTCACCAGGACGCCATAGCGGTCCAATCCGATCAGTTGGATGCGTCCGCGTCGTGTGCCGCGGGGCAGGCGCAACCGGAGCCGCTCGATCATGTCCGGGTGGTGGTGTTGGAGGTGATGCAGCCATGGCCACTCGACCAGACAGAACGGATCAGGTCGCGCGGCGAGAAGGCCTGCTTTATCGACGACTTCGGCTCCCGTGGCGTCGGCGTAAATGATCGAGTCGACGATCAATACCAGCAGTTGGCTACCTCTGCCGATGGCATGTCGCCCGCTCGGCGCTGTGCGATCGCCGCCGCGTTCTTTCAGGTCGTGTTCGGTGGTGATGTGTCCGTGCGAGATAGGGCTGAGGCCAGGCCCGGGATGAGGAGATCGAGGCCGCGGTCGAGTTCGGCGGCGCCGTCATAGGAGGCCAATGCTGCTGCGAGAGAACGGACGTGAGGAAATTCGGTAACTAGCAGCCGGTGCAGACCAAGGCGCAGAACATGGTCGGTTTCCTCGGGCCGTTCCACGACCTCCTGCAACTCCGTCAGGATGTGGCCGTACAGATAGGCGAACAGCACCCGGTAGATGTGCAGGGCGTCATCGCCAGAGAATCCGGCGGCGGTGAGCAGCGCCAGGATGTCCTCGAGGTGCCGCAGTGTTCCGGGCGGCCGCAGGCCCAGTGGGGTGGCCAACGGCCGAGTGACCAGCAACGGGACGACGTTCGGATGGGTCAGGGCCAACCGGCGGAAATCGTGGGCGATGCTCCGCAACTGGCCGGCCCAGTCCGGGTCCGTGGTGTCTACGGTGAGCTTCTCCAGGACAATTCCCGCGACACCGTCGAGCACCGCGGCCTTGTTGGGCACGTGGCGGTACAGCACCGCGGGATCGCGGCCCACCGCTTCGCTGAGTCGGCGCATCGACAAGCTGTCCGCGCCGTCGCGATCGATGATCGACAAAGCGGTTTCCAGGATGAACGCTTCGGTGACCTGAAGGTTCCCGGTGGAATTTGTGCTCATCGCAAACAGCACTCCCTTCGCCGGTCACTGTAACCCATCGCTGTGGGTCAACGGTGTTGACAGGCTCCTGAAGTGGGCGTTAACTGGAGTTCTGCCATCGAAAATTGAGGCGTCATGCTCGTCATTCTTGGTTTGCTTGTCCTGTTCGTCGCTGTAGTCGCTGCCGTCGTCGGTGTGTTGGCTAATTCCGGACCCACGCACCCGCTGACCGGGGACTTCTCGGTGTTCGGCTACCACGTCACCGGATCAACAGGGACACTATTCGTCTTCGGAATCGCTATCGGCGCGG
>NZ_JBIIOV010000150.1:0-8049 GCF_044342925.1 Mycobacterium sp. | reverse complement strand
CGACCGGGCCGGACGGCGCCACCCCGACCCGATCACGACGACGCTGACTGCGCTCACTGAAATTCCCCACTTACGCTCATCGAAATTCCCCACCCGTGTGGCTCCGCCGAGAAGGGCGGGCCTCCCTCGATGCTGCTGGTGTCTGACGCCAACAGCTCCATTCGAAGGAGGCCCGCTTTCTCATGCTCACATGGGAGGACGACTTGGAAGTACACGCCCTACGCAAACGTGGTTGGTCGATCTCAGCGATCGCCCGACACACCGGCCATGACCGTAAAACGGTCCGCAAATACCTGGCCGGCGCCGCCGAACCGGGAGTCCGGGCCCGGCCCTGCCCGGACCCGTTCGACCCGTTCGTCGACTACGTGTCGGCCCGGTTGGTCGAGGACCCGCACTTGTGGGCCCGGACCCTGTACGACGAGTTGGAGGGACTGGGGTTCGGACTGTCGTATCAGAGCCTGACCCGCAACATCCGGGCGCGGAATCTGCGGCCGGCGTGCGAGGCCTGCCGCACAGCCACTGACCGGGTCAACGCGGTTATCCCTCATCCGCCGGGCGATGAAACCCAATGGGACTGGCTGGAATTGCCTGATCCGCCGTCGGAATGGGGCTGGGGCAAGACCGCGCACCTACTGGTCGGGTCGCTGGCTCATTCCGGCAAGTGGCGGGCAGCGTTGGCGCCGTCCCAGGATCAGCCCCATCTCATCGCCGCGATCGACCATGTGGTGCGCGGTTTGGGTGGTGTGTCACGGGTGTGGCGGTTCGACCGGATGGCCACCGTGTGCGATCCGGGTTCGGGTCGAGTCACCGCTTCGTTCGCTGGGGTGGCCAAGCACTACGGTGTGTCGGTCGCGATCTGCCCGCCACGGCGCGGTAACCGCAAGGGTGTGGTGGAGAAGGTCAATCACACTGCGGCGCAACGCTGGTGGCGCACCCTGGCTGATGAGATGACCGCCGAGCAAGCGCAAGCCGACGTGGATCGCTTCGCCCGGGTACGGGGCGACACGCGGCTGCGTGCCACCGCTGACGGGCGGTCCTCGGTAGCCACCGTCGCCACGAGCGAGCGGTTGTCACCGCCGCCCGCAGCGCCGTATCCGGTGATCATCACCGAGTCGCGGACCGCGTCGCGCCAAGCCTTGGTGTCCTACCGCGGCAACCGCTACTCGGTGCCACCGGAGTTGGCCGCAGCCCAGCTCACGGTCAGCCATCCCCTTGGTGGCCAGTTCTGCGACATCGCCACCACGAGCGGGATCATCGTGGCCCGGCATCGGATGGCCGCCGACGGGCTCGGGGTGATGATTCGCGACAGCGGACACGTCATCGCCCTGGACACCGCGGCGATGGCCGCCGCCGCCACTGGCAGACCCCACCGGCGCAAGGAACGCATCCCACCCGGAACTGAGGCCAAAGCTGCTGCCGCACAACTGATCCAACTACGCGCCCAGATCACAACCTCGGATCAATCCTGCACACCATCAACCGATTCCGCTGTCATCGACCTATCCGCTTACGAGCGGGCCGCCCAGAACAGGACCTTCCAATGACCCCCACTGCACGAACCCCGAAGATCACCCGCACCCTGGCCGTCGACAGCGAGTCACCATCGGCTGCGGCCAGCCGGTATCAGCAGCTGCGCTCGCATCTGGCCGAGCTCAAACTGCACGCCGCCGCCGAAGCTCTGCCCGCCGTCTTGGATCAGGCCGCCGCGGAGGGCCTGTCGCTGACCGTCGCCTTGGAACGGCTGCTGGCCGCCGAAGTGGACGCCAGCACCACCCGACGCCTGGCGGGCCGGTTGCGGTTCGCGTGCCTTCCCACCCCGGCGACCCTGGCCGACTTCGACGTGGACGCTGCCGCCGGCATCGACCGCCGGCTGATCGACGAGCTGGGCACCTGCCGCTACCTGGACTCCGCGACCAACATTCTGTTGATCGGCCCGCCGGGCACGGGCAAGACACACTTGTCGGTCGGATTAGCAAGGGCTGCAGCGCATGCCGGGTACCGCACCTACTTCACCACCGCAGCGGATCTGGCCGCCCGCTGCCACCGTGCAGCCATCGAGGGACGCTGGGCCACCACCATGCGCTTCTACGCCGGACCCACGCTGCTCGTGATAGACGAACTCGGGTATCTACCCCTGCCCGCCGAGGCCGCCTCGGCGCTGTTTCAGGTTGTATCCCAACGGTATTTGAAAACCTCAATCGTGATCACTACCAACCGCGGCGTAGGCGCCTGGGGCGACATCCTCGGCGACACCACCGTCGCCGCCGCCATGCTCGACCGCCTCCTGCACCGCTCGGTCGTCATCAACCTCGACGGCGAGTCCTACCGCCTACGCGATCACCATGCCGCAGCCGACAGCCTCCGCCGAGCCACCACCGGCACCCGCCAACCGATACACTGACCCGGCCATCAGGTGAGGAATTTCGGTGAGCACACCCGGGGACTTCCGATGAGCGCAGTCAATAGGCCTAGACCCTGGCGATCGCCGTCTGGATATCGTTCAGCCGGTCCTGCGCCGATCTGGTCACAACGCGATAGCCTGGCTTCGAGCAGATTCTGAAACGCCCTCTTTGAGAAGGTCTTCACAGGCGACGTCGACTGGCATCTTGAGTAACGTTTCCAGTTCCAACCGGATCCCCGAGAGTCGAGACAGTCGACTACCGGACCCCGTCGCGGCGAGGTCTAGCAGTATGTCGACATCACTGTCAGGCCCTGCGTTGCCCTGCGCGATCGATCCGAACAACCGGGGATTGCTCGCACCGTAGCGGGCCAGCACATCGCATATCGCCTCCCGGTGCTCGCGCAGCCGGGTCAATGCCATGTCACTGGCAGCGCTGGTCATTCTCATTATTCTACGTGCGTTCTCGGACAATCCGGCTGTGCTGGTTACCGCCGGTTAGGTGGCTAGGCATCCTGTATATCTGCTGACAACGTCAACACACCGCACGTTCCAGCAGGTATTTTTGCGTCAGCTGAAGTGCTGTCGCGTCGCGAAGTTCGGCGTTATCCCATTTCAGGACGGTTTCCGGAGCGGGTTCGATTCCCGGCAGCTCTACCAAGAACAGGCCGGCCCGAAAGGCCGGGCCCGCTTTGTGTCGTACACCGGCGCTTTACGATCCGGCGTCCGGTGCGTCGATGAGCTGGAGTGCGGCCGCCTGTCCTTCGCGGAGGAAGTCGCCGATTTCTGAGGCCGCTGCGCGGAGTTGTTTTTGGTTTGCGTGCTCAGGTCCGAGGATCGCGGTGACCGCTGTCCCCAATACGCCCAACGGATCCTCGACATCGGCGGAGTGTTGGCCAAGTCCGATCAACGAGAAGGCGACGCCAGTGATCAGTGAGTGCAGCGCGAAGTTCTGATCGTCGCCGTCCCAGTCGTTGCGAGCCAGTCCGTTTCCCCGCCAAATCGGCAGGACGGCGTCCAGAACGGCGCCCGGTCCGAGCGCGCCGTCATGGGCAATGGAACGCGGATGGTCGGTCAGCGCGCCGAGCAGATCATCGTCGTGTCGTTGGAGCGCGGCGATGAGTGGCTGGTTGGTCGCGATCTGCAGCATTGCGGGGCAGAACCGCGAGGGGCGGGCGAGGTCGGGGTCCGCGTCAAGTCGCTCGATCAGATCATCGAGCAGGCGCAGGAATGCGCGGCCGATGAGACCGATCAGCAGGTCTTCTTTCGTCGCCCAGTAGAGGTATACGGTGCCCTTCCCGACGTGGGCGCGCGCCGCCACATCGGCGACGGTGAACCCCCTCGCACCCCTGCCGATCAGCAGGTCTCCGGCCGCGGCCAGCAGGCGCGCAGCCTTTGTGGAGTGGAGTTCGGGCAGGTCGCGAACCGGAGCTCTCACCCCCTTACTGTAGCTCCCCCAGCTGCAGTAATAGAGAAACTGACCAAAAATGTCATTTGGTCAGTCATGCGCTAGGCTGGCGGCATGGCCTATACGCCCTTACCCGCTGAAGACATCGATCGGCTGACCAACCAGCCCCCGCGCGTGGAGGCATTGCGGAAGGCCATCTTCACCGTTGCTGATGGACTGCGCGACGCGATCGATCTCTCCCGGATTTACGTCGACGGACTGGAGAATCTTCCCGCAGACGGACGCTTCCTCCTCGTCGGCAATCACACGTCAGCCGGCTGGCCGGAAATCGTTCTGACTCCGTATTTCGTGCACCGCCATCTCGGGGTGCGCGTCAGAGGGCTTGCCGACAAGCGCGTCACTCAGGTGAAGGGCGTGCAGCGGGATCTGATCGAGGCGGTCGGCGCCGTACCTGGTCAGCCGGATATCGGCGCTGAGTTGATGCGACGCGACGAGACCATGCTGGTTTTCCCCGGCGGCGGTCGCGACATGTTGAAGTTCAAAGGCGAGGAATACCACTTGAATTGGGAAGGCCGTTCAGGCTTCGCCCGACTGGCCATCGCCCATGACTATCCGATCGTCCCGGTCGGACTGGTCGGCGGTGACGACGTCTTCCACAGCCTCGTCGCGCGCAACAGCGCATGGGAGCGGATGACGCGGACCTTCGGAGAGCGCATGCACGGTATTGTCGGTGTCGGCGTTCCCTTGATGCGCGGTCTAGGACCCACGCTTCTGCCGCGCCCGCAGCGGATGTATCTGCGCTTCGGGCAACCGATCTCAACGGTGCGGCCGGCTCGGAGGAAAGTCGATAAGTGGGAGGCCACCGTCAAGCAACGCACCCAGGCCGAGTTGGAGACAATCCTGGCCGATCTCCAAGAACTGCGGCAGAACGATCCGTTCCGCAATCTCAATCCCTTGCGTTGGGGCGCGGCACTGCGGCCGAAAGTCGGCTGAGGCTAGCCGTCTATTTCAGCCGCAACCCATAGCTGACCAGATCGGCCGCGCGCTCAATCAGTACAGCCAACTCCTCAGGGCTCTGCTGCAGATCGTCGTGGCGCCACGCGAGGCTGATGATTCCGTTCCAGCTTGCCCACAAAATGGTCGCCGTTGACTGCGGGTCTAGGTGACGGATGCTGCCATCGGCGATGCCGCGTTCAATGGCATCGACCATGCGGGCGTTCTGCCCGTCGACCCGAAGGGCAAGCAGTGCGGTGGTCGCGGCGGCGGCGGGGTAGGGGCTGGGTTTGGTGGGGAAGGCCAGCATGCGGAAGAACTGCGGATGGTCCAGAGCGAAGCGCAGGTACTGCTCGGACGCGGCCAGCAGTTGCTCGATGGGGTCGCGATCGGGGGTATAGGCCCGATCCATGTAGTCGCGGTCGACATCGAGCGCTCGGGCGACCACCGCGGCGTACAACCCTTCCTTGCTTCCGAAGTTGTTGTAGATAGAGCCCACCGCGACGCCGGCGTGCTGGCCGATCTCTTCGACGGTGACTTCTTCGACTGGGCGTTCGGCGAACATCTGTTGCGCGGCGGCGACCAAGGCATCCATGGTTCGCTGCTTGCGCGGGTCCATCCGGCGTTGCGCTACGACGTCCACCGGCCCATGTTACTGCGGAAAGACAACTTATTAAAATGGTTGCAATAAGGCGATGGCGGCTTTACCATCGGCCACATGTTGAACCCATTGCAACAAGTACGACCGGATTGGGGGCTCGGCTGTGTCGGCTGACGCGCGTCTCGTCGAGCTCGGGATCGAACTGCCCGACCCGTTCCCACCAGCCGGCGAATACATCAATGCCGTCCGCACTGGTGATCTGCTGATCCTGGGCGGCCACATCCCGTTCAGCCCGCCGCATACGGTCGTGTTCGGCAAGCTGGGGGCTGACCTCGATGTCGACGCCGGGCGCGAGGCCGCGCGATTCGCCGCCATCACCGCGTTGGCCACCATCCGTTCCGAGCTCGGAACCCTCGACGGGGTCAAGCGGATCGTGCTGGTGCGCGGGGTCGTCAACGCCGCTGAGGATTTCATCGGCCACACCCAGGTGATCGACGGTGCCTCAGAGGTCTTCGTGAACGTCTTCGGCGACGCCGGCCGACATGCGAGGCTCGCCGTCGGCGTCTCATCATTGCCGGCCAACATCGCGTTGGAGATCGAAGTGACCGTCGAGGTGGCGCGATGACCACCGCCGAGTCGACGCTGGCCGTCATCGGCAGACTCGGACGAGCTCAACTTGAGCAGAATCTGCGACGCGCAGCCCGCCTGATGGGCCGGAGCCGCCCGGAACTGTTGGCGCTCAATGACATCGGATATCCGGACACCAGCACCGCCCTCGAGGCCGCAAGCCTGCTGCGTGCCCAGGCACCAAGCGTCCTCGCCGCTCACTGCTACCGGACGTACCTGTTCGGCGCTGCCCTGGGAACCAGGGACGGCCTCGACTGGGATGCAGAACTGCTCTTCATCTCGGCCATGCTGCACGATCTAGGACTCACCGATTCCCCTGGCGGCGACGGACCCTTCGAGCAACTCAGCGCCGCAGCAGCGCAGTCATGGCTCATCGATCACGGATGGCCAGAAGACCGTGCCTCGGTAGTTGCGAAAGCAATCAGGATGCACATGAACGTCGGCCGTGCCGGCAAGGAACGACCCGAAGTGGCACTACTGCACTTCGGTGCCGCCGCTGACGTCACCGGAATGCGATTGGAAGACATCCATCCCCGCACCGTCGAGGAGGTTCTCGCATCGCATCCGCGCGACGGTTTCGGCCGATATTTCGCCGAGAAGGTCCGCGCCGAGGCACGCGCGTACCCAACGTCGGTCACCGCCAACCTATGCCGCTGGGGCCAATTCGCCTGGCACATCGAACATTCCCCGTTCCAGGAGTGACATGACCCTCAGCAACCCGACCATGGCCACGCTGCTCGCGGCGGGCCTCATGATGACTGTGAAGTTTGTGTCTGGATCCCCGATCACGTCGAGGTTCGTCGTCGGCGCGAGAGAGGGCTGACCCTGCGGCGCCGACGAGGAAGCGATCCTGGAGTCATTGTCGGAACTGCATGCCGCAAGGAAACCCGGCCCCAAGGCCAGCGCTGCGGCCCGCGGTACACCCGCAGCCGATGAACCGCCGGCGGCTAATCCAGTCGGACGCAGGATTTCTTCTGTTCGCCACGGGGTCTTCGGCCAGAAGTTGGGCCACCCGATCGCATCGGGCCTGCTGCCACCCGCCTCGCGGGTGGGGCTCGGTGACCTGCTCGACTCGGACGCCGTAGGCCGTCAGCATGCGGGCGATGATGGGTTCCAGACCGGTGTCGGTGACCACGGTGACGGGGTGCCGATAAGCCATGCCGGCCAATGCCAGTCCCAGACCGAGGGTGCCGCTACTCGACTCGATGATCCGCGCTCCCGGGCGCAGGTCCCCGCGAGCGCGAGCGCAGCCCACCAGATGCAGGGCGGTGCGATCCTTGATGCCCCCGGGATTGGAGCCCTCGAGCTTGGCCCAGAAGCCCCGGCCGCCATCGGCGAACGGGGCGGTGACACGAAGTACCGGGGTGTTGCCGACCGTCGAGGCGAGGGTTGCCGCGGGCTCGTGGCGCCGCGGAGGCCGGTGATGGGTGGCATGCAGATTTTTCGGGTGCAGAGGGAGAGCTGAGGTCATCGGATGGTCGCTTCCTTGCCAGGCCGCGTTCCGAGACACGGCCGCTGAAGTGGACGTCAGTCACCGACCGATCAACCCGACGTAGGGGTTGTTCGGTCTGTACCTGTCCGATCAGCGGCGCGAGATGCACAGCCGGGCAAGTACGGCCCGGCCGGGAGAATCGATGAGCGGCCCACGGGGCGGATCCCGCCCGACCGCAGCCGTATGCCGGGGCGACCACTGCCACAACAGGCCGCCAGCGAAGATCAGCCCTAAGACAGGCAGCGCAGTCCGCACGCGGTGGAGCAGGGAATCAGCGAACTCATCTGGAGCGCTATGAATCGCCGGCGCACCGATGTGATCGTGGTCCACCGCGGAAAGGTGGTCAAGATGGCCCGTTGCCGTTATGTGGTGGTCGACATGCGGGTCTGATGGCTCGGCCAGCAACGCCGGTGCAGCACCGAAGAGGGCGACGATGAACATCAACACGATCGCCGCCCACACCCGGGCATTCCCCGGGAGCCTGAGCCTGAGCACACGCATGATGACAGCGACTTTAGCAGCGAATTGAC
>NZ_JBIIOV010000149.1:0-8182 GCF_044342925.1 Mycobacterium sp. | reverse complement strand
CGACACCCCGGCCGAGGTCGCCAAGTGGGCCGACGTGATCATGCTGCTAGCGCCCGACACCGCACAGGCCGAGATCTTCAAGTCCGACATCGAGCCCAACCTCAACGCCGGCGACGCGCTGTTCTTTGGCCACGGCCTGAATATCCACTTCGGTCTGATCAAGCCGCCGTCCGACGTCACCATCGGCATGGTCGCCCCCAAGGGCCCCGGCCACCTGGTGCGCCGGCAGTTCGTCGACGGCAAGGGCGTGCCCTGCCTGGTCGCCATCGAGCAGGACCCGACCGGTAATGGCTTGGCCCTGGCTCTCTCTTACGCCAAGGCCATCGGCGGCGCCCGCGCCGGCGTCATCAAGACCACCTTCAAGGACGAGACCGAGACCGACCTCTTCGGCGAGCAGGCCGTGCTGTGCGGTGGCACCGAGGAATTGGTCAAGACCGGTTTCGAGGTCATGGTCGAGGCCGGGTACGCCCCGGAATTGGCCTACTTCGAGGTGCTGCACGAGCTGAAGCTCATCGTCGACCTGATGTACGAGGGCGGCATCGCCCGGATGAACTACTCGGTGTCCGACACCGCAGAGTTCGGCGGCTACCTGTCCGGCCCGCGCGTCATCGATGCCGACACCAAGAAGCGCATGGAGCAGATTCTCAAGGAGATCCAGGACGGCACCTTCGTCAAGCGCCTCGTCGCCAATGTCGAGGGTGGCAACTCCGAGCTAGAGGGCCTGCGCAAGAAGAACGCCGAACACCCTATCGAGGTCACCGGCGCCAAGCTACGCAAGCTGATGAGCTGGGTCGACCGGCCCATCACCGAGACAGCCTGAGCCGGGGGCGGGCCGCCCGCAGCGTCAGCGGGCGACTGCCTGCACCCGCTGCGGCGCCCGCATGGGCCGCGACTGGCGCTCGGCGGCTTCCGCCGCCCGCAGGTGGTCGGCGTTTGCCGCGTCCATGGCGTAGTCGAGCACCGATTCACGGCTGATCATGCCGTACCGGACCAGGAGGTCGACGGGATTGATACCGAAGGCCTTCGCCAGTCGGATCAGGTTGTTGGCGTTGGTAAGCCGGCCCTCGTCGCGTGCGAGGTAATAGGCCGACCGGGACACACCCAGCGCGTTGACGATCTCACCGGTGCGAAGCTGACGACCGAGGATGTACGAGAGCACGGTACCGATTTCCCGGTTGCTGTCGTTGACCACTGGAACTCCTCGGGGCTGGGGAGCGAACCCTGGAAGCATAACCGCAGCTAACGTCAGGATGTCGAAATCCGGTCATGTCGGACCACTTGGCGCCAAAAAAATTCCGGGCTCTAAGTGCGGTGCAATGTCGGTGTTAGATCCATCACACCCCGAAATTGTCACGAAACACTAATGGCAGCAACGATTCCCGTGTCGTCGACAAGAACTCAGGGACGCAGGGCTGGAACCGGTAGGCCGAATTCCCGGTCCAGCACGGTTCGGGCCGCGTAGAAGCCGCTCATGCCGTGCACTCCGCCGCCTGGTGGGGTGGCCGACGAGCACAGGTACGCGTGCGGAATCGGGGTGGCCCATGGGTTCACCCGTGGGGTGGGGCCGAGCAGGGCGCGGATGACCGAGTTGCCGCCGACGCCGATGTCGCCGCCGACGTAGTTCGCGTCGTGCAGGTGCAGATCCGACGCCGGGACACTGCGGGTGGCGACGACGATGTCGGAGAAGCCGGGCGCGAATCGTTCCAGCACCGCGGTGATCACGTCGGCCTGGTCCACGCTCGATCCGGCCGGCACGTGGGCGTAGGTCCAGAACGGCCGTCGGCCCCGGGCGTCGATGCGACTCGGGTCGGCGACCCACGACTGCGCGGCCAGCACCATCGGCCACTGCGCGTGGCGGCCGTCGGCCACCTCCCGTTCGGCGTGCGTCATCTGCGCCCGGGTTCCGCCGAGGTGCAACGTCGGAGCCGAGGCCAGCCGTTCATCGGCCCATGGAATGTCCTCGGAAAGAACGAAATCCACCTTGGCCACACCGGGGCCATATCGGTACTGCTGCAGTGCACGGCGGTACCGGTCGGGCAGCGCCGAGCCGTAGATGTCCAGCAGCGCGGTCGGCGCGGTGTCGTAGAGCACCACCCCCGGCGGCGCAGCGGTGACGTCAACCCCGGCCTGCACCGTCCCGCCGTGCGCGCGCAGGTCCTCGATCAGGGCGTCGGCGATGGCCTGACTGCCCCCGACCGGCACCGGCCAACCCGTGGTGTGCGCCAGGGTCGCCAGCAGCAGGCCCGCGCCCGCCGCCACCAGTGACGGCATCCTCGCGATCGTGTGGGCGGCCGCACCGGTGAACAACGCCCGCGCATCCTCACCGCGCAGCAGATTCCACGCCGGGGTGCCCTGCTCCAGCATCCGCTGGGCCAGTAGCGCTGCCGCCGGGATATCCGGCGGCAAGGAGCGCTTGTCGCCGATCAGGAAACCCACCACCTCGTCGCCCCGGGCGGCCAGCGGACCGAGCAGGTGCCGCCAGTCACCGCCGTGGCGCAATCCGGCGCAGGTGCGCTCCAGATCCCGATAGGCCAGCGCGGCCGGCTTGCCCGGCAGCGGGTTGGCGTAGGAGATCTGCGGGGCCACCAGACCCACACCGCGCGAGCGCAGATCGAACTCGGCGAAGAACGGTGAAGCCAGCGCCAGCGGGTGGATCGCCGAACAGATGTCGTGACAGACACTGGGGAACTCCGGGTCAGGCAGGGTGCGCGAGCCCCCGCCCAGGGTGCTCTGAGCCTCCAGAACCTGCACCTTCAAGCCGGCGCGGGCGCACAACACCGCGGCTGCCAGGCCATTGGGGCCGCTGCCGACGACGGTGACGTCCATGCCCACTCTCCTTCCGGTTCCCCGCCTCTACTCTTCCCGATCTCCGGCGCTCTATCCCGTCCCATTACGCTGTCCGCGTGAGCCTGCCCTCCCAAAAGCCAGTAGTGCTGATTGCCGACAAACTTGCCGAGTCGACCGTGGCCGCCCTCGGCGACCAGGTGGAGGTCCGATGGGTCGACGGCCCGGACCGGCCCAAGCTGCTCGAAGCCGTGGTCGGCGCCGACGCGCTGCTGGTCCGCTCGGCAACGACAGTGGACGCCGAGGTGATTGCTGCGGCGCCCAAGCTGAAGATCGTTGCCCGCGCTGGCGTCGGCCTTGACAACGTCGACGTCGACGCCGCCACCGCCGCCGGTGTGCTGGTGGTCAATGCGCCCACCTCCAATATTCACAGTGCCGCCGAGCACGCGTGCGCGCTGCTGCTGTCGGCGGCGCGCCAGATCCCCGCCGCGGACGCCACCCTTCGCGAGCACACCTGGAAGCGTTCGTCGTTCAACGGCACCGAGATCTTCGGCAAGACCGTCGGCGTGGTGGGTTTGGGCCGCATCGGCCAGTTGGTGGCCCAGCGGCTGGCCGCGTTCGGCACCCACGTCGTGGCCTACGACCCCTACGTGCCGCCGGCTCGGGCCGCTCAGATGGGCATTGAGCTGCTGCCCCTCGACGACGTGCTGGCCCGTGCCGACTTCATCTCCGTGCACCTGCCCAAGACCAAGGAGACCGCGGGGCTGCTGGGTAAGGAGGCGCTTGCCAAAACCAAGCCCGGTGTGATCATCGTCAACGCCGCCCGCGGCGGGCTGATCAACGAGGACGCGCTCGCCGACGCCGTCAAGAGCGGCCATGTGCGGGCCGCCGGCCTGGACGTATTCGGCGCCGAGCCCTGCACCGACAGCCCGCTGTTCGACCTGCCGCAGGTGGTGGTGACCCCGCACCTCGGCGCGTCGACCAGCGAGGCCCAGGACCGCGCCGGCACCGACGTCGCCGCCAGCGTGAAGCTCGCGCTGGCCGGGGAATTCGTGCCCGACGCGGTCAACGTCGCCGGCGGTGCTGTCAGCGAGGACGTCGCGCCGTGGCTGGAACTAGTCCGCAAGCTCGGCGTGCTGGTCGGTGTCCTGGCCACCGAGCCGCCGGAAAGCCTGTCGGTCAAGGTGTCCGGTGAGCTGGCGTCCGATGATGTCGGTGTGCTCAAACTTTCCGCTCTGCGCGGGCTGTTCTCCACCATGACCGATCAGCAGGTGACGTTCGTCAACGCGCCGGCGCTGGCCGCCGACCGCGGCCTGGCCGCCGACCTGAGCACCGCCAGTGAAAGCCCCAACCACCGCAGCCTGGTCGACGTGCGGGTGGTCGGGCCGGACGGGTCGGCGGTCAACGTGTCGGGCACGCTGACCGGACCGCAGGAAGTGCAGAAGATCGTCGCGATCAACGGCCGCAGTTTCGACCTGCGGGCCGAGGGTGTGAACCTGATCCTGCACTACGGCGACAAGCCTGGGGCACTGGGCAAGATCGGCACCCTGCTCGGCGAGGCTGGCGTCAATATCGAAGCGGCCCAGATGAGTCAGGACACTTCGGGCGGCGGTGCGACGGTGATGCTGCGCCTGGACCGCGACGTGCCGGCCGATGTGCGAGAGGCGATCCGCGCTGCCCTCGACGCCAGCACGGTGGAAGTGGTCGACCTGTCGTGACCAGACGCGCGGCGCCGGTGAAACGCGCCGGCGACGATGCAGAGCGAAGCGATGAGGAGGAGCGGCGCCGGTGAAACTAGCTGTGATTCCGGGCGATGGCATCGGCCCGG
Organism: Mycobacterium sp.; assembly: GCF_044342925.1. Lineage (GTDB taxonomy): Bacteria > Actinomycetota > Actinomycetes > Mycobacteriales > Mycobacteriaceae > Mycobacterium. The sequence goes on along the minus strand of NZ_JBIIOV010000149.1, from coordinate 3,570 downwards.
AGGTGATCGGTGAGGCACTGACGGTTCTCGACGCGGTGCTGCCCGGAGTCGAGAAGACCGAATACGACCTGGGTGCCCGGCGCTACCACGCCACCGGAGAAGTCCTGCCGCCCACCGTCGTCGACGAACTGCGCAGCCACGACGCGATCCTGCTCGGCGCCATCGGTGACCCGTCGGTGCCCAGCGGTGTGCTGGAACGCGGTCTACTGCTCACGATTCGCTTCGCACTCGACCATCACGTCAACCTGCGGCCCAGCCGGCTCTACGACGGGGTGAACAGCCCGCTGGCCGGCACACCCGAGATCGATTTCGTGGTGGTCCGCGAAGGCACCGAAGGGCCCTACACCGGCACCGGCGGTTCGATCCGCACCGGCACCCCGCACGAAGTGGCCACCGAGGTCAGCCTCAACACCGCGTTCGGGATCGAGCGTGTGGTGCGTGACGCGTTCGCCCGGGCGGCCAAGCGCCGCAAGCACTTAACGCTGGTGCACAAGACCAACGTGCTGACCTTCGCCGGCAACCTGTGGTCCCGGGTGGTCGCCGAGGTGGGTAAGGAGTACCCGGACGTCGAGGTCGCCTACCAGCACATCGACGCCGCGACCATCCACATGGTCACCGATCCGGGCCGCTTCGACGTCATCGTCACCGACAACCTGTTCGGCGACATCATCACCGACCTCGCCGCGGCGGTGTCCGGCGGAATCGGCCTGGCCGCCAGCGGCAACATCGACGCCACTGGAACCAACCCCTCGATGTTCGAACCGGTGCACGGCAGTGCGCCCGACATTGCGGGCAAGGGTATCGCCGACCCGACCGCCGCGGTGATGAGCGTGGCGCTGCTGCTGTCGCACCGGGGGGAGGATGCGGCGGCAGCCCGGGTCGACAAGGCCGTCGCCGACCATCTGGCCACCCGCGGCGGAGCCGCGTTGTCCACCGCCGCGGTGGGCGCGCGCATCCGCGACCGGCTCTAGTGGTGTGACGATGCCGGCTTGTCCCGCGGCACCAGCGGGATGGCCAGCACCGGAAATAGCGCACAGACCGCGAACGCTGCCGGGTAACCGGCGGCGCCGATCAGCGCACCCATCAGCGGGGGCGTCAGGCCGGCCGTCAGGAACTGGCTGGTGTTCTGGGTGCCCAGCGCGCGGCCGCTCCAGAACGGTCCGGCGATCTCGGCGGTCGCCATATAGGCCAGTCCATTGTCGCTGACGGTCACCACCGAGGCCACGACCATCACGGCGACGCTCCACGGCGAGTCGAGTGCGTCGGTGACGGCCAGCGCCGCCATCGCGGCCGCCGCCCCGACAGCATCGACCAGCGGCGCACGGTGCTGATCGTTGCGACGCCCACGACGCCCATGATCGCCTGCGCGGCTCCTCCTCAGGGCCCGGGGGGCCCTGCATCGTCACACCATGGGGTCTGGTGGTGGTGTTCCTCCTCAGGGCCCGGGGGGCCCTGCATCGTCACACCATTAGGCTGTCTCGACATGCGCCTGGGTCGTATCGCCAGCCCCGACGGGGTGGCTTTCGTCAGCATCGATGGCGACGGGAACACTGCGACCGCCCGCGAGATCGCCGAGCACCCCTTCGGCACGCCGACCTTCACCGGCCGGTCCTGGCCGCTGGGCGATGTCCGTCTGCTCGCGCCCATCCTGGCGAGCAAGGTGGTGTGCATGGGCAAGAACTACGCCGCGCACATCGAGGAAATGGCCGACATGACCGGTCCGGCGCCCGAGGACCCGGTGATCTTCCTCAAGCCCAATACCTCCATCATCGGGCCGGGCGTTCCTATTCAATTGCCCGCCAACGCTTCCCCGGTGCATCACGAGGGAGAGCTTGCGGCGGTGATCGGCCGGCCCTGCAAGGACGTGCCTGCCGCGAAGGCCGCCGACGTCATCCTGGGCTACACCATCGCCAACGACGTCTCGGCGCGCGATCAGCAGCAGGCCGACGGCCAGTGGATGCGGGCCAAAGGCCACGACACCTTCTGCCCGGTCGGCCCGTGGATCGTCACCGACCTCGACCCCTCCGATCTGGAGATCCGCACCGAGGTCAACGGCTCTGTGCGCCAACGCAGCCGGACGTCGCTGATGATCCACGACATCGGCGCCATCATCGAATGGATGTCCGCGGTCATGACGCTGCTGCCGGGCGACCTGATTCTGACCGGCACCCCGGAGGGGGTCGGGCCGATCGAAGATGGCGACACCGTCAGCGTCACCATTGAGGGCATCGGCACCCTCACCAACCCCGTCATCCGGAAAGGCGCCAAATGACTCAGCCCGTGCGCGTGCGGTTCTGCCCGTCGCCGACTGGCACCCCGCATGTCGGCCTGGTCCGCACGGCGCTGTTCAACTGGGCCTACGCCCGGCACACCGGCGGCACGTTCGTCTTCCGCATCGAGGACACCGACGCCGCGCGGGATTCCGAGGAGAGCTACAACGCCCTCCTGGAGGCGCTGCGGTGGCTGGGCCTGGACTGGGACGAGGGCCCGGAGGTGGGCGGCCCGCACGAGCCGTACCGGCAGTCCCAGCGCGGCGATCTCTACCGCGACGTCATCGCCAAGCTGCGGGAGTCCGGTGAGGCCTACCCGGCCTATTCCACTCCCGAGGAGGTGGAGGCCCGGCACCTGGCCGCCGGGCGAAGCCCGAAACTGGGCTACGACAACTTTGACCGCGATCTGACCGACGAGCAACGCGCCGCCTACGAAGCCGAAGGCCGCAAGCCCGTGCTGCGCCTTCGGATGCCCGACGAGGACATCAGCTGGCACGACCTGGTGCGTGGCGAGACGACGTTCGCCGCGGGTGTGGTGCCCGACTTCGCACTGACCCGCGCCACCGGAGAGCCGCTCTATACCCTGGTCAACCCCGTCGACGACGCGCTGATGAAGATCACTCACGTGCTGCGCGGCGAGGACCTGCTGCCGTCGACCCCCCGCCAGATCGCCTTGCACCGCGCGCTGATCCGCATCGGCGTGGGGGAGCTGGTTCCCGAATACGCGCATCTGCCAACGGTTCTGGGGGAGGGCACCAAGAAGCTGTCCAAGCGCGACCCACAGTCGGATCTGTTTCTGCATCGAAACCGGGGCTTCATCCCCGAGGGATTGCTGAACTACCTGGCACTGCTGGGATGGGGTATCGCCGAAGATCGTGACGTGTTCACCCTCGATGAGATGACCGGCGCCTTCGATGTGGTCGACGTCAACTCCAATCCGGCCCGGTTCGACCAGAAGAAGGCCGACGCCATCAACGCCGAGCACATTCGCCGCCTGGACCCGGCGGACTTCGCCCGCCGGCTGCGGGTCTACTTGGACGCCCACGGCCACGACACCGGACTGGACGAGGCCGGTTTCGCCACCGCGGCCGAACTGGTGCAGACCCGGGTCGTGGTGCTCGCCGACGGCTGGAACCTGCTGAAGTTCCTCGACGAGGCCGGCTTCGCGATCGACCCGGTCGCCGGAGCCAAGGAACTCAAGCCGGACGCCGTTGAGGTGCTCGACGCCGCGTGCGCCGCTCTGGACGGCGTCGAGTCGTGGACCACGGCCGGCATCGAGGAGGCGCTCAAGGGAGCGCTG
>NZ_JBIIOV010000088.1:0-13542 GCF_044342925.1 Mycobacterium sp. | reverse complement strand
CCGACTTCTTGATGGTGCGCAGCAGCGGCAGCGCGTCGGCGAGGGTGTCGAACAAACTCGGGTCGCGGTCGTCGACCACATACTCGGCGCGATCGAATTGAACGTTGTGGGAGTAGAGCATTCGGACGCCGCCGCCTTCGACGTCGAGCGGCAGCGCCTGGGCTTTGAACTTGATGCGGTACTTGCCGGGAATGTTGGGCCGGACGTCGGTCTCCGCGGCCAGTTGAGCGTCGGGATGGCGGAACTTGAACACGATCTCCGGGTCGCCCTCGGGGAAGCCGTCGTGATAGCGCACCCGCCTGCGCAGGATGAAGGCGTTGTTGTAGAGCCGGAAGTCGGCGGTGTCGAGGAACTGCACCTCGCGGATGCCATGCGGCCGGCGCCGGTAGGGACCGGCGCTGAATTCGATTCCGTTGTCCTTGGCGGGACGCTTGACCAGTTCGCCGACTTCGAAGAGCGCTTCCCGCGAGGTCAACAGATCGGGCTTGAGGCTGACTTTGCACTGGATGTAGCGGATGCGGTGCAGGGGTTTGCCGTCGGCATAGTGGCCGGGTTCAATACGCTGCAGCCAATCCGGCGGGCGTTCGGAACCGGCCTTTTTCAGCTTTGCCATGATGGCCCCCCCGCCTTGCCGGGGCACGCGCTGTCAGGTGCACCTTTCCCTGATCCCCTTCGTCACCTGCGATTGCCGAGGCAGGAATCTGTTGTGAAGGATAATCCGAGTACCCGATGGGAAGGCAAAGATTCCCCGGATGCCGCCCCGGCAGGTAACCAGCGACAGCGCCAATGAACGGGCCGGAACAGGTGGTAGGCGAACCCCCGGATGCGGTAAGAACGGGTGCGGTAAGAACGGGTCCCATGGCGACCCCACCGAACACCACGTCCTGACCGGCCAGGTGGCGACCAAGAAGTGCTGCTAGTCCGGCCGCACGCCGATCGACTCACCGGAGCGCACCTGCCCCGCGGCGACGTGCAGGACCACCGCACCGCCCACCACCCCCACCGCGTACACGACCCACAGCGGCCAGCCCGGCCCCCGCGAGTTCGCCGGTGTGGGCGGCGGGATGGTGAACAGCGGCGCCTGACCCGCAGTCGAAAACCTACACACCGATGCTGATTCGACGAGGTGCCGCTAACACAGTCCCGCAACTGCGCGTACCGTCATACGCGCGTGCATCGCTGTGAGTCCGGGGAGGGGTGGAATGCGCGAAGCGGCCGGTTCCACCGCTGATCCAGGCGCCGTTCTTGGAGTCCTTTCACCGGGCCTGACCCACTTCGCGTCGTTCTACCGCGGTGACGACGAATTCCTGGCCGCTGTCGTGCCGTTCATCCTCGACGGGGTGGCCAACGACGACTCGATTCACGTCGCCGTCCCGACCGCCAACCTGACACTGCTCCGCGACGCTCTGGGCGATGCCGAGGAAACGGTGCAGTGGGCCGACATGACCGCGATCGGCCGGAATCCGGCGCGGACCTTCGCGATGTTCGCCGCAGCGCTGAGTGCCGTGCCTCCCGGTCGGCAGGTCCGCTCCGTCGCCGAGCCGGTGTGGCCGGGGCGCAGTGCGGACGAATATCCCGCCTGCGTCCAGAACGAAGCGCTGTTCAACGTCGCGTTCGCCGATGACCGGTTGGTCACGCTGTGCCCCTACGACGCGGCCAACCTGCCGGACCGGGTGATCGCCGACGCCAAGCGGACCCACCCGTTGATCCGCCAGGGTTCAGCGCTGGTGCCCAGCCGGGAGTACACCTGGCAGGACGCCTTCGGCGACAGCAACACAGCGCTCGCGACGGACCCCTGCGCGGCGGTGCTCCGGTGTACGCAACTGACCGATCTGAGTGCCGCCCGGACGTTCGCCGCCAACTGCGCCGGTGCGCTCGGGCTGCCCGGGGACCGCATCGGCGATCTGAACCTGATCGTCACCGAACTGGCCACCAACAGCCTGAAGTACAGCGGCGGGGACTGCCGGCTGGCCCTCTGGAAGCGAGACGGCCACCTCATCTGTGAGGTGCGCGACGGTGGCCATCTCGACGATCCGCTGGCGGGGCGACGGATGGCGTCGCCGCATTCGCTGGGTGGCCGCGGATTGTTGCTGGTCAATGCGCTCGCCGATCTCGTTCGGATGCACACGAGCCATAACGGCACGACTATCCAGGCTTTCCTCTCGTTGAAACCGGCTCAGGAGCAGCTGACATGACACGTCGACACGGCGTCGTTGACACGGCGACCGGATTGGTCCCGTTCGGCCATCTCGGCTGGGGCTATCGCGACCGCGCCGACTTCCTTCGGCAGGCAGCCGACTACCTCGCCGACGGGCTGGCCCACAATCAGTGGCTGCAGTATGTGGGAGCCGGCACCCGTGAACAGTTGCGGGCCGAATTGGACAGGATGCCCGGCGACACCAGCACGGTGACAGTCACGCCGGCGGAGGATTTCTACGGCCTCGCCGACGGCAACGACGTCGTCGACCCCGACACAGTGCTGGAACTGTGCGCCTCCGCGGTCGACGACGCCCTCGCGGCGGGCTATAGCGGAGTCCGCATCGTCGGCGATCCCACCGCGGTCAACGCCCGGCCCGAACAACGCGACGCCTTCGCCAGGCTGGAGTTCCTCATCGACCAGGCGATGGCGGAGGCGCCGATCACCGCGCTGTGCGCCTATGACACCAGTCAACTGGCTTCAGGAGCCGGCGAGCTGGTCTGCCTGCACCCCCTGATGGGCCCCGACTCGCCGACATTTCACCTCTACGCCGCTTCGACCGCCGATTTCGCGATCGGAGGGGAGATCGACTCCGCCAGCGCTGACACGTTCAGCACCGTGGTGCGGCGCATCTGGCCGCTTGTCGGCGGTGACGACGTGGGGCCGGGGCCCGGCGGTGACGACGTGGTGATCGACGTCGACGCTGTGGAGTTCATCGGCCACCGGCAGTTGCTCACCCTGGATCGCTACGCCCGGCGCGACGCGCGCCAGGTGGTCATGCGCGGGAATTCCCCGGTGGTCACCCGGCTGGTCAAGCTGCTCGATCTGGGTAGCATCCGCGTCGAGCCCACTGCCTGAGCGGGCACCCGAGTACCGTTCACCCGGCGTTCACTTTAAGGTGATGCCTGGTCCTCGGGAGGTGCAGTGGAGGTCGGGCTCATTGTCGCCATCGGCTTCGCTCTCTCGTTCGCGCTGACCAACGGATTTCACGACGCCTCGAACGCGATCGCCACCCTGGTGGCCACCCGCGGCGCCAGCCCGGGTCAGGCCGTCGTCCTCTCCGGGGTGTTCAACATGGCCGGCGCGCTGCTGCTGGGCACGGCGGTCGCCGACACCATCGGCAAGATCGTCACCGTGCCGCAGGGCCAGATGGTGGCCGTGGTCGGGGCCGGCCTGGCCGGAGCGACGGCGTGGAACCTGATCACCTGGTGGCAGGGCCTGCCGTCCTCGTCCGGGCACGCGTTGGTCGGCGGTCTGGTCGGAGCCGCCGTGGTCGACGGCATCATGTCCGGCTCCGGTGGTCTGGAATCGGTGCAGTGGGGCGGATTCGAAGGCTGGCACCCCACCGGGGTGATCGGCGTGCTGGTCGCCCTGCTCGTCTCCCCGCCGCTGGGCTTCGCCGTCGCCTTCGTGCTGCTGCGTCTGCTGCGGCGGGTGTCCCGCCGCTGGACGACGCGCTGGATCACACCGGTTCGGGGCGGCGGATGGGTTGCGGCAGCGGGGCTTTCGTTCAGCCACGGCGGCAACGACGCCCAGAAGTCGATGGGCGTGATCGCCGTGCTGCTGCTCGCATCCGGGCATACGACGACCATGACCGTCCCGTTGTGGGCCAAGGTGGCCACCGGCCTCGCGCTCACCATGGGCACCGCCCTGGGTGGCTGGCGCATCGTCAAGACCATCGGGCACCGGATCTTCAGCCTGACCCCGTTGGATTCGTTTGCCAGCCAGGCGTCGTCGACAACGGTCATCCTTGGCGCGTCGTTGCTGGGCGCTCCGGTGAGCACCACTCACGTGGTGGCGTCGTCGGTGGTCGGTGTGGGCGGCGGCCGACGCCGGTGGAAGCACGTGCGCTGGGAGATCGTCCGGGAAATGGGCATCGCCTGGCTGACCACCATTCCCGCGGCCGCACTGCTGGCAATCATCGTCCTCGTGATCTGGAGAGCGCTATGAGTCCGTCGGCCCGCTGGTTTCTGCCCGAGACGCCCGATGTGATCGGCATGCTGCGGCGACAGGCCGACATCTCGGCCGAGGGCATGGCGGCGTTCGCGGAGTGGGCCTGTGGAGACACCGCGCGTGCCGACGAGGTCCGCGTCGCCGAACACGAATGCGACGAGGTCCGGCGCGGCCTCGTCGACGCGGTCAGTGAGGCGTTCACCACCCCGCTGCAACCCGAGGATCTGTTCCAGCTGTCCCGCGATCTCGACAAGGTCATCAACGGCGCCAAGAACACCGTCCGTGAGTCCGAGGTGATGGGCGTCCCGCCTGACCAGGCCACCGCCGATATGGCGGTGCTGCTCGCCGAGGGTGTCGACCACATCCGCACCGCTTTCAGCGCGCTGGGTGTCCGGGTCGCCAAGTCCCCGGTGTCGGCCACCGAGGCGGCCGACGCCGCGGTGAAGTCACAGCGCAACCTGGAGCGGGTGTACCGGCAGGCCGCCGGTGATCTGCTTCAACTCAGCGACATCGCCGAGATCACCGCCCGGCGCGAGTTCTACCGGCGCGTCTCGGCGATCTCCGACGACATCGTCTCCGTCGCCGACCGGATCTGGTATTCGCAGGTCAAGGAGAGCTGACCCCGGCCGCTGAGCCCGGTCTCGGTTGGCTCCCATTTCGGCGGCGAACCCGTTTCGCGGCCCCGGGGCACTGCCGACTGGTCGTTACGATTGGCCGTGCTTACGAAAACGCTCGCGGCCGGTATGGCGCTGCCCTGTGTGGCGCTGTCATCGGTGGCCGGGGCCGCCCCCGCGGTTGCCGAGCCGGCCCCGGCTCCCGCCGCCCAGTCGTCGCAGTGGATCGTCGTCGGCGTACCAGCCGCGACTGAAACCACCGGGACACTGACCGCGTTCCAGAAGGTCGGCCAGGAGTGGAAGGTCGTGCTGGGCCCGACGAAGGCCAAGGTGGGTTCGTTGGGGGTCGGTGAACCCGGCGATGGCATTCACCGCACGCCGGAGGGAACCTTCACCTTCGACCAGGCTTTCGGCCGGCAGCCCAACCCCGGCACCAAGATGCCGTATTTCCAGGCCACCAACCAGGACTGGTGGGACGAGGACGCCGGCTCACCCACGTACAACACTCACGTCCGTTCCGCCACCAACCCGTCGGCGATCACCGAGAACCTCTACGACTCCGGACCGGTCTACGACTACGCGGTCAACATCGCCGTCAACCCGCAACGCATTCCCGGAAAGGTGTCCGGCATCTTCCTGCACGTCACCGACGGCAGCCCGACCTGGGGATGCGTCGCGATCGGCCGCGAGGAGATGAAGTCGGTGCTGACGTGGTTGGACCCGGCCGCCTCGCCGCGGATCACCATCGGAGTCGGCCAGCCCTCCTTGGTGCGCAATAGCTCCTGACGGGCACGTAAAGCTACGCTTCGGCGAAGTAGGCTCCCGACCACATCCACAGGTCCCAGCCTGGCCTCCGACGCCGCGCGGGGCACCGTCCCGGCTATCGTCGCGGCCTGAGCCACCGCCGTGCGCGCCGATCAGACGGTCTCACCGAGAGCGTCGGCCACCGCCCGCTGGAACACCGCCTCCTCCGGGGCCACCCCGGTCCAGCGCTGGAAGATCTGCATGGCCAGTTGCACCAGCATCTCCACCCCGTCGACCACCGGGCAGCCGCGCTCCCGCGCCGCCGCCAGGAACGGGGTGATCCGCGGGTTGGTAATGACGTCGACCGCGACGCACGCCGGATCGATGGTGTCCCACGCCACCGGCAGCGGCTCCAGATCAGGGGCGCAGCCCAGGTGGGTGGCGTTCATCAGCAGAGTGGTCCCGGGCGGCACTGCCACGGTTGTCTCCCAGGCCTGCCACTGCGCGGGCACCCCGGAGACCCGCGTGACGGTGGCGGCCACCTCCCGGCCCTGCTCCTCGCGCCGGGTCATCAGAGTCAGATGCGCCGCTCCGGCCCAGGCGAGCTCCACGGCCATCGCCCGTCCGGCGCCGCCGGCGCCCAGCATCACCACCCGCTGGCCGGCCAGGTCGGCGACCGTGCGGATCGCCTGCACCACACCTTTGCCGTCGTTGTTGTGCCCCACCACCCGGCCGTCCTCGACGGTCGCGTAGTTGGCTGCGCCGATGGCGCGAACGTCGTCGTCCACGTCGTCGAGTAACGGGATCACCGCCACCTTCCACGGCACGGTGATGCCGAAGCCCCGATAGCCCAGCGGGCGCAGCGCCGGCACCGCCAGCGCCAGGTCCTCCGGCGAGGCGATGTCGCTCTTCCAGAATTGCCAGTGCAGGCCGTAGTGCTGGTACACCGCGTCGAACATCCGGTCGATGGGGTTCTCCGCCACCGGATGACCCAGCATCCCGGTCATCTGTTTCTGCGGGGGGATGGTGGGCGCTGCCGCCCCCTCGGAGTGCTCGTTCATGACCGCGATTATTCGCGTTGCCATGCGACTATGGGCGGATGCGGGAGACTTCACGGCAGGCCGATCGCGTCACCGCGTCGGTCTGCTTTCACGGCGAGGGCCCGTTCTGGGACGCGGCGAACGGCCGGTTCCTCTGCATGGACGTTCTGCGGGGCGAGGTGATCGAGTTCGACCTGCAGGGCAACCATTCCCGGCATCCGGTACCGAGCCCGGTCGCCACCACGATCAGACGCCGTGCCTCCGGGGGTTTCGTGATCGCGGTCGAGCGCGGTGTGGTGCTGTCCGACGACCACTTTCGTCAGTTCGAGCATGTCGCCGATGTCACCGACGATCCGTCCTGCCGAACCAACGACGGCGGCTGTGATCCGCTGGGCGGATTCGTCATCGGGACTATGGCCTACGGCGCCCGGCCCGGCGCAGGCGGGGTGTACCGGGTGAGCCCCGATCGTGAGGTCGTGGAATTGCTCGCCCCGGTGACTATTTCGAACGGCGTCCACTGGTCGGCCGACGGCAGACAGGTCTTCTACATAGACACCCCGACCGGAAGGATCGACACATTCGACTGCGATCCGCAGACCGGCGGGTGGACCGGGCGTCGTGTCCACCTCGATCTCACCGAGGGCACCGAAGGATCGCCGGACGGGATGGCGATCGACGACGAGGGCGGCCTGTGGGTTGCGCTGTGGGGCGGCGGTGCGGTCAACCACTACGACCCGGCCGGAAGCCTGGTCGAGACCATTCGCGTCCCCGGCGTCAGCCAGGTGAGTTCCTGCGCCTTCGGCGGCGAGCAGCGCAACGTCTTGTTCATCACCACCTCACGAGAGGGGTTGGCGGACAACGACGAACCCGATGCCGGCGCCGTCTTCGCCGTCGAGACGCGGTTCCGCGGCGCGATGCTACAGGAATTCGCCGGCTGAAATCTGACGTGCCGGCCCGGTCACTCCGAGCCCAGGCGGGCCGTCGCCCCGCCGTCCACGAGCAGCACCGCTCCGGTGACGAAGGCGGCGTCCGCGCCGATCAGGAACGACACCGCCCCGGCCACGTCATCGGGATCGCCGATGCGCTGAAGCGCTGTGCGCGAACGCAGTACAGCCTTGCGCTCCTCGGCCACGTCGTCGCCCCAGCGGGCGAAACCTTCACGCAGCTTCGCGGTGTCGATGGCCCCCGGCGCGACGGCGTTGACCCGAATCCCGGGCCCGAGGTCCAAGGCCGCGGCGCGCACCCAGCCTTCCAGCGCCGCCTTGCTGGTGGCGTAGGCGGTGATCCCGTTGGTGGTCGCGCGGCCGTGGACACTGCCGATGACGACGACCGAGCCGGCGTTGGCGGCGAGGCTGTCCCGGGTACCGGCGAGTAACGCGTCGACGGCCATGACGTTGACGCGAAGGGTGTCCAGCCACTGATCGGGCGTCGTCTCACCCGCGCCCGCCATCGGCTGGACGGCGGCGTTGTGGATGATCGCCTTCACCGCGTACTTCTGTGCCAATTCACTTCCGAGAGCGATCAACTCATCGGTGTCGCGCAAGTCGAGTTGCAGGTCTACGTCCGCGGCCGCCGAGGGCGCCTGGTCGATTCCGATGGCGGTGTAGCCGTCCCGCTGCATGCGCCGGCACAGGGCGGTGCCGATGCCGCCCGCGGCCCCCGTGACGATCACCGCGGCTGTCACCGGGTGAGTTCCTCGATGAGGAAGTCCACCGCGGTACTGCTGGCCCGCGCCACGCCTTCCCGGGTGTTCGAACCGTTGTGCGCCCCGAGGATGACGTTGGGGAATTCCCGAAGCTTGCTGGCCATCGGCAACGGCTCGACCTCGAACACGTCGAGTGCGGCGCCGGCAAGCCGGCGGTTCTCCAGCGCCTCGATCAGATCCGGCTCAGCGACCACTGGGCCCCGCGCCACATTGACCAGGTACGCGTCGGGCCGAACCCGGGCGAGCCGGTCGGCGTTGATCAGGTGATGGGTCTGCGGCGTCAGCGGGCACGCCAGAACGATGAACCGGCTGGTGGACAACAGGGTGTCCAGATCGACCATCGCGGCATCGGTAGAGGATTCCACCATCGGGTCATACGCCACAACGTCCATGGCGAATCCCTTGCCGCGCTGGGCGATCGCCCTGCCGATGGCCCCGAACCCGACGATGCCCAGTCGGGTGCCGGCCACCGTGACGCCTTCCACTTTCGGCCACTCGCCGCGCCGGACGGCCGCGTCGACGGCGATGAATCCGCGGGCAAGGTTGAGGATGTAGCCGAACGCGCAGTCGGCGACCTCGTCGCCGAAGACCCCCGGGGTGTTGCGGACGGTGACACCGTGCGCCCGGGCGGCATCGTGATCCACCGAGTCCATGCCGATTCCCCAGCGGATCACCGTCTTGAGCTGCGGACAACCATCGAAGAACTCCCGGCTCAGATGGTCGTCACCGGCGATGATCCCGACCAGGCGGGAGCTGTAGTCGAGCAGTTCGGCCGCGGTGAACTGCTGCCGCGCACCGAGATCGGGAGCGAGGACCTCGTAGCCGAGTTGCTCGATCCGATCGCGATGGGCGGGTAGCTCGACCTGCATCTGCCGGCAGGTGACCAGGATCAACGGCGCGCTCATGCGGTGGTGTCCCGGCTCGCGGCGATGGCCACCGCGAGTGCGAAGTCCTCTTCGATGTCGATGTCGATGGCCTCCAGCGGCGACATCTCGAACATCAGCGGGTGCTCACCGATGCGGTTGTGTCTGCGGCGGAGCAACTCGGGAGTGAAGATGAAGAAGCAGGAGTTCTCGATGAACAGCGGGGGCAGATCCTGGGTCCGTATCAGCACGGAAGGGTCGTGGTTCACCGGCTCGTTCGCCTCGTTCCACAGCCGCGCCTGCAACCGTGTGACGGAGAAGATCGAATCAAAGTCCCGGTCGGGCTCGGCGAAGCGCTGCAATGCCGCCGACACCGTCTCCGGCTTCAGGAAAGGGTTCGTCGAATGCGTTTGCAGCGCAACGTCGGCGCCTACCTGGTCGAGGGTGTTGAGGAGCACGTCGTTCATCGCGATACCGCCGTCGCGCAGGTGCTCGGGTCGCAGGAGAACCCGCACCTGCGGGAAGTGCTCGGCGCAGTCGTTGATGATGAACTCGCTGTCGGTGTCGATGACGACCGTGTCGATCTCCGGAACGGCGGTCAACGTCCGAACCACGTGGTGGTACAACGGGATTCCGCCGAGCGGGCGATAGTTCTTACCGGGCACCCGTTCGCTGTTGTGGCGCATCGGGACGATCGCGACAGTGGTCATGGCTCTCCATCGATGTCAGTCGTCGGAACGGGAGTAGTGAATCTTCCGGCCGGGCTCGGGGGTGGTCGAGGCTTTCTGTGACTCGCTCGGGTAGTAGAAACGCTGCCGCAGTTGGGTGGAGATCTGATCGGGGGACCGGAAACCCTCCCAGGCGCCCAGGAATTGGGCGGTCCGGAAGAGCGGAATCCCGATGATATTGCTGCGGATTCGACGGGCCATCAGCGCGTCTTTGTAGTCCCCGAAGACATTCGACAGGGCCAGCCCGACCGCTTCGGGCAGCGACATCTTGGCTCCGTCGACGATGTGGGCGTAGGCCATGGCCTCACGGCGATATCTGTTCCGGGTGACATTCCAGGCCTCTTCGTGGACGTGCACCACCGGAGCATCGGCAACGTAGGCGATCTTGTGCCCGCGGGCGATCGCCTTCTTGGCGAAGTCGAGATCCTCGAGGCCGGTGAGGTTCTCGTCGTACGGCGACTCTTCCCAGACCGATTTGAGCACGGCGGCATTGGCGTTGTTGCTGAACGGATGGCCCTGATCCCAGATGTTCTCGGTGGGGAACCATTTCAGCATGACCCGCGACTCGGAGAATTTGGTGCGCTCGTCGCCCACCTGACGGCCGTAGGCGATGGCGACACCCTTGCGGTCGAAGGCGTCGGCGATGTGCTCGACGTAGGTGTCGTAAACCGGGTAGACGTGCGCCGAATTGAAAAGCAGAATGTCGCCGGAGGCGGCGGCGCACCCCCGGTTCAGCGCCCGGCCGAAGGAGAACTCGGCCTTGTCGATGTGGACGATGGTGCATCCGGCGGCCTTGGCGATGGCCACCGTGTCGTCGACGGAGCCGGAGTCCACCAGGATGACCTCATCGGGCTTCACGGTCTGCTGCTCGAATCCCTCCAACAGCCGGCCGATGTGTTCGGCTTCGTTGTAGGCCCGAATGACCGCCGAAACCCGCCGCTTCTGTTTAACCCCGCCCATCCGTGCGACCTCTGCCGTCCTTTTCCAGTCCCGTATGCGCATTTCCCGGTGATTCTCCGATCCGGAGACCGCAGAGCCGTCCACGGTGCGCAAGAGTTTTAGCCGAATACGTGCAGTGGGCATGGTAGTCGACACCCTGTAGCCGGCCGCAGAGCCATTCGTGGACCCCGGAGTCAGCAAACAAGCGGCCATGATCGCGCCGGGTGTTGTGCGCCCATGGGCAGGTGCGGGAGACGTTCGATAACCAGAAGGTGACGGTCGTCGTCGCCGACGATGGGCCGTGGCCAGCAGCGGTGGGTAGTGAGTGAGCATCGGTGCTGCGTCCCGATCGTGATTTCAGCGGCCATGACGGTCGGGGCGCAGTCTCGCGGATGGTGTCAGGAGACCTCGACAGAGATCGTGGGCCAGCCGGTGGCCCCGTCCGGCGCGGGCGGCGCCGGCTGTTCGGTCTGCACCGCGCCGGTGTTGTCGACAGCCCGCGCGGTGATGATGTGCCGGCCGGGAGTGGTCTTCCAGTCGAAGGTCCACAGCCGCCAGGTGTCGTTGGAGTAGCTCGCCCCGAGCCGGGCCGGCTGCCAGGGGCCGTCGTCGATGCGGACTTCGACGGCCTTGATGCCGCGGTGCTGGGCCCAGGCCACCCCGCCGACGGTCACCCATCCCGCGGTGACGCGGGCGCCGTTGCGCGGGACGTCGATGCGGGATTGCGTCTTGATCGGCGCCCGGGCCGACCAGCCCAGTTTGGTCCAGTACGCCTCGGCACGGTCGAAGCGGGTGAGTTCGAGGTCGACCACCCACTTGGTGGCCGAGACGAAGCCGTACAGGCCGGGCACCACCAGCCGGGCCGGGTAGCCGTGTTCGACGGGCAGCGGGACGCCGTTCATGCCGATCGCCAGTAGCGCGTCGCGGTCGTCGGTCAGCGCCTCGACCGGTGTGCCGGCGGTGAAGCCGTCGTGGGACGTCGACAGCACCATATCGGCGCCGGACTGAATCCCGGTGCGCGCCAGCAGATCACGAACCCGATATCCGGTCCACACCGCATTGGAGATCAGGTTTCCGCCGACCGGGTTGGATACACAGGCCAGCGTCACCGCACGCTCCACCACGTCGAACTGCTTGAGGTCCTCGAAGGTGTAGGTGATCTCCGTGTCGACCATGCCGTGGATGCGGAGCTTCCAGTCGGTCCGGCTGATCTGCGGGACGCTCAGCGCGGTGTCGATCCGGTAGAAGTCGGCGTTGTCGGTGACGAAGGTGGTCAGCCCGTCGGCCGGGGGCTGCACCGCCGGGGGTATCGGCGGCGCCGGGTCGGTGGCGGCGGGCAGGCTGAACGCGTCGCGGTCACCGGCCACCGAACGCCGCTGACGGGTCAGAACGGTGCCCGCCACCCCGCCGAGGGCACCCGCACCGAGCAGTCCGAGGGTCAGCAGCGAGCGCCGACGGGCCGGATCCGCGCCGTCGGGTGCCGGCTGCGAAGCCGGCCGGGTCAGCAGTCGCATCGCGCCGATCCCGCAGGCGGCGCCGATCACCGTGGGGATCAGATCGGCCGGTCCGGCTCCGGGCTGGGCCAGCACCGCCAGTGCGCCCAGGAGTCCGAGGGTGGCAATGGCAATGCTTCCCAACGGGATACGGGTGCGTTCCCCGATCGCCGCCACCGCCGCGATGGCCCCGATCACCACCACCACCATGATGGTCAGAAACGCCTTGTCGGCGGTGCCGAAGGTCTGGATGGCCCATTCCTTGACCGGCCCGGGCGTCAGATTGATCACCGAGGTACCGACCGCGGTGCGGGCGTCGGCGGCGGGGGAGAAGAACGCCGCCATCACCTCGGTGACGCCGAGCGAGACCGCGGCGGCGGCCAGACCGGCGCCCATCCGGGTGCCGATCGGGGTTGGGGCCATGGGGCCAAACTACTCGCGGTCACCGGTGCGGCATAGGGCCGCGGGGGCCGCCCGGTGGGCCGTCAGACACCGGAAATCATTGCCGTCAGCAAGCCCCCTCGAAACTCTGCGGGGTCTAGCGTGGACGGAATGGGCTACCTCAGCGACGACGAGCGAACTGAGCCGGATAGCCGTCGTAGCGAGGTTGTCGCTCAGACGAGCCGGGATGTCGAGGCTGGCGAGTACGCCATCGACGATCCCGTCATCTTGGGGCCGGGGTTGCCGCCGGAAGATGGCTCCTGCGGTCAGTTCGCCGTGCAGTTTCATGTCACCACGACAACGGTGGTCGGACTCAAACGCATCGCCGATGCGCGGGGAGTGAGCGTGCCGGAATTGTGCCGACTGGTCGTCGGTGTTTTCGTTGCACAACAGGAAGGCGAGTTGGGCGCGCTGCTCGCCGCTGAGGCCGAGGTCGCCGACTACCGGCCCAGCCTGCGCCAGCCGTAGCCGCAACCTGTCCTTGGCCTTCCGAGTCGACGCTAGAACCAGGAGTCCGGCATCTCCAGCGTGGTGCGGTCCAGCGACTCCAGCAGGTCCAGTTGCGCCGCGGTCTTCGGCAACTCGTAGCGGAAGAAGAAGCGCGCGGCCTGACGCTTGCCGTCGTAGAAGTCCCCGGCGTGGCCGTGCGCGGTCAGCACCTGCTCCAGCCACATCCACGCCACCACGATGTGACCGAGCGCCTCCAGGTACACCACGCTGTTGGCCAGCGCCGCCTCGATGTCGCCGGAGCCGAACATCCCCGCGGTGACGGCGACCAGGCGCTGCCAGGACGCGTCCAACCGCTGCGCGAGATCGGTGGCGTCA
>NZ_JBIIOV010000059.1:0-16770 GCF_044342925.1 Mycobacterium sp. | reverse complement strand
CCCAGCCCGCGTGCGCCCGCGACCGTCTGTCCGATCGCCTCGCCGAGGGCGAGCAGGTTGGCGCCGCCATCGGCAACGACTTTGCGCCCCAACAGATCCAGGCTCTGGATTCCGTGGGTGCCCTCGTGGATCGGGTTGAGCCGGTTGTCCCGGTAGTGCTGCTCCACGTCGTACTCGCGGCTGTAGCCGTAGCCGCCGTACACCTGGATGGCCAGGCTGTTGGCCTCCAGACACCACTGCGACGGCCAGCTCTTGGCGATCGGGGTGAGGATGTCCAGCAGCCTGTTGGCGCGGTCGCGTTCCTGCTCGGATTCGGGCTCGTGTTGCTGATCGACCAGGTGCGCGCAGTACAGCAGTAGTGCCAGCCCGCCCTCGACGTAGGATTTCTGCGCCAGCAGCATCCGCTTGACGTCGGCGTGCTCGATGATCGGGATCTGCGGCGTGGCAGGGTCTTTGGAGGTGATCGGCCGGCCCTGCGGACGCTGTCGGGCGTAGTCCAGTGACTTCAGGTAACCGGTGTAGCCGAGCGCCACCGCGCCCATCCCGACGCCCAGGCGGGCCTCGTTCATCATGGTGAACATGTAGGCGATGCCGCGGTGCGGCTCGCCGACCAGGTAGCCGACCGCACCCGGCGCGCCGTCCGGCTGGTGCGTACCGTCGCCGAAGTTGAGAACGGTGTTGGTGATCCCGCGCTGCCCCATCTTGTGGTTGAGCCCGGCCAGTGCCACGTCGTTGCGCTCCCCGATGGAGCCGTCCGGATTCACCAGGTATTTGGGCACGATGAACAGCGAGATGCCCTTGGTCCCGGGCGGGCCGCCGGGGATCTTGGCCAACACGAGATTAACGATGTTGTCGGTCATTTCGTGGTCGGCACCGGAGATCCACATCTTGGAGCCGAACAGCCGGTAGGTGCCATCGTGCTGCGGTTCGGCGCGGGTGGTGATGTCGGCCAGCGAGGAGCCGGCCTGGGTTTCCGAGAGCGCCATGGTGCCGGAGAACCGGCCGGCGAGCATCGGCGCCACGAACGTCTCGATCTGCTCGTCGGTGCCGAACTTCGCCAGCAGGTTGGCGTTGGCCATCGTCAGCATCAGATATCCCGACGTGCTGATGTTGGCGGCGGCGAACATTCCGAACGCGGCCTGGGCCACGGTGGCGGGCAGCTGCGCGCCGCCGAGCCGATGCTCCATCGTCATCGCGATCAGGTCGGCCTGGGCCACCGCATCGAGAGCTGCTTTGGTCTCCGGGATCACGGTCACCCGCCGGCCGTCGAACGTCGGCTCGTGGGCGTCGGCCTTCTTGTTGTGGTTGGCGAAGTAGCGATCGGCCAGCTGTTCGCACAGATCCAGCACCGCGTCGAAGGTGTCGCGGGAGTGTTCGGCGAAACGCTCGCGCTTCGTCAGTTCATCGACACGCAGCCAGTCGTAGAGCAGGAAGTCCAGATCGCGTCGCGACACCAGCATGGATTGCATGGCATCAAGTCTGCCCGTACCGCCCCGGTTGGGGCCGGCGGCTATGGTTGTCAAACAGGCTGACCGGTCTGAGGTGGCCTGGACGGGAGGTGTTGCGTGACGTCATCGCCTGCCGCCGGAGTACGCGCGGCCGCCCTGCTGCTGGCGAGTCTCGGTCTTGCTTTCGTTGCCGGATGTGCAAGTCGCGCAACAGAACCGGCGATGTCAGACCGACCGCTTCTCGACGTCGTCGCCGAGCAGATCGGGCTGCCGGCTCAGAGTTGGACGGCGTCGGGAACCCATACCGCCAAGGGCTATGTCAGCGAGGATGCCCGGACCACCAGCGTCGAGGGTATGAAGGCCGACTGCGACAACATCAACCTGAACAAAAAACTTGCCGGCGACTTCCGCAGCGACGTCTTCGGTCAGGGTATGAAGGGCTTCTTCTACAAGTGCGAGAAGGTCGCGGCCGACACCAACAAGTACTGGTTCACCATCAGCTCGGCCGACAAGGCGCAGATCGACAAGCTGTGCGACCCGGCGACCAGCTATCCGATCGTCTACGACCAGCAGCACGACGCCTACTGGCGCGATGAGCCCTTCACCTGCACCAGCCGGGTCGGACCGACCTGACGCCGGTGGTCGTAAACCGCAGCAGGTGCCGGCCGACCCGACCGCTGAGTCGACCGGTATGACCTCGCAGAAGGTCTCGGTATCGGCCGGCTTGGTGTAGACCTCCTAGCTCACTGTCCGGCCCGTCCTCCTCGGTGACCCCGGTAACAAGATTCGGCATTATGTGTGCGTAATTCTGATGACAATAAATTCAGCCAACCGAAGGCAGCAGCATGACCAGCGTGATCGATCAGCCTCGGCCGGGAGTTCGCACCGCGAAGGCGCCGGCGCCGGCGAAGGCGATCAGCAGAAACGCCAGGCCGTAAAGGACGGCGAGTTCGCCGCCGTTCTGGATCGGCAGCAGCCCGGTCGGCTGATGCACGGTGAAGTAGGCGAACGCCATTGTCCCGGCGCCGATCAGCGCCACGATGCGGCTGAACACGCCGAGGACCAGCAGCAGACCCACCGAAATCTCGATGACGCCCGCGTACCAGTACGGCCAGGTTCCGAACGGCACCGCCCCACTCTTGGTGGCCGGCCAGCCGAACAGCTTCGCGGTGCCATGCAGGGCGAACAGCACACCGATGGCGATCCGGAAGACGCCGAGGGCGGAAGCGGAGTGACGGTCCAGGGCTGTATCGAGGGCATGAATCATGCCCCGAACCTACGTCGTTGGGCTCAGGGACGCGCGGTGTTTCGGCACCTCGTCGGAGATGAAAGACCCCTTTTGTCAGACCGTTTCGCCCGATCGGTACTTGGGTACGTGAACCAAGGGACAACTACGAGGGACGAGGAGGGTGATCGACGTGAGCACCACATCAGAGGCCGGCCAGATCACTGGGACCAAGGACAAGGACTACGACCTGATCTGGTTCTTGGAACACTGCCTGGAGAATGCGCTGCGGCTGGAGACCTACATCGCCGATGCCGAGCGCGACGGTGATCACGAGATCGTCGAACTGTTCCGCAAGGCGCAGGCCGACAGCCGTAAAGGCGCTGAACTGGCCAAGGGACTGCTCGTCCGCCGAATCGGCTGAGGCAACGCCGCCCAGGCCTGGCGGCCGGGGCATGATCTTGACATACGCAATCTAGCCGTGGGCGGCCAACGGCCAGCCCACCAGCGCGAGTCGTGCGGCTACCTGGTTGATCTCGTTGATGTTGGGCTCTTTGGCGATGACCGCGTGGACGGCCTGTCGGATCTGTTGCTCTGTGACGGGGCTGTCGGGATGGCTTTTTTTGAGGATGGCCCAGGTCGCTGTGACTACCTCGTCCTCGTCGAGTGTGCGCGCGAGCAGTGCGAGCAGCGGGTAGTAGTCCGTGGGCGGGACGCCATCCGGATATCCCTTGTGGATCCAGTCGAGAACGGATTGCAAGGTGCTCGACGACGCCGACTTGGCTTTGGTCATCACGCCCTCACTTCTTGGGGAACATCGGGAACAGGTCGACACCGAAGTGATGGATGATCGTGGACCGGGTGACCCACGCGACGGCGGTGACGATCACGAAACCAACGACGAGGAAAAGCACGATGCCCAGGTACTTCAGAGGCGGGTTTGCCTTGTGGACGAGATGGTCGGCTTCCTCCCCGCCCGCGCCGTAGGAGTAGGCCAGCAGGCCGGTTGCGAACAGTGCGGGCAGGCCCGCGCCGAGCGCCAGCCCGACGAGAAGCACCGTGAACATGGACTCCAGATAGTGCATGGCTGTTCCTTTCCGCCGTCAGGCGACGGCCGTCGTGGTTGCGGTGTTGGTAGTGGCTGCGGCGCGGACCTCTGCGGGGACAACGGAATTCGTCGTGTCATCCCAGTCGGCGTTGACGTTGCTGTGGTCGACCTTCTGCTGCTGGGCGCGCCGCCACATGTAGAGGGACAGCCCGACCAGGATCAGGAAGATCACGCCGTCGCCGGCCAGCCGCGATTCGGTGATGTCCTTGACGAGGTAGGACAGCCAGTAGGACAGCGCCCCGACGAGGGCGGCGGCCGGCAGGGTGACCATCCATGCGACGGCCATCCGGCCGGCGACCGCCCAACGCACCTGCGCTCCGGGCTTGCCGACGCCGCTGCCCAGTATCGACCCGGTCGCGACATGGGTGGTTGACAGCGCCATGCCGGCGGCGCTGGAAGTGAGGATGATGGCCGCCGAGGACGCTTCGGCGGCCAGACCTTGCGGTGACTCGATTTCGACCAGGCCCTTGCCGAGGGTGCGGATAACCCGCCAGCCACCGAGATAGGTGCCCAGACCGATGGCCAGCGCGCAGCTGGCGATGATCCAGATCGGCAACCCGTCGTTCTTGACGTCGCCGGTCAGGTGTCCGGTGGTGATCAACGCGAGGGCGATCACGCCCATGGTCTTCTGCGCGTCGTTGGTGCCGTGGGCAAGGGCGACCAGCGACGCGGTGGCGATCTGGCCCCAGCGGAAGCCCGCCTCCCGACGACGGTGCAGCACTTTGCGCGTGATCCGGTAGACCAGCCAGGTGCCGCAGGCGGCGACGATGCCGGCGATCACCGGCGCAACCACAGCGGGGATCAGGACCTTCTGGGTGACGCCGGGCCAGTTCACACCGCTGAACCCGAGCGCGGCCAGGCCGGCGCCGATCAACCCGCCGAACAGCGCGTGCGAGGAACTCGACGGTATCCCGAACAGCCACGTCAGCAGGTTCCACAGGATGCCACCGATAAGGCCGGCGAAAATGATCGTCAGCCCCATCGACGCGTCAATATCCGGCAGTAGCCGCCCGGTCGTGGAGTCCTGGACCTTGAGCACCGACGTGGTCACGGTGATGGCCACCTCGACGGACAGGAACGCGCCGACCAGATTGAGGGCTCCGGCCAGCAGCACAGCAACTTTGGGCTTGAGGGCGCCGGTCGCGATCGACGTCGCCATCGCGTTACCCGTGTCATGGAACCCGTTGGTGAAATCGAACGCCAACGCGGTGGCGATCAACAGCACCAGAATGATCGTCTCGGTACTCACCGGATCATTCTGCGAGGGTTGCGGCCATGTACGCCAACCTAATTCGGTGAAAACACGGACTGTTCATCTTCTCTTCAGGAGCCGTGAACAAGGTGTTTCCCGGGCTGGCCGAGGTGTGCAATGGGGCGGTGGTGGTGGAGCCCCTGTGTGGTTGCTTGATGCGCGGTTAATGGGTCGTGAACATCTTCATCAGGTCGTGGTCCCGCGGTTCGGTTGCGGGCAGACTCAGGGGGTGCCCTCTCAATCTCGCATTCATGCGTTGCTCGAATGGCTTCGTGCCGGCTATCCGGAAGGGGTTCCGGGCCCGGACCGGGTTCCGCTCCTCGCGCTGCTGCGATCGACGCCGTTGACCGACGATGAGGTCAAGGAAATAGTGCGGAAGATCGCTGCGGAGGAGGCCGGTGCGCCGGCTGGGCATTTGATCGATTATGACGAAATCGCGAAGTTCGTCGAAGGCGTGGCACATCACGACGCCGGGCCGCAGGACGTCAAGCGGGTGGCCGCCCAACTCGCCGCCGCCGGCTGGCCGCTGGCCGGCATCGACACCGATGACATCTGGACTGAGCACGCCGATGTTGAAAAGCTCTGACTACCAACCGAATACACAGTTACCGAATGCGTCTAGCCAGATGACGGACCAATGAACAACAACCGACGCCGAACCCGGATAGCCGCGGCCGCGAGTGCTCTTTTTCTCGTGGGCTGCTCGAAGACCGGCCCTGTGCAGCCCTATGCCGAGAACGCCGCGGTGGACTGTGGTGGCAAACCAGCGTTGACAGCCAGCGGCTCGACCGCGCAGGCGGGCGCGATGACCCACTTCGTCGAGGCATATCAGAGTGCATGCCCCGATAAGGGGCTGGACTACACCCCGAACGGGTCAGGGGCGGGAATCCAGGACTTCATCAGTGGGAAAACCGATTTCGGCAATTCAGACTCGCCGCTCCAGGGTACGGAGTACGAGGCGGCCACGAAGCGCTGCGGCGGCGCGGATGCACTCAACATCCCCGTGGTCTTCGGGCCGATCGCCGTCACCTACAACCTGCCCGAAGTCGACGTCCTGATCCTCGACGGCCCGACGCTGGCCGGCATCTTCTCGGGTGCGATCACCCGATGGGACGACCCGGCAATCGCGGCCCTCAACCTGCCGGGTGGAAGAGCTCATCCGAACCCGCGCACCGCAATGCCCGCCAAGGACATCCGCGTGATTCACCGCAGCGACCAATCCGGAACGACCGACAACTTTCAGCAGTACCTCCAGGCCGCATCGGGCGGGGTGTGGACGCGCGGCGCCGGTAAGACATTCAACGGCGGAGTGGGCGAGGGGGGCACGGGAAACCAGGGCACCGCGGAAATGGTGAAGAACACCCCCGGTTCGATCTCATATAACGAGTGGTCCTTCGCCATCGATCAAGGCCTGTCAACCGCTGATATCCAGACCCCGGCCGGCGTCACCCACATCGGTACTGACTGGACCGGCACGTCGATCGAACCCGTGACGATCACCGGAGAAGGCAACAACCTCGCGTTGGACCTGACACCCGCCTACCGGCCGACCGCGAAGTTCGGATACCCGATCATCTTGGCCGGCTACGCGGTGGTCTGCTCCCGCTACCCGGACGCGGAGACCGGTAAGGCGGTGAAGGCCTTCGTGCAATCGGCGATCACCACGGGACAAACGGATCTGAACAAGGTCGGATACATCCCCCTGCCGACCGAATTCCAGGCCCGAGTCGCGACCGCTGTAGACAGCATCCAGTAGCGCTCGCCGGGACGCCTTCGTCGGTGCGGATCGCTCTCCCGGGGACTGGACTGGGAGGGACATTCGCTGAGGGCATGCGTGGTTTCGGTATGCCGTCGTATGGTTCGACCATGAGCGACAACCAGATGCTGGTCCTCAATCAGCAGGACATGGAGAGCCTCGGGCTCACCTGGACCGAAGTCATCGACGTTTTGGAGGATGCGTTCCGGCAGAAGGCCCAGGGGCTGGTGCAGAACCCGCCCAAACCGAAGGTCACCTCCCGCGACGACGCCTTCATCCACGCGATGCCGGCCTATCTCGGCGGCTCGGACCGCATCGGGATGAAGTGGGTGGCGGGCTACGAACAGAACCACGCAAAAGGCCTGCCCTACATCTACGGCGTGGTGATCATGAACGACCCCGAGACCGGCCGCCCGGTGGCCATGCTCGACGGCGGTTGGATCACCGAGATGCGCACCCCGGGAGTCTCCGGCGTGACCATGCGCCACGTGCCCGGCGATCCCAAGCATCTGGTGATCGTCGGTTGCGGCCTGCAAGGGCAGCGCCACCTGGAGGTCGCTTTGGAGGTCCACCCCGGCATCACCCACGTCACCGCCTACGACCGCAACGAGGAACGAGTTGCGCGGATGTTCGCCGAGAAGGCCGGGGACCGGGTGACCCGGCTGGCCACGTCCCCGACGGACGCCGTCGAGGGCGCCGACCTGGTGATCACCACGATCACCGTGCCGCTCGACCCGAAACTCGATTGCGCCAACACCGATCCCAACGCGCTGCTGCTGCCGGTCGACTACGACGATGCCATGGCGCCCAAGGCATTTGACGAAGCGGTGGTGTACTGCGTCGATGATCTCGGCCAATATGGGTCGGTGGCCGACAGCATGTACTTCTTCGGGCTGCCCACACCCGACACCCACCTGGCCGCAGTGGTCGCAGGGCAGTACGACGTCCCGACGACCGGGCGGCGGATGTTCCTCAACATGGGCATCGCCATGGACGACATCGCGCTCAGTTCGCTGGTGCTCGATCGGGCTGCCGCGGCAGGGGTGGGGCGCCACATCGAGTTCCCCTGACCGACCGGCCACCCAACGGACGACGGTACGAAAGAGGTGAGCCCATGAGCCTGCGTCTGACCGACGAGCAGCAGAGCATCGTCCAGACGGTGCGCGACTTCGCGGCTAAGGAGTGTGGTTCGCGCGAGCAGCGAACCGCCCTGGGGCACAACAGCATGGACATCGCCACCAAGCTGGCCGATCTCGGCTTCCTGGGCTTATCGATCCCTGAGGAGTACGGCGGATCCGGCGGCGGCCTGTTCGACGCCTGCGTGTTCGTCGAAGAACTGGCCTACAACCGCATTCCGCTGGCCGGCTTCGGCGTCACGCTGATCGTGTCGCACATGTACCTCAACTACGCCTCCGAGGACCTCAAGAAAGAGGTCCTCGGCGCGGTGGTGACGGGCAAGCCGACCGCGGTCGCCATGTCCGAGCCGGGTTCGGGTTCCGATGTCGCGTCACTGCGCTGCAAAGCCGAGCCGGCCGACGGTGGCTACCGCATCAACGGTCAGAAGACCTGGATCTCCAACGCCCACATCTCCGATCACATCCTGCTGGTGGCCCGCACCACCGACACCGGCCGCAAACACCAGGGCATCTCGATGATCTCGGTGCCCACCTCCACGCCGGGCATCGAGATCCGTCCGATCGCCACCATGGGCCTGGACGTCAACGACGTCTTCTTCACCGACTGTGTGGTCGGCGGCGACCGCCTCGTCGGTGCCCAGGATCAGGGCTGGCAGCAGCTGGTGATGGGCCTGAACACCGAACGGGTGATCATCGGCTCGCTGGCGCTGGGCCAGGCCCGCCGCGCGTTCGACGACACGCTGGCCTATGTCACCCAGCGCGAGCAGTTCGGCACCCCGATCGGGTCGTTCCAGGCGCTGTCGCAGCGGCTGGCCGACCTGGCCACCGAGATCGAAGCCACCCGGCTGCTGGTGTGGGATGTCGCGCAACGGGTCGACGAGAACCCCGGCACCCTGATGCCGAGGGAGGCGTCCATGGTCAAGCTCAAGGCCACCGAAGTCGCCAAGCTGGCCACCCTGGAGGGCATGCAGATGATGGGCGGGATGGGCTACGCCCAGGAGGGCGGCATGGAAGCCCAGCTGCGCGAGGCCGTCGTCGGCACCGTCGTCGGCGGGACCAGCGAGATCCAGCGCGACATCATCGCCAAAACCTTTGGGCTGTAGCTGTCTTCGCAGCGCAACATGAGCCGCCAGTCAGCGGAACTCAGCTCAACGTCGCGTCGAATTTGGGACTTGATTTCCCTGGTGCGGGCTACAGAAGGCCAATCGAGACTCAGTCGTCATCGGCTGGCTTCACGGCGCACGTTAGAGGTTTTCTTCCGCATGTCGGACAGGTCTTGCTCGGACCGGGATCGCTGTCGCTCTCGTAATCCGAGGTGTGGCCCTTCGTGCAATGGCAGGTCCATTTCGTCATTTACGGCTGTCCTTTGTTGACTGGTGGTCTCTCATCGCCGACGCTACGAGCTCCCTAAATGCGCCCAATAGGGCCCTTTGGCCTCTGGCAGCAGCCGGATAGCACGCTTCGTGCGGCTCGTAGTGCATGACGGATCTGCTGCCCGCCAGGTGCCCCAATGGGCCAACGTGCCGCCAGCGGCGGGGACCCGCGGCCGGACTGAACGGCTACTCGCCGCCACCCACCTCCGCGGCCAGCGGCGGCGGCAGCGGGGCGGGGGCAGCAGGTGACGGCGCGGCGCTGGGCACCGCACTCGGCGCGGCCGGTGCGGTGGCCGACTTGGCCTGCGGCGCAGCGCTGGTCGCCGCGCCATTGGCGGGCGTGGCCGGCTTGACCGCGCCGGTCGCCCCCGACGTCGTCGCCTGAGCCTGCAGCTGGTGGAAGTCGGACCAGGTCTCGGTGCGGAAGGTGTCGCCGTTGGCGGTGACGCTCAGCGCGGTGGCGGTGAGGGTGTACTTCACGCCGTCGTTGTTCACCACGAAGGTGGTGCCGGAGGTGTTCTTGGCCGGCGCGATCAACTTGGCCCCGTCACTCACCCGAACGCCGCGGTACTCATACGAGGCGTCCGTCAGCTTGCAGATCGCCACTCGGGAACTGCGCGTGGTGCCGAAGAGCACTGCGGTGTCGGGCTTGGAGCAGCGGGCGGTCGAATTAACGTAGCCCTCGCTGTCGAACTGCGGGTTGGCCGTCGGCGCGGCCCAGGACGTGAAGCCGCCCAGTGGCGCACCCACCGCGATGAGCGCGGCGGTGGCTGCGGCGGCGAGGCCGGTCTTTCGCACTGTGGGAGATCTCATTTGTCCCACCAGACCACAACGGGACCTGCGCGCGCGAGGCCTGATGCCGAGCCACAACGCAATCGTTAGGCGTCTGAGACAGATTCGGCGACCCACCGGCCACCGCACATCACCCGCCGCACCGCCAGCTCGCCGTCGAGGACCACCAGGTCAGCGGCCGCACCGGGTTGCAGCACCGGATCCGTAAGGCCAAGCGCCCGAGCCGGATTGACCGAAGTCTGGCGCACCGCCAGCAGCAGCGCGTCGTCACGGGGCAAACCGCTGTTCGCCACGGCGAACCGGAACAGCCGATCCATCGTCGCCGTGCTGCCGGCGATGGTGTCGGTGCCCACCAGGTGCGCCACCCCGCCGGAGACGTCGACGTCCAGCGGGCCGATCCGGTAGGCGCCGTCGGACATTCCGGCCGCGGCCATCGCGTCGGTCACCAGCGACACCCGGTCGGGTCCCGCGCTTGCGGTGACGTGCCGGTACAGCGCGCCGTCGACGTGGATGCCGTCGGCGACGATCTCCACGGTGACCCGCGGATCCTCCAGCAGGGCGATCGCCGGGCCCGGCTCGCGGTGATGGATCGGGCGCATCGCGTTGAACAGATGCGTTCCCACGGTGGCCCCTGCCGCCACGGCGGCGCGGGTCTGGGCGTAGGTGGCCTCGGTGTGGCCGACGGCGGCCACCGCCCCGGCGTCGACTATCTGGCGGACCGCGTCGAGACCGCCGGTGAGTTCCGGTGCCAGCGTCACCATCCGGATGGTCCCCTCCCCGGCCCGGAAAACCGCCTGCAGCTCAGCGGGTTCGGGGTCACGCAGCAGCGCCGGGTCGTGCGCGCCGCATCGGTGCGCCGACAGCCACGGGCCCTCCAGGTGGATACCGGCGATCACGCGATCGCGGACCTGGTCGGCGAGCTCGCCGACCTGATGCAGCAGATCGCCCGGCGACTCGGTGACCAGCGACGCCACCAGGGTGGTGGTGCCGTGCCGGCGGTGCAGGTCCACCGCCGCCGGGACCTGCTGTGCCACCGAGAAGCTGCCGCCGCCCCCGCCGTGCACGTGGGTGTCGACGAAGCCGGGCACCACGGTGACAGCACCGAGGTCCTGATCGGCGGCGCGGTCCGGCACCCCGGAGCCCACCGCGGTCACGACACCGTCGGAGACGTCAATCCAGCCCGGCCGCAACAGCTCCGATCCGGTCAGTACGGTGCGGGCGGTCAGCAGCACCTAGATGCCCTGCCAGCCGGGTTTGGACGCGTAGGTCTCGCGGTAGTAGTCGGCCAGCTGCAGGCGCTGGGCCGCGGCTTCGTCGAGCAGCACGGTGACGTGCGGGTGGTGCTGCAGGATGGTGCCCGGCCACATGGCGCTGACCGGGCCTTCCACCAGGTGGTGCACCGCTTCGGCTTTGGCGCGCCCGGTGGCCACCAGCACGATGTGCCGGGCTTCCATGATGGTGCCGAGGCCCTGGGTGAGGCAGTGGGTGGGCACCGCGTCGATGTCGCCGTCGAAGAATCGCGCGTTGTCCATCCGGGTCTGACGGGTGAGCGTCTTGATCCGGGTGCGCGACGCCAGCGAAGACCCCGGTTCGTTGAACCCGATGTGGCCGTCGGTGCCGATCCCGAGAATCTGCAGGTCCACTCCGCCGGCGGCCTTGATGGCCTGGTCGTAGGTGGCGCACGCGCCCGCGACGTCCTCGGCCAGCCCGTCCGGTCCCTGAACTGCGCCCGGCGGGAAGTCCACCCGCGAGACGAACGTCGTGGTGATGACGTTGCGGTAGTTCTCCGGGTGGTCGGCAGGCAGGCCGACGTACTCGTCGAGAGTGAAGCCCCGGGCCTGCGTGAACGACACCCGGCCGTCGGCGCAGCGCGCGGCCAGCTCGTCGTAGACGGTCAGCGGCGACGATCCGGTGGCCAGGCCCAGCACGGCGTCGGGCTTGCGGCGCAGCAGTGTCTCGAACGCGTCGGCGCCGACGCGGCCGATCTCCGCGGAGTCCTTCAGGATGATGACTTCCATCGCAGCTCTCCAGTCCCTGCTTGTTGGCTGTGGCCTACTTGTTGGCTGTGAAAAGCACTGCGCAACAGTCGATCTGCGAGCCCGATGAGACGACGTCGGCGACCTCGATGTTGCCGGGTTCGCGTTCGTCCATCACCACCACCGGGACCACCGGGCTCAGCCCCGCCGCGATGATGGCCGGCACGTCGTAGATGGTCACCGGCTGACCGGCCTCCACGGTGTCGCCCTGAGCCACCTGCGCGGTGAACCCGGCGCCGTCGAGCGTCACGGTGTCCAGACCGAGGTGCACCAGCACGCCGACGTTGTCCGCGGTCATGATGACGTAGGCGTGCGGCAGCAGCTTGATGATCCTTCCGCTCACCGGGGCGACCGCATAGATGGCCTCGTGCGGCGGGTCGATGGCGGCGCCGTAGCCCACCATGCCCCCGGCGAAGACCGGATCGGGGACGTCGGCCAGGGGCAGTGCCCGGCCTTCGACGGGCGCCAGGACGGTGGTCTGGCTCATGGGTTGCTCCTCATATCAGGGATGGGCGTTGGGACGAAGGATAGAGATCGCAGTGGCCCGCGGAGGCCAAAACCGCCGCTCACATCGGCTGATTGTGGTCTAAGCTTCCGCAGGACTGTCAGGAAACGAGAGGGCTGTGCCCAGATGAGCGACGCAACCAAAGCCACAGGGGCGCAGGGGAAATCGGGACTGAACATCCCCGGTTTCGCGCAGATGCAGCGGCTGGGCAAGAGCCTCATGCTGCCGATCGCGGTGCTGCCCGCGGCCGGCATCCTGCTGCGGCTGGGCCAGGACGATCTTCTGGGCCGGATCAAGGCGCCGGTGATCGGGCCGTTCTTCCAGGCCATGAGTGCGGCCGGCGGTGCCTTGTTCGACAACCTGGCGCTGCTTTTCGCCGTCGGTGTGGCGATCGGGTTCGCGCGCAAGGCCGACGGGTCCACCGCGCTGGCGGCGGTCGTCGGCTACCTGGTGATGCAGGCCGTGTTCAAGACCATGTCGCCGTTCGTCCTCGACGGCGTGCTCGACAAAGCCGGCAATCAGGCGCAGATCAACTACAGCGTGCTCGGCGGCATCATCGTCGGGTTGATCACCGCCTGGCTGTTCGACCGGTACCACACCATCCAGCTACCGCCGTATCTCGGATTCTTCGGCGGCCGTCGGTTCGTGCCCATCGCGGTGTCGCTGACCGTCCTGGTGGTGGCCTTCGCGATGAGCTACTTCTACCCGGTGTTCAACGCCGGCCTGACCGGCTTGGGCAAATTCATCGGCGGTGCCGGAGCGCTCGGGGCGTTCGTCTACGGCTTCGCCAACCGGATGCTGATTCCCATTGGCCTGCACCACATTTTGAACTCCTTCGTCTGGTTCATCTACGGCAGCTATCAGAAGCCCGACGGCAGCGTCGTCACCGGTGAACTGGGCCGCTTCGCCGCCGGCGACCCCACCGGCGGACACCTCACCGCCGGCTTCTACCCGATCTTGATGTTCGGCCTGCCGGGCGCGGCCCTGGCGATGATCCACGTGGCCAACGCCCGGCAGAAGAAGGTGGCGTTCGGCATCCTGTCGGCGGCCGGCCTGACCGCTTTCCTCACCGGTGTCACCGAACCGCTGGAGTTCGCCTTCATGTTCGTGGCGTTCCCGCTGTACGTCATCCACGCGATCCTGACCGGGCTCTCGCTGGCGATCGCCTACGCCCTCGACATCCACCTCGGCTTTTCGTTCTCTGCCGGGTTGATGGACTTGCTGCTCTACGGCACCGCCCCGGCGGCGAAGAACGTGCCGCTGCTGGTGGTCATGGGCTTGGTCTTCTTCGTCCTCTACTACCTGCTGTTCCGGTTCGCGATCGTGAAGTGGAACATGCGCACCCCCGGCCGCGAACCCGAAGGCGAGTTCGACGCCGAACAGCAGGCCAACCTCAGCGACGGCAGCGACGCGCCCACCGCCGTCGAGACCGGCGGCGCCACCGCGACCGCGACCGCTGTGGGCAGCAAGGCCGAGCAACTGATCGCGGCGTTCGGCGGCCGGGAGAACCTCGTCACCGTCGACGCCTGCATCACCCGGTTGCGGATGGACGTCGCCGACAAGACCAAGGTCGATCAGGCCCGGCTCAAGGCGCTGGGTGCGGCCGGTGTGATCGAGGTCGGCAACAGCGTGCAGGCGGTGTTCGGCACCCAGGCCGAGGCGCTGAAGAACGACATCCTCGACGTGCTGTAGCTGGACCCCGCTTCATCGAAACCGCGCGCAGATCGCCCTCTTTCGCCGGATGTCGATCTGCGCGCAGGCTCGGTGTTCTCGCTGGACTCGCACGAGATGGTCGTGCGTGACGCGCCCCAGGCTGCGCCTTCGGCCCGCGCGGGCTGAGTGGCCTTAGGCTGAGCCGAACCTGTGAGGTGTCGGTGATCCTGAGACAAGCTTTCGTGCGCGCTGCTAAGACGACCGTCGTCGTAGCAGCCGCCGCCGCGTCGGCCGTATGGGTGGCGCCCGCCGGGCTGGCCACCGGACCGGAGCAGAAGGGCGCGCACATCGCCGTCATCGGTGACTCGTACACCGCCGGCTCCACCGAGGGCGGCAATGGACCCAACTCGTGGACCCAGCTGACCTGGCAGTTGCTAGCCAAGCGCGGGATCCAGGTCGACGCCGACGTGGCGGCCGAAGGCGGGGCCGGTTACGGCCAGCCGGGCACCCAGGGCAGCATCTTCGAGGATCTCGCGGCCCGGGCGGTGCACGGCAACGACGCGCTGGTGGTGTTCTTCGGCTCCCGCAACGACCAACCGGTGGAGCCGCTCAAGCTCGCCGGGATGGCCGGCGATACCTTCAAACTCGCCCGGTATGCCGCACCGGATGCCAAGTTCCTCGTGATCGGGCCGCCATGGCCGACCGCGACGCCGCCGCCGGAGGTGTTGGCCATCCGGGACAGCCTGCGGGCCCAAGCCGCCGCGACCGGGATGACGTTCGTCGACCCGATTGCCGAGAACTGGTTCGTCGGGCGTCCCGAGCTGATCGGCGCCGACGGGGTGCACCCCACCGATGCCGGTCACGCCTACATGGCGGAGCGGATTGCGCCGCTAATCTTCCGCCAGCTCACCATCGGCCTCTGAGCAGCAAACTCAGCAGCACACGCGTTTACCGGTAATAACGGCGACACTGTATTCCGAGTGCTTAGGCCCGTTAGACAGCGCTTATTTGGGGTACGAATCGTTCTTCGCGCAAGTTAGGAGTGCCTGAATTTTAAAAAACGTTGCCGACAACAGCAAAGTATTTGCATCCGCAAATAGCCGCTAGTCTGATTATTTATGTCTTTGTCGGTAACACCTCGGGAGCCCCCGTGCAGGAGTAGATCTACGCGTACCTGAAACCTGAGCCAAGGACGCGTGCGATGCCTGCTTCAGCCAACGACAATCATCGGAACCAGGCTGCGGCGGCGGCCCGTCGGCGTACGAAGAGGCGGGGTGCGGACGCCACACCGGTTCGTCCCATCGCCGTCGAGCGGACGGTGCCGGAGACACCGGCATCGAGTTACGCGAAGTACATCGGCCGGGTGGGTGCCCTAGCGGTGACGCTGGGTATCGGCGCGGCGGCGGCATCGTTGCCGGTGGCCTACGCCGACACCCGCGGTTCAGGTGGTTCGACGGGGTCGTCGGAGTCGGATTCTTCGGATGCGCCGTCGACCCGGGCATCGACTCGTGACGGAGCGCGCGGAGCCGAACCGCAGCCCCCACAGCAGCCCGATTCGACGTCCGACCCGGCGGTGGAGGATGTCCCGGCGGTGGAGGATGTCCCGGAACCATTGGAAGTCCCGGACACGGACACGGACGCCCTTGCCCCAACCGATCCTGCGATGGAACAGCCGTCTGACCCCGCTCCGGAGCCCGCTCCGGCCACGGCGACGGGCCCTGCCCGCGGCAACGGTGGTTCGACGGCGACCATGCCGGAGGGGCCGGGTACTTCGTCGACCGGTTCTGACGCCACCAGTGGGTCTGCTGCGGGGTCGCCGGGCGGGTCGGGTGCCGTGCTGGTGGCGCCGCCGGAGCGCGGCGGCGATGACGGTGTGAGCTCGGATGCCGGTTCGGATGTCGGCTCGGATGTCGGCTCGGACGCCGCGGAGGGTGCAACAGCGAACGTCGATGTGCGGTCGGGCCGGGTGGGTCCGGCGCAGGCGGTGGCGCCCGCGACGGCTGACCGCGGAAGCAACGACGGACTCGTGGCCATGATCACCGCGGTCGACGGCGGCGGTGCCGGCGCCGGTGGTGCGTCGGTGACCGCAGCCGTGTCGTCGGCGCCGGTGATGACGGCCTCGCCGCAGCCGGCCGCGGCGACGGACGCGGTGGGCGGTATGGGTGCGGCCCTGCTGTCGTGGCTGACCACCGGCTGCACCGGGGACAATCCGGCGGCGGGGCCGTTGATGTGGACGGCGCTGGCGTTCTCGCGGCGGGAGTTCGGGGTGCGTTCCAAGACCGCCGCACCTGCGGCGACCACGACCACGGGCGCGCTGTTGGATCCGTTGTCGAGCTTGTTCACCCCGAAGGCGGCGACCGCCGGTGTGGATCCGTTGGCGTCGTTCGTGCGGCTGTTCATCGGCGACGGCACCAAAGACAACCCGAACGCGGGCCTGCTGATCGGCAACGGCTACAGCTTCACCGGACTCTCCGACTGCCCGACGG